>CAZINL010000203.1:0-2259 GCA_964540595.1 uncultured Clostridia bacterium
TGTCCCGTCACCATCTCCATCAGACCCACCAGATCCTCGGCGATGCGTAGAATATAGCCATCTTTGACGGTAGGAGTGATGGCAAAGCCACGATGATTAAGGATGCGATTACCTTTGGTCGTATCGATGGATACGATGGCATCCATCTCAGCCGTCACCTCATGCTGGTTCATAGTCGCTATATTCACCGGCGAGTCCATAAATGGAACGGGATCGTGGGGTTTGGTCGGCGCATGCGGGCAGACATGGGTCCGGATCATGACATCCCCGGGCAGTTGGTCACCGTTGGACTGCATATCCGCCAACTTAAGGGCCACCGCGAGGGCGGCAATAGCGCCATCCCCATCGGAAACGAGGCCGATCCGCTCTGGGCGTGCACCGATGCCACCTAGGCGACCGATGATGCCAAGGGTTGGTGCAGACCCACCTGCGCTTCGTCCATTGCGACCAGGAACGATCACGGAGATGAAGTCGGTGCTCCCCTTGGCACCCGAGACCGTCTCATACTGTACCTCTGTCAATCCTCGGCTCTTGAGCAACTCCACCACTCGCTGACCGGTAACGGTCGCGCTATCCAGCAGCTCATAGATCTCCATCACCTGTTTCAACATTTGCTACATCCTCCATTCAGTAAAATAGTAGACGGCCGTCGCCTGCGTCTGCCCTGAGGCGCTTGCGCTGCAGTCCCGAGCTATATGCATCTATGATGAGACTTGCTTCGCTGTCACAGGCTCAGTTCCCTGTCCACGATCGTTTTTTTCCATCATGTCGCGTTTTTCGACCCGGCTGCCAACCTCCCTACCATCTTGTCATGCTAAATCACCTGTCGTCGGCATATACATGACGAGAAAGAAGTGATTAGCGGGGTGACAGAATTTGAGATCAAGAAAACTAAGCACTGTGATCTTGGCGGGTATCGGCATCTTCCTAACCCTTTCACTGGTCGTCTATCCCAAGGAGAGCTTCCATGCCGCTGTGGCGGGGATGAAGATCTTTTTTGATGTCGTGTTTCCATCCCTACTGCCATTTTTCATCATGTCGGAGCTGCTGCTTGGCTTAGGTGTGGTTCATTGTCTCGGTGTGCTTCTGGAACCGCTGATGCGGCCACTGTTCAATGTGCCAGGAGCCGGTGCCTTCGCCATGTCCATGGGGCTGGCTGCAGGGTACCCCATGGACGCTGTCATTACCGCTCGATTCCGCAAAAGCGGCATGTGTACTCGCGTTGAAGGCGAACGCCTACTGGCGTTCACCAATACGGCGGATCCCTTGTTCATGTTTGGAGCCGTCGCTGTCGGGATGTTCGGTATGCCCAAACTTGGCCTGATCCTGGCTATCGCCCATTATCTCGCCAGTTTCCTAGTGGGATTTGTCTTCCGTTTCTACGGCCGGTCAGAGGAGAAGCCACAGCACACCAGCCGCGCGACGGAACGAATTAGTATCCTTCGGCGAGCAGGGCGGGCTCTGGTGCAGGCTCGCGTCGAGGATGGCCGACCGGTTGGTAAGCTCTTCTCCGACGCTGTCTTTGAGTCCATCCGCACTCTCTTGATGATCTGTTGTTACATCATGTTCTTCTCGGTGGTTCTAGAGGTCATGACGGTGTTCGGGATCGTCGGTATTGTGGCGGCACCTCTCACTAGTCTGTTCCAAGCGCTGGGATGGGATCCCAACCTAGTGCGCCCCTTGATCAGCGGGATCTTTGAGCTCGATGTCGGTACCGCCCAAGTCAGTAAGGTGGCGGCGCCGCTCCTGCAGCAGGCCGCAGTGGCCAGCGCCATCATCGGCTGGAGTGGTCTGTCGGTGCATGGGCAGGTGGCAAGTGTCATGGCTGAGACCGATGTGCGCATGACCCCCTACGTCTTTGCCCGGATACTCCATGCCCTGTTCGCTGGTGGACTTACCGTTTTGTTGATGAGGACCGCCCCGCCTTTAGCGATAGGGGGAGCGATCCCAACCTTCTTTACGGTCTCAGACAAGGCGGCCAAGTTCCTCCCCTTTAGCTTCCTAGGCAAGTTCTGGGGAGCACAGCTGCTATTTGTCGGTGGTTTCCTAGCCCTGCTCCTGATCCTATCGATGATCAGCTGGCTCTTCCAGCGCATCCGGCTGGTGTGGATGAAGCTGTAGCTTTGGTTCGGCCAAAACCACAGCTAGTCCCTAGTCCCTAGTCCCTAGTTGGAGTACGCAAAACGAAGAGGTTGTCAGCCGGGGAACAAACCGCCCTTACAGCCAGTGGAGCGCCAACCGGAGCACGGCTAAGCCGTG
>CAZINL010000203.1:2269-5216 GCA_964540595.1 uncultured Clostridia bacterium
GATCTACGGGTGATAGGCTAGTTAGGTGCGGAACCCAATCTACTAGGGACTAGGGACTAGGGACTCAATAAATCCCTTGACTGCCAATCCTCTGGCTGGTTATGCTACAGAGGGTGATGATATGCAGACAGTAACGCGAACCTTCCTGTATGCCCTGATCTTGACGGGACTAACGACGGCGCTCGCTGGTGCAGCTGCCTCGTGGGGGTTTCAGAACCTCTATTATCTGGCACAGCTATTGCCACTCTTTATGGCGCTCTACCTCCTTTTGGCCTGGCTGCTGTACCTGCGCCGGGACTCTTTTCTGGCCGCCGATCAGCCCGCCCGGCGCGGGGCAGCTGCACTCGGGCACCACGAGAACGAGCTTGTCCGTGATCTCCCCGAACAGAAGGTAGCTGGTGAAGAACTGCTCGACAAGGGCGAGCGGATCATCCCCAGACGTGATCGCCCCAAGCTAGAGGGTCCGGATCGCTTCGTCGAACACTCCATCTACACCTTACTGTGGTCCTCTGGCCAACTGGCCGCGCTGGCCTTCGCGCTGTATCGCTATGTGGGCATCGGGACCAAGTACTTCCTACGCTAGGATAAGAAAAGACCGCCTGACGGCGGTCTTTTTCTTATCTGGATCTTTACTGTCCAGCAGCCTTCAGAGCAGCCGCGCGGTCAGTATTCCACTTAGCTTCAGCCTTGAGGTAATCCTCAGTGCCCATGGCTTTCTCGCCAATGGTTTGGAACTTGAACTTAAGCTCAGACATACCAAATGGAGCGTAGGGAGCAGTGAAAGGCACAGCCTTGGTAGCCACGTAGCCACCGCCACCGATGCCATAGGGAAGTACCATAGCCTCGTTGATGAGGAAGGCTTCAGCCTTAGCAAAGAGCTCGAGGCGCTTGGTTGCGTCCTTGACCTCGGCCTTGGCGGCATCGACTAGGTTCTGATACTTGGTCTTGCCATTGGCATCGTTGTAGCCAGTAGCCTTTTCGGGCCAGTTGTAGGTGCCACCAGGATAGAACGGGTCGGTATACGTCTCGGGATCGGCGTAGTCAGGACCCCAGTTGCACTCTTGGAACGCATAGTTGCCAGCGCGACGCGTCACGCCCAGGAAGTTGGTGGCTGGGAAGCCGACCGGGATGATGTCGATGAAGTCCTTACCCAGGACGCCTTCCATCTGCTGTTCGACAACCTGCACGCGGGCGGTCCACTGGGTGCCGGAGCTATTGTACGGCATCATGACCTTGACCGGGAAAGTAGCCTTACCTTCGAGTTCTTTCTTGGCCTTGTCTCTGAACTCGACCGCTTTGGCTTTGTCAAACGTATCGGTGGTGGCGATCTTAGCCATGTCGCCAAAGGTGACGTAGTCTTTACCACCGACGGAAACAAAGTTCTTCGGGGTGATGGTGTTGCTCAGGCGGCGCTCCGGAGCGAGCGGCTCATCGGTCAACATGGCAGCCTTACGATCCAGGGCATGGAACATGGACTTACGGAAGTTGAGATTGTTCACTACAACCTTCCAGTTGTCTGGCTCGTATTCCTTAGCGAACTTCGGATCGAAGTTAAAGGCGTAAAAATAGGTGTAGAACCCGGTGGAAGCAGGACGGATCTGATCCTTCTTGGCAGCATCCTTCAGGTAACCGTCGAGAGAACCAGTCGGGATACCAGCACCAGTGATCTCGCCGCGGAAATAGAGCTCGGGGGCGAGGGTGGCGGCTTCCTTGTTGTACTTATAGGTCAGCTTGTTGATGAAGACGTTGTCCTTGTCCCAGTACTTCTCATTCTTGACGAACTCACGCAAGTTCTGAGGCTCATAGGTCTTCATGAGGTAAGCGCCATTATAGAGGATGGTCTTGTTATCGGTACCAAACTTGTCGCCCACCTCGGCTAGGAACTTGCCATTGGCTGGCAGGAAGGAGACGTAGGTAAGCATGGTCAGGAAGTAGGGGACTGGTGTCTTGAGGGTGTATTGCAGAGTAAGTTTGTCAACAGCCTTGACGCCGACTTGGCTGAAGTCAGTAATCTTGCCATTGTAGAAATCTTCGCCGTTTTTGATCACGCCGTAAGCAATGTTGGCGGTCTTGGAAGCGTTTTTCTTATCGAACGAATACTTCAGAGCGTCGACGAAGTCCTGAGCGGTGACATCGGCGTATTCCGTGCCATCATACTTCAACCACTTAACGCCGTCGCGCAAGGTGAAGGTCCAGGTAAGGCCATCATCGGAGACCTTCCAACTTTTGGCCAGCGAAGGTTTGAGCACGCCAAAGTTGTCATACTCAACCAAGCCGTCGACAGCATTGGCGGCGACAGTTTGGTCATTGGTTGTGCTGGTGACGAGGTAGTTTAAGGTGGTCAACTCGCCAGAGTAAACCGTGTTGAAGTCTGCGGATTTCTTGGTCGTCGTAGGTGGAGTGGTGGCCGGAGTAGTTGTACAGCCAACCAGCAGCATGGCTACGACGAGAACCATCACGAGAACCTTCTTCATTAAAACCCTCCTCGATATGATACTGAGACTACCCATTGCCCGGAGTATGTTTGGCAAGATGATACTGGCCTACGTTCCTTTAGGCTGACCGAGTAAGGGGATATCCCCTTCTCTGAGGCCGCCCAAAGATACCTGATACTTTGTGTAGGTTTTGATCACCTCCCTACCCAATTATACCCGATGCCGCAATAGTTGGCGAGTATAATTCTATATATTATCTCTGTTTCGCCTTGTTAAATTTACACATATGATGTGTGTATTTACCCTCTTGTGATAAACAACAAAAGACTGGAATCTCTACATTGAGATTCCAGCCAAATACATGTGGTTATGGTGGTATGTCTAGCGTCCCATCATGGCCCGATAGCCTGCCAGCTCTGCCTCATTGCCGAGTACAAAGTGCCCCTCGGTGATCTCGACCCACTTGGGTTTATCGACTGAGTAATCGTGAGCGCCAGGGTCATAGACCATGA
>CAZINL010000204.1:0-5174 GCA_964540595.1 uncultured Clostridia bacterium
AGATCAACATGCCCGTGGTCCAGCCAGCCGAGCTCTGGCAGGAGTCCGGGCGGTGGTATGGGATCGGCCCTGAGTTGGCCCGCTTCAAAGATCGCGGCGGTCGGGACATGGTCCTCGGTATGACCCATGAAGAGGTCGTGACGGATCTGGTGCGCAATGAGATCAGCAGCTACCGGCAGCTACCGATTATGCTCTATCAGATCCAGACCAAGTTCCGTGACGAACCCCGTTCGCGCGGCGGGCTGATTCGTGTCCGCGAGTTCACCATGAAGGATGCCTATAGCTTCCACCGCGATGCGGCGGATCTAGACCGCTATTACGAAGATGTGGTTCAGGCGTACTTCAATATCTTTGCGCGTTGTGGGCTCGACATCATCTCTGTCCTATCCGACACTGGAATGATGGGTGGAGGAGAGGCCCATGAGTTCATGTACGTGACGCCAGCTGGCGAGGATACCCTGCTGCTCTGTGACAAGTGCGGCTACGCTGCCAACTTTGAGGTCGCGGAACAAGCTCCCGTCCTGCCCTCGGACGAGGCAATGCTGCCGATCGAGGAGGTTGCTACCCCAGGGGCTAAGGAGATTGGCGAGCTGACCGCTTTCCTCGGCATCCGTGCCGAGCAAACGCTCAAGACTTTGATCTTGAGCGGCAAGAAAGGGCTGGTGCTGGCCTGCATTCGTGGCGACCTGGAGGTTAACGAGCGCAAGCTGAAGAAGCTGCTCGGAGATGAAACGATTCGCATGGCTACCGAGGAAGAGGCTCGGGCCGGGGGATTGGTCCCTGGCTATGTCTCGCCGGTGGGAGTAAGCGGCGTCACAGTCGTGGTCGATCAGTCAGTGGCGGTCTCCCGCAACCTGGTCGCTGGCGCCAATCAGGCTGGCTTCCATATCCGCAACGTCAACTATGGACGCGACTTCACCGCCGAGCATGTGGCTGACCTGGTGGCCGTTCAGGACGGTGCAAGCTGCGTCATCTGTGGCCATCCCGTTCGCGAGGCGCGTGGGGTGGAGATGGGCAACACCTTCAAGCTTGGCTTGAAATACTCCAAGTCCATGGGCGCCAACTTCCTCGACGAAAGCGGCACGGCGGTGCCGATCACCATGGGATGCTATGGGATCGGGGTCGGACGACTGCTCTCCTGTGTGATTGAGCAGAACCATGATGCCAATGGCATCATCTGGCCAGTCTCGGTGGCTCCCTTTGAGGTTGAACTCTGCGCGGTAGGTGTAGATCAGAGTGTCAACGAGACAGCTGACCGCCTTTACCACGATCTACAGGCAGCGGGGATCTCGGTATTGTATGATGACCGCGACCTACGCCCGGGGGTGAAGTTCAACGATGCCGATCTCTTAGGTATGCCGATCAGGGTCGTGGCCAGTACACGCTCCTTGGCGCAGCAGAGCTTGGAGGTCAAGCTTAGAGGTGCTAAGGAGGCGCAGTTGATCCCGCTGGAGAGCGCTGTTGAGGAGATACAGAAGACCATCGCCAACGAAATGAGCGGCCTGCTACCAGAAAGGTAGGCGAGAACGAACGAGGCACGATGGAAGTTCTACCCATTCGCTTCCTAGCTAATCATAGCGCCGCGCTCATGTCAGCACAGCTCGGTCGATGGGTTGTATTCATCTAACCAATGAAAGGGTTCCAGAGGCTTGCTGTCTCTGGAACCCTTTCATTCGTATCGGGAGATCCAGGTGATACGGATGTCGCCAAGCTCCATGAAGCGCATGTGACAACCTTCGTTGACAGTTCACCAGATGAATACTATAATATACAAGTTCAAAAGTAAACTGTTCACAAGTTAACATTAAGTGAGGTCATGTCATGCCTATGATGCTCGGTGGAGATGGGTACTTTGTCAGGTTTGCTAAGATGGATAGGATCTACAGGAAGATGTGTTATGAAGCGGTGGCGGAGTACCAGTTCACTCCGAATGAGATCGTCGTACTGATGTTTCTCTCCAACAACGCCCCCCTAGATACCGCCAAAGATATCGTCCATCATAGAAACATATCTAAGAGCCTGGTAGCACGGTCCGTGGAATCACTCTGTCGGCAAGGGTTTCTGTCCGCAGAGACCGATCAGTTGGATCGCAGGGTGGTCCACCTCCGCTTGAGTGAGAGAAGCAGAGATATCGTCGATCGACTGAAGGCGTGCAAGGAGGCTTTCTTGGCACGGCTGATGAACGGGATCGCGGAAGAGGATCTGGTCATTCTCAACAGGGCGACAGAGATGATGAATGCCAACCTGGAGGCCATGGTGAGAGGAAGTGGAAAAGCATGAAGCGGAGTGACCAGATCAACCTTGGCAGCGGGAGTGTAGGGAAGCTGCTGTTTAGTCTCGCGCTACCGGCCATCACTGCCCAGATCATCAATGTCTTGTATAACGTGGTCGACCGGATGTACATCGGTCATCTACCAGAGATTGGTGCCCAGGCGCTGACGGGTGTCGGTGTGACTATGCCGGTGATCATGGCGATCTCTGCCTTTGCGGCGTTGGTCAGCATGGGCGGCGCACCGCGCGCCTCGATTGCGATGGGCAGGGGTGACAAGCGGCAGGCTGAAGTGATCCTTGGGAATTGCTTCATTATGTTGGTCTGCCTATCAGTCGTGCTCACTGCGGCCCTTCTCTTGTTTGGGCGCCCGATCTTGATGTTGTTCGGAGCCAGCGACAACACCATCGGCTACGCCATGGAGTACATGCAGATCTACTCCATGGGGACAATCTTTGTTCAGTTGGCACTGGGGCTTAATGCCTTTATTACCTCCCAAGGACATGCCAAAACGAGCATGTATACCGTGTTGATCGGTGCCATCAGCAATATCGTTCTCGATCCCATCTTAATGTTTGGGTTCAACATGGGGGTCAGAGGGGCTGCTCTAGCCACCATCATCTCACAGGCGATATCCTGCATCTGGGTCTTGTGGTTCCTCAGCTCGGAGAGCAGCTACCTGCGTATCCGACGTGACTGCTTTCGCCTGCGACCAGAGATTATCGCACCGTGCATTGCCCTTGGCGTATCCCCGTTTGTCATGCAGTTCACCGAGAGCGTCCTAGCAGTTACCTTCAACACCTCGCTGCTTCGCTATGGAGGCGACCTGGCTGTTGGCGCCATGACGATCCTCTCTAGCGTTATGCAGTTCTCCATGCTTCCTTTGCAGGGGCTCACTCAGGGCGCGCAACCGATCATCAGTTATAACTACGGTGCAGCAAATGCCGAGAGGGTGAACAGGACATTTCGTCTGCTGTTGACCTCCTCCATGATCTACTCGACAGTCCTTTGGGCGATCAGCATGTTTGCACCGCGCATGTTCGTCTCTATCTTCACCAGCGATCCGCAACTGATGGCATTTTCAGTCGGGGCTATGCGTATCTATATGGCAGTATCACTAATGCTCGGTGCGCAGATTGCCTGTCAGCAGACGTTTATCGCTCTGGGCAATGCCAAGGTGTCAGTCTTCCTCGCGATGCTGCGCAAGGTCATTCTGCTCATTCCCTTGATCTTCGTCTTACCGCAGTTCGTAGAGAACAAGGTCATGGGCGTCTTCCTAGCTGAACCGATCGCGGACTTTATCGCCGTCGCGGTGACAGTGACTCTGTTCCTCCGCTCGTTCAAGGGGGTAATGAGGAAGCTGGAAGCAGAGCAACTAGCAAGGGCAGCCTAACCGACAGCCAGACTGTGACCCCGCCGCGATCATGCGGCGGGGTCATGCCATCATTCCCCAGTGTACATCGGGCAATCGATCGGTCGGCGAAATAGAGGCGGTGTTAAGGCGCGAACCTGCTATAATGAGAAAGGCATGTGGACACAATTCGACATCAGGGGGCTTATGATGAAAGACAAACGCCGAATGTATCTATTCTTCGCCGCTATCATTATCTTCAACATGGCAGCCAACTTCGCCCATCCTGTCACCCCCACAATCATCAAAGACCGCGGCTTCGGTGACTACATGTTTGGCGTTGCGCTAGCCTCGATGATGATGGTGAACTTCCTGTTCTCTCCTTTCTGGGGGAGATTGGTCAGCTACCTCTCCAGTCGGCGCGTGATGTTCATCTGCAGCCTGGGTTACGCTGTCGGCCAGGTCTTGTTCGGCCTAGCCACGACCGAGGCGACCATGGTCGTGGCCAGGATGTTTGCCGGGATCTTCACCGGTGGCTGCTTTACCTCGTTTCTGACCTATGTAGTGAATACATCGCCTGAGGAGATGCGAGGCAACTATCTGACGGTGCTTGCTACACTCTCGACCGTTGCCGCCTCCTTTGGCTACTTCGTGGGCGGTATGCTCGGTGAGATTGGGGTTAGCATAGCGATCATGGCCCAGGTGGTGACGCTGGCAGGTTGTGGGGTGCTGTTCTACCTGATCTGCGCCGATGACGCGACGGCAGGAGTTCAGCGTATGGACCCGAGAGCCATCTTCGCCGAGGCTAACCCACTGGCTGCCTTTGTGGCTGGTAGGAGCTTCTTGACCCCGCTGTTCGTTACCATCTTCCTCATCGCGGCCTTGGCCAATCTTGGGAGCATTGCTTTCGACCAGAGCTTCAACTACTACCTCAAGGCGCAGTTGGGCCTGTCATCGGGGTATAACGGGGCCATCAAGGCACTGATTGGTTTTGTCTCCTTCGCTGCCAACAGCACCATCGGTCTGTGGCTGATCAACAAGACCGATATTCGCCGCTCATCGATCTTTGTGTATCTGCTCTGCTCGAGCGCGATGTTGACCGTGGTGTTGCTCGATGCGGTGGTACCGTTTGTGGTGGCTAATGTCCTGTACTTTGGCTTCTTCGCCATCAGCGTTCCCCTCACCCAGAGCCTAGTGGCTGGCAGGGCAAAGGGGAAGGACAGCAACCTGATCATGGGCTATTACAACGCTCTAAAGGCTTTGGGCGGGATCTTCGGGTCGCTGGCGGCTGGTGTGCTCTACACCGTCAATCCCAAATGGCCTTTCATCCTAGGATTTGCCGCCTTTACCCTGGCGACCATCGCCTCGTTCGCCTACTATCGACTGAGCAAGCGTGACGATGCCGCGCAGCCGGCTGGGGCCAAAGCCTAGGTGCGCCAGACCTGCGGACATGCTTGCACGCCACAGACAGCAGTCTACAAACGATATCTTCGGGAAGGATGAAGTCTATGCCAGCCCCGGTGATTATTGTTGACTACGACCCCTCTTGGCCAG
>CAZINL010000205.1:0-5006 GCA_964540595.1 uncultured Clostridia bacterium
TCTCTCGCGAAGGTCTCACCGGTATCCGGGTCATCCGCGCCTTCAACCGCATCGACCATGAGAAGCAGCGCTTTGCCGAAGCCAACGCCGACCTGACCAACACGTCGATGCGGGTTCATCGTCTGATGGCGTGCATGATGCCGGTGACCTCGTTGCTGATGAACTTCACCACGATCGCCATCATCTGGATAGGTGGGCAGCGCATCGATCAAGGGCAGATGCAGGTCGGTGATCTGATGGCCTTTATCCAGTATGTGATGCAGATCATGTTCTCTTTCATGATGATCTCCATGATGTTCGTCATGGTCCCCAGAGCTTCCGCCTCAGCGGTGCGTGTCAACGAAGTGCTCGACACCATTCCGACCATCGTCGACCCCGGCCAGCCTGTCAGCGTTTTTCAGGAACGCGGCCGTATCGAGTTCCAAAGCGTCAGCTTCCACTATGCTGGGGCGGAGCAGCCCGCGCTCTCTGATGTCTCTTTCGTGGCGAAGCCCGGGCAGATCACCGCAATCATCGGCGGTACTGGGTCGGGTAAGTCGACCTTGATTAGTCTGCTACCGCGCTTCTACGAGGTGAGTTCGGGCACGATCCTCATTGATGGAGTTGATCTACGCCAGATGAGCCAAGCCACGTTGCGCTCCAAGATCGGCTTTGTGCCCCAACAAGCCCTGCTCTTCTCCGGTACCATCGCGGAGAATATCCGCTATGGCAAAGAGGATGCCAGTGATGAGGATGTTCGGCGAGCCGCCGAGGTCGCCCAGGCCATGGAGTTTATCAGCGCGATGCCCGATGGCTTTGACACTCAGATCGCTCAAGGCGGGACCAATGTATCAGGCGGGCAGAAGCAGCGCCTCTCCATCGCCCGTGCTTTGGTGCGCCGCCCAGAGATCTATCTCTTCGATGACAGTTTTTCCGCTCTCGACTTCAAGACCGACGCCAAGTTGCGTGCGGCGTTGCGCAGCGAGATCGTTGATTCCACCGCCCTGATCGTGGCTCAACGGGTGAGCACTGTCATGGATGCCGACCAGATCATTGTGCTCGACGATGGCCGTGTGGCAGGGATTGGTACACACCGTGAGCTATTGAGCCGTTGTGAGGTCTATCGCGAGATAGTGTCCTCGCAGCTTTCAGAGGAGGAGATCGCATGAGCCAGACACGACCAATCCCACCCCAAGGTGGCCAAGGCGGCATGAGGCCAGGAGGGCGTCCTGGCGGGATGGGACACGGGCCAGGAGGTTTTGGCCGTCCAGTGGAAAAGGCCAAGGATTTCAAAGGGACGCTCAAGCGGCTGATGGTCTACCTGCGTCCGCGTTGGTTGCAGCTGTTAATCGTCCTAACCACGGCCATCCTCAGCACGATCTTTGGCATCCGTGCACCCAAGATCATGGGCAAGGCCACGACCAAGCTGTTTGAGGGCATCATGATGAAGGCGATGCGCGTCCCAGGGGCGAAGGTCGATTTCGACGGCATCTGGCAGATCATGATGACCCTGGCCTGGCTGTATGTGATCAGCGCAGCGTTTAGTTATGTTCAGCAGTTCACTATGGCCGGGGTATCGCAGAAGACCGTCTTCGCCATGCGCAAAGATGTCAACGAGAAGCTGGCGCGTCTGCCCTTGCGCTTCTTCGACTCTCGCACCCATGGGGAGATCCTCAGCCGTGTGACCAACGACGTCGATACCATTAGCATGTCGCTGCAGCAGAGCATCACCCAGCTGATAACGTCCATGGTGACGCTGGTCGGTGTAGTGGTGATGATGCTGAGCATCAGTCCCTTCATGACGCTGATCTGCCTGGTCACACTGCCGCTGAGCTTGTTCGTCATGCGCCCGATTATCAAACGGTCGCAGAAGTTCTTCGCCGCCCAGCAAAAATCGCTTGGTGAGTTGAACGGTCATGTGGAAGAGATGTATACGGGACACAAAATCGTCAAGGCCTTCGGCCGCGAACAGCGGGCGACTGAGGAATTCATGTCTATCAATGAACGGCTCTATGATGCAGGCTGGAAAGCGCAGTTCATCTCCGGTCTGATCATGCCCCTGATGGGCTTCGTCAACAATATCGGTTATGTGCTGGTCTGCGTGGTCGGCAGCGTGCTGGTCACCAAGAAGAGCATCGCCATCGGTGATGTTCAGGCCTTCATCCAGTATTCCCGCCAGTTCACGCAGCCGATTAACCAGACGGCCAATATCTCCAACGTCATCCAATCCACCGTCGCAGCGGCTGAGCGTGTCTTTGAGCTGCTGGATGAATCCGAAGAGCTGCCTGATAACGCAGCCGCCGAGCCGGCGGGCGAGATCAACGGTCAGGTCGCGTTCGAACATGTGCAGTTCGGCTACAAAGAAGGCGTGACCTTGATCGAGGACATGAATATCGATGTCCGGCCCGGCCAAACCATCGCCATCGTCGGTCCCACCGGCGCGGGCAAGACCACCTTGGTCAACCTGCTGATGCGCTTCTACGAGCTCAATGCCGGTAGGATCACCGTGGACGGTCGCGATATCCGCGATTTCAAGCGCGGCGATCTGCGCACCATCTTTGGTATGGTGCTGCAGGATACCTGGCTCTTCAATGGCACCATCCGTGACAATATCGCCTATGGTCTAGCTGGAGCGACTAATGAGCAGGTCTTCCGCGCCGCCCGGGCAGCCCATGCTGATCACTTCATCCGCACCCTACCGGACGGCTACAACACCGTCCTCAACGAAGAGGCCTCGAATATCTCGCAGGGACAGAAGCAGCTGCTGACCATCGCCAGAGCCTTCTTGGCTGATCCAGCCATCCTGATCCTTGACGAGGCTACCAGCAGCGTCGACACTCGCACCGAGCTGGCGATCCAAAAGGCCATGACCGAGCTGATGAAAGAACGCACCAGCTTTGTCATCGCCCACCGCCTCTCCACCATCCGCGATGCCGATCTGATCCTGGTCATGAACAACGGCAGCATCATCGAGCAGGGAACCCATGTCGAGCTGTTGGCCCAGGGCGGCTTCTACGCCGACCTTTACAACAGCCAGTTCAGCGGCCGTGGCGTGGCAGTGGCGGTATAGCAGGCTGACTGAAGCCAGCTTGCTATGCCGAGACACTAGACCCAAGACACTAGAGATCATCGGAGAGCCGCCTCACACGCAGTTGCGACGTGATATCGCGACGGGCGGTTCCCCCTCGCCAGCACGAGTCACTCCTACGCACGACGCCCGTTCCACGTTTTGTGGAACGGGCGCCTTATTTTCGACCTCTGGTGTGAGTGTATGACTCTAGTGTCTTGGGTCTTGGGTCTAGTGTCCTTAATCTACTCATGTAGCTCTTCTACATGAGTAGATTGATCAAGTACGGATGCACCAGCGTAATCAACCATGCTCCCACGGTGGGGACGACCAGTGTTACCATGGGCAGAGCGCCGTGGTTCTCCTGGGCGCACTGCAGAGTGGCCATGGTGTTGGCGGGAACGCCGACCGAGAAACCGGGCAGCCCGGCGGCCACCATGGCTGCCAGCCAGTTCTTGCCCAGCAGCGGGTAGACCAGCCACCAGGCGACCGCCACCGGCAACAGCAGCTGCATGGTCAACACGATCAAGAGCGGGGCGTTAATCACCGCAAGTGACTGCAGCTTCAGGCCCATGAACGCCATGGTCAGAGTGCAGGAGAGCGAAAAGTTGCCCAGGGTGTTGATATGTGGCAGCTCCATGTGGAAGAGCGGCTTGATATCTTCGATATTGCGCAGCACCGCCCCGATCAGCATAGCGCCCGCGAAGGCGGGGATCCAGACTCCACCGGTCAAAGAGCTGACCCACTTGCCCAAGCCGATGCAGAGGGCGAAGAGAAAGACATGCCCGATCAGGCTAGGCGGAGTCAGCGCCGCGGGGGCGGGTTTGGCGGCGGTAGGGCTCAGCTTCTGCTTACCCATTAGAGCCACCAGTAGCGGGCCGCCTAAGAAGCTGCCCAGCAGCAAACCAAAGGTCGCCGAGGCCGCGACCACCGCTTGAGCGTTGCCAAGTCCCTGGCCTGTCAGCGCCGGCACCGCCTTATTGGCGAAGGTGGTCCCACCCATCAGCACGGCCGAACTAGCTGTGATGGCGGGGCGTGAGAGCCCGAGAACACCACCAACCGTGAGCGCCGCCAGCTTCTGGATCAGTGCCAGGGCGGTGGTGATCATCATGAAGATGGCTATCTTAGGAGCACCATCGACCAGCATCTTGCGCCCGGCGCGTAGGCCGATGGAAGCGAAGAACCCGGCGAAGAAGTAGGGCTGCAAGGCGGTGTCCAACTGGAGATCAACTAGGCCCGCTTGGCGTAGCGCCAAACTGGCAACCGCATAGAGCAGCCCGCCCAACAGAGGGGCTGGGATCAACCACTGTCTGAGCCAGCCCACCCGCTTCTGGATGTTGTAACCAACCAGCAGGCACCCCAGGGCTAGGCCCAGAGTTTGAACCATATCAAGCTTGACGATCGCCATGCTACTCCGTCTTCCCCTCCAGCATCTTCTCGGCCACCCAAGCCGCTACTTCCCCAGTGATCTTGATACAGTGTGCTTTGCGCTTCGGACCGCCAAACTCCCCCAAGTCGCGGACGATCACCCGGCAGCAGGTGCTGCCATACTGATCACGGATGTGATTATGTAGCTCCGCACTGACCGGTAGAATATCAGGGGCGGCTTGACCGGGCGCGGTACGACCATACTTCAGCCCCAGCGCCATGACCCCACCACTGATGGCACCGCAGACACATCCCGATCGGCCAATGCCAATGGGGAAACCAGATGCCATCTTCACCGCTTCTTGAGGTAACGGCTTACCCAGCAGATCATTGATCGTCTGTACAACGGCTTCCGAACAGAAATAGCCACCGCTGCGAAAATACTCTTCGGCTGTTGCACGCACTTCCTGGATCAGCTGTTCTTTGCTTTTCTCAGTCATCACAGACCCTCCATTTGCTGCATGTTTTGTATGCGTAACCACTATATTCTTCATAAGCATTGATGATACCTCTTGGCTACAGAAAAACTCAT
>CAZINL010000206.1:0-2499 GCA_964540595.1 uncultured Clostridia bacterium
TGCCACCATCAAGGCTCTGATCACTACTGTGGGGCTACTGGCCGTGTTGAGCTACTTCATTTTCTCCATCCCCCAATCAGGACCGGCAAAACGCTTCTCCCAGTTTGGGCGGTGGATGATGATGGTTACATTTGGGGTTTCGTTTGGTAACGTTGTTGCAGGACGCATCTCCGTCTTGCTAGGAGAGTTGACGAAGGTATTCGGTCAGTGGTTAGGGATCCTCTAACGACTGGGACGGTTCTCGCTGGTAAAGCGCAGTGGAAAAGCACAGCAGCCATCGTGGGCTGCTGTGCTTTTCCCTACTGCAGCCGATCAACGGTGATCGGCCTCTCGTCAGGACTCACTGGTGACTACTACTTCAACCCTCTGAGGGAGGCGGCCGCCTTTCTGGCGAAACGGATCGGGTTGTCGATGGACTCAAAGTGCACAAACATGATCCGTGGTTTCTCAAACAACCAGTGATTGTGCAACGAGGTGACTGTGATGCCGCGGCGGCGCAGGCGAGAGAGGACCCTGTTGACCTCTTGTTGGAGGAGAGGGGTCTCACCGAGATTTAGCGTGCGGCCTTGGGAGTCGGGGGACTCAAAGGAGTACATCGGGGCTAGGACCAGCGGCGAGCGGGTACGGCGACCAAGAACACGGACTCTCAGCTTGCGGTTGCCCATGACGCGGCAGACCTCGCCCTCCTTCATGCCCATGCCGCCGAGGATGCGGGCGAAACGCCGGCATTGACCAGCGGGCGCTTCGGGGGCTTCGGCAGGAGTTAGGCCACCGATGACCCTAAAGGCAGCGCGAACGTCGCGGGCAAACTGGAGCGGTCTTTTGATCGCTTCAAAGTGAATGAAGAGGGTCCGCGGGGATTCGAAGAGCCAATGGTTGTGAAAGCCGGTGACGATGATACCACGGCGGCGCAGCGCGGAGATGAAGCGATTGGCCTCGCTCTGCAGTACGACGGTCTCACCGAGGTTTAGCGCTCGCCCTTGGGCATCTAGCGCTTCAAAAGAGAAGAAGGCATAGAGAGCTAGGGCAGAGTCGGTCGGGCGACCGAGGATCCTGAGCCTGAGATTCCGTTCGGCAGTCGCCACACAGACACCGTTCATCATACTGGGCCGACCACCGATGATGCGGGAGAACCGGCGACACAGTTGACTGGGCATGACCGTTCATCCTCCTAATACGTGATTGGGGGGATCGTCACTTGGCCTGACGTGATGAGTCGCGTGACGCCCTATTCCCATACACCGTATTGCGCAGGAGATTGATTGGCTCTAGTTAATTGGTCATGGTTCACATACTAGGGGTGCGCGGATAACCGGTCTCACACAGAAACGGAAACGACCGCCCACGTGATTTGCGTGTAGCGGTCGTCATTGGATCAGCCTTGTAAAGCCCTCGCAACTAGCCGGTAGCTCTAGCCATGTTTGCACCCTCGCCCGCTGGTACAGCTTGCTTACGAATCTGTCGCCGCGCGTAGAAGAAGATGCCTACCTGTCCCGCTCCCGCCAACGCCCAGGTGACTGGATAGCAGGCAAAGAGCACGATCTGGGTGGGATACCAAGTAAAGACCGTGACCAGCCAGACGATCCGCATCAGGCAGGCACCAACCAGCGTGCACAGCATCGGCAGAATGGAGAAGCCCATGCCACGGGTCAGGCCTGGGAAGACGTTCATCGTGCCGCAGGTGAAGTAAAGAGCGATCATGACATTGAGCCGCAGCATGCCGAGATCAATAACCGACGGGTCAGATGTAAAGATGCCCAGCAGCGGTCTGCCGAAGAGCAAGATCGCACCGCCCATGACCACCCAGGTGGCGACGATTAAGCCCGCACACACCTTGGCCACGCTGTCAATTCGATCATACTTCTTTGCGCCCATGTTCTGTCCGGTGAAGGTGATGGCCGCGTTATAATAAGCATTCATGGTGGTACCAATGTAATTTTCGACGTTGCTGGACGCGGAGTTGGCCGCCACCATGGTGGAGCCGAAGGAATTGACCGCGGATTGGATCAGCGCATTGGAGATGGAGAACAGCGTCCCCTGCAGGCCTGCTGGTAAGCCGATCCGCACGATGGTCTTGAGCTTTTGCCCGTCGATCCGCATCTGCCGATAGTTGAAGCGGACGGCTCCGTCGTACTTGGACAAGCAGTTCATGATCAGCAGCACAGCAAGATATTGGGAGATCACCGTGGCCCAGGCCACGCCTGCCACGCTCATGTGTAGCTCAATCACGAAGAACAGGTTGAGTATCACGTGCAGAACGCCGGTGATGATCAGAAAATACATCGGCCGGCGGCTGTCACCTACCGCGCGCAGGATGGCTGCCGCGAAGTTGTAAACCATACCGGCGGGCATGCCGATGAAGTAGATCTTCATGTACACCAACGACAGGCTGAAAATGTCGTCTGGAGTGCCCATCCACTTCAGCAACGGCTCACACAGAACGAGGCCGATCACCATGACCAGCAGACCGCCGATGACGCTGACGGCGATGGATGTGTG
>CAZINL010000206.1:2509-4987 GCA_964540595.1 uncultured Clostridia bacterium
ATGTGTGAACAGATCGTCTCACGGCATCTGGTTGATCAGCACCATAGTCCTGCGCCACGATGACACTGGTACCTACTGACAAGCCCATAAACAGGTTGATAATGAGGTTGATTATGGCACCGGTCGCGCCGATGGCGGCCAACGCATCTCTGCCCGAATAGCGCCCGACCACTACCATATCGGCAGTGTTAAACATTAGCTGCAGGATGTTCATCGCCATGATGGGCAGGGCGAAGATTAGGATCTTACCGAACAGCGGTCCGTTGCTCATGTCCATGTCGTGCGAAGCCATAGTAACATCCCTTTCCATGCGGTGTCCGGAACTGAGCTCGATGATTTCTAGTTGGTTCCTCGTTCTACGCGGTAAGCTTGTTCACCTTTGACGATAATACTATTGGTCGAGCAAATAGTACTGAACGACGACAGACAACAGGATCATCCTGTGCAGACGATAGAGGCCCTGGCCGGCGCCAGGGCCTCTATCCATTTGTACAGAACTTAAGGACCTCTTAAGATGATCGCTGTTGAGTGTTGATTGGATCTAGCCCATAATAATTAGTGACCTGAACAATAGCAACAACACGGTCATAGACATCACCGATGCCCTCGCAGTGTACCGAACCTTGAGGGGTCGGGTTTCTCTGCCTGACGTTTCCCGCCGCCTAGGAATTAAGGAGCGTGAGTGATATGGATGATTCTAAAGCGGAAAAACGAAGCACGCTTACACCCGTGTTATTCATAGTCTATTTGCTGGCATTAACTTGGCTGGTTCTCTTCAAGCTGCAGTTTTCTATCCCGATATTGAACGAAGGACGAATCATCAATCTGATTCCGCTTCTGGGGTCTTTCGATGACAACGGCGTTATTCTCTTTAGCGAAATCAGAAATAACATTCTCGCTTTCATACCTTTGGGAATCTATGTCTGCATGCTTAAGCCCCTGTGGTCATTTGTGAAAAAAGTTCTTGCAGTTGCCGTTGTCACTCTGACTTTTGAGATGACACAGTTCATTTTCGTAATCGGTAGAGCCGATATCACGGATATGCTCAGCAATACGCTTGGAGGGGTAGTCGGGATTGCCGCTTATGCCTTATCATTCAAGTTATTGAAGGGTAAGACAAACAAGGTCATCAACGTACTCGCTGCGGTATTGACAACTCTTGTTTTACTATTTGTCGCCTTGTTAGTAGCAAATAACCGATGGATACGCATCAGATAGGTGTTGTGTTCGTGCCAGAACCGGAAACAGACCGGTGACAGCGAAAAAGTAGCGATTAAGGAGCGTGGGTGAGATGTGGACATGCCCGAAGTGCGGTCGTGAGTTCAAGAACACAGAACAAGACCACTTTTGTGTGAAGCCAAACAGCATCGATGAATACATCGCGGCACAACCAGAGGAGGTCCGTCCGCTGCTTCAAGGCATACGCGAGACCATCCGCGCCGTAGCGCCGGAAGCTACCGAAAAGATCTCGTGGCAGATGCCGACATTCTGGCAAGGCGAGAACCTTATCCACTTTGCCGCATTCAAGAAGCATGTCGGGCTGTACCCCGGCGGCGAGGCTACAACACACTTTGCGGAGCGGCTCGCTGGATACAAGACAAGCAAGGGCGCGATTCAGTTGCCGCTCGGTAAGCCGATAGATTATGAACTCATCGCCGACATCGTGCGTTGGCGGGTGAAACAAGCGGAGGTTTGAGTATGGCAGACTTTACATCCGAAGAGTTGAGCGAAGCGCATCGCGCCTTGCTGTCCACGCTCCACAAGTGTGAGAAGATGGACATCTCGAAGTTGGGTAAGTCACAGCAGACTCTTCTTGAGCGGCGAATCGCCGCCCTGAAGATTGCGCTCGCGCTTATTGAAAAAGAGCAAGGTCAGGAAGAGCTGGAAGGGCAACCGCTATGAAAGCAACCCAGGTCAGGACTTCATGTGACCCACATTTGGCACCTCGACAGGGCTGCCAAATGTGGGTCTTAGCTTCCGTCCGAGTGTTATCGCACCAGACCAACCAATCCGAACCTCTGCTGATGGGAGCAGGGTCGGATATTCACTTTGACCATACCAAACGACAGAGAGGCAGAAACATCGTATAGATACCCCCGCCCGGTGCGGCGCGTGTTAGCGCTTTCCCAGCACATTTCTGAATAGCCCCTATCAAAATGAACACACTATTTCTATAGAAAAGTGGGGGGAGGCTTATTTGATGGTAGAACAGGACACAATAAAGCTTCTTCGGGAATGTGACGCCGGAGTCCAAATGGGAGTAGCTTCTATTGATGAGGTCAGCGACTTTGTTCACAATGCCACTTTGAAACAGCATTTGACAGACTGCAAGTCAGAGCACGTAAAATTGAAGAACGAAATCCGGACTCTTTTGGATCAATACCACGACGAGGGGAAAGAGCCAAGTCCGATGGCAAAGAGCATGTCATGGATGAAAGCAAATGTCAGGCTGGTCGTTGATGAGTCGGACAAGACCAT
>CAZINL010000207.1:0-4931 GCA_964540595.1 uncultured Clostridia bacterium
ACGATCGAATCGACTGTGTTATATAGTTGTTGCGCAATATTACCGAGCAGCATAGGGATGGTGAACTCCACGATTCTTTTCCAGGGGGTGCCCTCGGTCAAGTCTTTGGCTGCGAACAGGCCTTTACTAACAGCCATAGCATACCTCCTTTAACATGGGGGAAAGGCCCTTGTTTGGCTTCTCTTAACGCATGTCGTCCTTGAATGGTAATATCTACTTAAGCGCATGTCAAGACCAGTGACAGAGCTCTGCTGTTCCGACGCGGAACCGTTGACACACGCCTGTAACGACGGTTACAATTGTAACCGTCGTTACATTTGGTATCGCTAGGAGGTAAGCTATGGGACACTGGCTCGTACTAAGCTACAGAGTGCCTACGGAACCATCGCGCAAGCGTGTCTATGTGTGGCGAAGGGTGAAGGAGCTTGGGGCAGTCTACCTACAGCAGGGCGTAGCAGCACTCCCCGATCGCGAACACCTTCGTACGCAACTGGAACAGCTACGTGAGGAGATCAATGGCATGAGCGGCGAAGCCATGCTGATGACTTGCTCGATTGACAATGAAGCCGACGAAGGCAAGCTGATCGGCTCCTTTCATGCCCTGCGAACTCAGGACTACGGTGAGATCATCGAGAAGTGTGAACTGCTGATCGCCGAGCTTGAGGAGGAGACCAAAGTTGGCAAGTTCACCTTCGCCGAGGTCGAGGAGAACGAAGCTGAGCTAGGCAAGATCAGTCGCTGGCTAGAGAAAGTGGCGGAGCGAGATCATCTCGACTGCCCTACGCGGTCTCAGGCTGAAGAAGCGCTTGCCCGCGCCACCGAGAGAGCCACCAAGTACGCAGAAGAAGTCTATGATCGCGAGATATAGCCTGTACTAGATGTGCACGGAGTGGAGGAGAGCCCATGTTCAACATCATCATTCTTGGTCTCGTAAGCATGTTCAACGATATCAGCAGCGAGATGGTCTATCCGTTGATGCCGATCTTCATTACCACCGTGCTGGGAGCCTCTCCGGCCGTCCTTGGTTTGATCGAGGGGATTGCGGAGTCGCTGGCCAGCTTGCTCAAAGTCTTCTTTGGCTATATCGGTGACAAGACGCGCAAACGCAAAGGGCTCGCGATCGCTGGCTATGCATCATCGAGCATCGGTCGCATCTTTCTGTACGCCGCCAGCAGTTGGGGGTGGGTCCTGACCGGGCGCGTCGTCGACCGCTTTGGCAAAGGTATCCGTACCGCCCCGCGTGATGCCCTGATTGCCGATTCCACCGATGAAGCGACCCGCGGTCGGGCGTTTGGGCTGCATCGCGCCCTCGATTCCTTGGGCGCCGTCATCGGTTCCGCCATCGCCTTCTTGCTGTTGATCTTCTTCACTGGTAATCTGCGCACGATCTTCCTGATCTCCATGATCCCGGCCTTGTTCGGCGTTGCGCTGCTCTTCATGGTCAAAGAACCGCCCACCCCAGCACATTACAAGCCGCCTGTGCAGCCGCTGAAGGCTTGGAGCCAGCTGAACAGCCGCCTCAAAGCATTCCTGCTGGTGACCCTGATCTTTGCCGTCGGCAACTCGTCCAATACCTTCTTGATCTTGCGCGCCAAGGATATGGGCATCAGCAACCATATGGTAGTTCTCATCTACACTGCCTACAACGCTGTCTATAGCCTGCTCTCCTACCCCTTTGGCCGCATCTCCGACCGCATCGGGCGGCCCAAGCTTCTGGTTGCTGGCTACGCTATCTCGGCACTGGTCTACTTGGGCTTTGCGGTCAACACCAGCACCATCGGTGTCTGGGTGCTGTTCCTCA
This sequence comes from uncultured Clostridia bacterium, assembly GCA_964540595.1. Lineage (GTDB taxonomy): Bacteria > Bacillota > JAAYKD01 > JAAYKD01 > CAYOCI01 > CAYOCI01. The sequence goes on from CAZINL010000207.1 coordinate 1,802, forward strand.
TCTACGGCGTTTATATCGCCCTCACCGATGGCGTTGAGAAGGCCTTCTTGGTCGACCTCGCCGCCCCTGAACTGCGCGGGACGGTCATCGGCCTACATGCAGCCATCGTGGGCCTGGGTCTACTCCCCGCGTCATCCATCGCCGGCCTCCTTTGGGAGCGCTTTGGGGCCACAGCTCCCTTTTACTATGGCGGAGTCACGGGGCTGCTCGCCGCCGCAGCACTATGGATCTTGCTGCGGTCTCCACAAGCCAATAAGGCTGTGAGCTAGGCGCCTACACCATTGGGCGCATCCAACAGTGTTACGAACAGGGTGTAAGGCTCCCATAAACGCAAACTCCCGTAGCCACGCTTCCGTGGCTGCGGGGGTTCTGTCGTTGGACGTGGGGACGGTTCTCTTGTCCAGTCAGTCGGTGGATGCTTTCTTCCAACAGTCAGCGATGATAGGGATTTGAGGGAAGGATTCTAACGAGGCATTTAGGAAATACATGGAGACCAACCGGAAGAGGGGGCTAATCCATGGAGCCATCCACAGCAGTAACGCCTAGTAGCGATCCTGCCCATTGGGTCATGTTTGGTCTTGCTGCTTTACTGATACCCATTGAGCTGACGCTGTGGTCTACGGTCTCGTTGACAAGTACCCTTAAGGTAGCGTTGACAGGATATCTCGGGTTGACCTGGGGAAAAGAGAACGGTTTCTCTGCTCTTTGGCGAAAAGGCGATCAGAATAAGGCTGGACTGCGGACTACCATGATCCTCATTCTAGCTACGTTGGTCATTACATCTGTCAATGCGGGCATTACCCTGACCTACTTTCGCAACACCGATCTCTCCGCTAGCCATTGGGGACAAATTTTATCTACACCGTGGAAGGGGCTTCTCTGTTCACTCCGCGCTGGGATCACTGAGGAAGTGCCCTTCCGTCTTTTCGTTGGGGCGCTGGTGCTCTGGCTGTTGAATAGTAGCGCAAAGACGAAGAACCGCGCTTGGTGGCTGGCGCCTCTCTTAACCACCCTTCTCTTCTGCCTTATTATGCACCCCACTACGCCGATGGCCTACGCATCCTCGCTGCTGCTATCGGTGATCTACTACAGGCACGGGATCATTCCCGCGATACTCGTCCATGCCTTTATCGACGCCGCGTGGCAGGTTTCTGTCCCTTTGCTTGGCTTGATCTGATGATGGATCGAGCTACGACCAGAGCCGAGCGCTTGCACTCGGCTCGTTTTGCGCATGTGTCGTGCTACCGATGGCTAGCAGCAGTTACCGGATGCTCCCGGGAGACAGCGTTGCCCCATCGGGGAGACCGTTGATGACATTGATGAGGTGCATCTGTCCGATGCTGCCTTCCCTGAGCAGCGGTACCGCTACGCGGATATCGGTCCACTTCAGGTCATCCACTTCTTTGGAGCAGTGCCCAAGGTTCTGACTTGGCGAAAAGGCGACGAAGCCAAGCATCAGAATGCCTCTTCCATCATGGAAGTAGCTGTTTACATACCGGCATTCCAGTATGTCCAAGCCCGTTTCCTCGTGGACTTCTCTTTTTACTGTCTGCTCCAGAGTCTCACCAACCTTAACATAGCCAGCAATCAACACCCAATTCGAGCGGGAGACGTAGTTCTGCCTGAGTAGAACCACCTGTCTCTTCTCATTGAGGACGGCAACCAGAACGCTCGTTGCCGGATGACTGAGATAGGGCTTCTTGCAGGTCAGGCAGTATGGAACAGAACCTTCATCGCCGATCTCCCTCGTGACCAACTCTTGACCACACACCTGGCAGTACTTCACGACCATGTGCTTCCTCCTTGCAGCTAGCTGACCACCACGAGCATAACGCTGATCCCGTCATTTGGTAATTACGTCTTATTATGGAGATTCTCCTATCCAATCCGCAGCGAAGCGCTACATGAATATCCGGGTGCTAGGTGCTATCCAGTGTAGGATCGACATATCCTCGCAGCGAAATTTCCGTATGTCATCGTTACCACCGCCGTCCCCGGCGTCAGGAGGAATTCCATGCACGTCTGCGTATCAACCGGCACCTTGCCGCTGGCTGTGGGGAGATCCTTCGTGGACTATCTCAGCATCCCGCAGGCTGCCAATCTGCTCGGCCTCTCGGGCCTGGAACTGGTCTTTCTGCCTGAATGGGAGCGATTGGGGCGACCCCTGACCCCTTCTTCGGTGGATTGGGGCTCCACACCGAAGGTGGAGTGCAGCACCATCGCAGATCTCTTGGCCCCGTCAGGAGTCCCGATTAGATCCGTCCATCTCAACCGTGATATCGGTAATATGCTCTGCTCACCAGACCCCAGGTTACATGAGCTTGCTCAAACGGTCTTCTATGAGAACATGGCGGCCGCGGACCGGGTCAAAGTACCTCTCGTAGTGCTTCACCTCTGGGACACGTATGCAGCACATGTGGACCTTCCGGCGTTGGCCGAGCAGGTCATTGGTTGGGCTGCCGACTTCCCGGGTGTACGCTTGACGATCGAGAACATACCCTTAAGCGCCACGAAACTCTCCCCACATGAGGCCTGGTTGGTCCTCGACCAACTGCTGCCGATCAACTATGGTTTCACTCTGGACCTGAAGTGGTGTTCTCTCTATGGAAACTTTGCTACGCTGACGGAGTTTCTGCCGAAGATACGTAATGTCCACGTCCAAGGGAGTCTCATCTACGAGAACAGTGTGCCGCGACTAGTCCCGGGGGTGGGGGAGCTGGATATGATGACCGCGCTCCGTTACCTAGGGGCGCTCGGCTACGATGGCCAGGTAACCCTTGAGCTCAATCGCCCCCGGGGTGTGGAGGACTTCCACACCGCACTAAGATTGATCAATACTTGCGTGGAACAAGAGCCGTGACATCCCGCCACGGCTCTTGGACATTGGGACGGTTCTCGCGTCCAACTCTAAGCTCCCGGCCTCACGAACGGCTTTGCCAGGTATCTCTCCGCGTCACCGCACACAAAGCCGAAGCCTTCAGAAACCAACTGCTGGTAGAGCGTCAGCGCTTTTTGGCGCTGGCCCATTAGATCGAGCATCTGTCCCATGCGCAGGGTAGACAGTTCCTGGAGCATCAGCCCCTCGAAGGTGTCAGAGCGATCCTGCCGGGCAAGGTCAAACTCCGCCACC
>CAZINL010000208.1:0-4921 GCA_964540595.1 uncultured Clostridia bacterium
AGTTCAGTCCGCTTCCAGGCGCGAGCATCAACGTGGAAGTTGCGGAGAAAGGTATCACCGTCACCGCCAAAGGGATCTCCGCCCACGGCGCCATGCCGGAAGAAGGGGTCAATGCGGCGGTGGAGCTGGCAACCTTCTTGGCCACTCTGCCGTTGCCCGCCGATCAGCTCAATCTGCTGCAGTTCATGCGCGATCATCTGCGGGGTCAGTACAACGGGCAGGGCTTAGGGATCGGCTTTAGTGACGAGGTCTCAGGGCTTCTGACCGCCAACCTTGGGATCGTCCGTTGGAGCGATGACGTCGCTGAGCTGTCGATCAACACCCGTTTCCCTGTCACGTACACTGGCGACCAGGTTCATAACGGGGCGAGGACGGTGGTTGAAGAGGCAGGGCTGACTTATACGGCTGTCTCGGCGGGCAAGCCTCACCATGTGCCCAAAGACAGCCCGGTGGTGAAGGTGCTGCAACGCGTTTATCAAGAAGAGACCGATGAAGAGCCGACCGCCTTTGCCATTGGTGGCGGGACCTACGCTAAGATGATGGAAGAAGCGGTAGCCTTCGGACCCGTTTTTCCCGGGCAGCCGGAACTTGCCCATCAGAAAGATGAGCATATCAGCCTGGAGAACTTGCGCCGCTGCGCGCGCATCTATGCCCTGGCCATGGTCGGGCTAGCGAACGCGTAGGTCATTAGGGACCTGAAGCAGAAGCGAGACCATTCCCGCGTATTGCGGCATGGTCTCGCTTTCTACTTTCGTAGGCCCGTCCTAGCCAGCGCTAGGATTTTGCTAATATCACGTAGAACTTAGGCAGAGAAAATAGACTGGAAGGTAGGAGTGGAAAAGATGACGTATACGGTCAGGACTGAGATCAAAGAGCTTTTTGGACAGCTAATGCGACAGAACACGGTCAAACAGGGGCTAGCCTTCATCGAGGCGGACCAGCCGCAGGCGATCGAGGATCAGAAGCAGATCGTCGTGATCGAGTCGCCGACGTTCCATGAGGGCAAGCGGGCGGCTGACTACGCGGAGCGCGTGCGCAGGCTAGGGCTCACCGATGTTCAGATCGACCGACATGGGAATGTCTTGGGGCGTCGTCCTGGTAAGGGCAACGGTCCGACCGTCCTGCTGGAAGCACACCTAGATACGGTCTTCGCCTTTGGCACAGATGTAACCCCAGTAGAGAAGGATGGCAAGATCTATGCCCCTGGCATCTGTGATGATACCCGCGGCTTAGCGGCCAACCTTTCGGTGCTCCGTGCGCTCCAGGAGATGGGGATCGAGACCGAGGGAGATATCATCTTCGCCGGAACCGTCGCTGAGGAAGGCATGGGCGGTATGTCGGGGATGAAAGCGCTACTGATCGATAATGCCGAGATCACTGCTACCATCTCCATCGATGGATCAGGCTGCGACAGTATCATCTATCAAGGCACTGGCATCCGTAACTTCGAAGTCACCTATACCGGCCCCGGTGGCCATGCCTATGGCGCCTTTGGTACCCCTAGCCCCCTGCATGCCGCGGCTCGTGCGATCACCAAGCTCAGCGATCTACGCCCACCAGTGACGCCCAAGACGACCTTTACCGTCAGCCTGATCGAGGGCGGGCATCAGATCCATGCCATCGCTCAGAAGGCGGTCTTCAGCATCAATATGCGCTCTGACGAGCAGCAGGCGCTCGATGAACTGCAAGAACAGGCCATTGCTTGCCTCGAAGCCGGTGCCTGCGAGGAGAATAAGCGCTGGGGCAGAGACGCCGTGCGCGTCGAGTATAAAATGATCCTCGACGTCCCAGCGGGTACTCAGCCGGATGATTGCGATATCGTCCAGGCAGCTTGGCAAGCCACTGAGGCGATCGGTGTCCAGCCTCGCCTGGTACCCGGCGGTTGCACCAATACCAATATGCCGATCAAAATGGGTATCCCGGCTGTGACCCTAGGTCGTGGCGGCAAAGAGAGCGGCGTGCACAGCATAGGCGAATGGTTTGATCCTGAGGGGACGTATCGTTCTCCGCAGAAGTCTTTCCTGATGCTGCTGGCGCTAGCTGGCATGCACGGAGTGACCGAGCCGTTGGCTCAGAAGCGGTAGATCAGCATAGGTAGCGCGAGAGGGTGTGGACCTGCCATTTGCACTCTCCACTACCAAGAAATTAAGTGTTTCTCTTGAGAGGAAAATGAGCAGTTGTGCCTAATCTCATTTCCTATTAATTGATGCGCGCAAAAGGGGGAGCTGGATGTTTGACATTGTTGTGATCGGATCGTTGAACATGGATCTCGTAGCCAAGACAGAGCGGCTGCCCCTCACAGGTGAGACGGTGACCGGTGCGCAGTTCTTCACTGTGCCTGGAGGCAAGGGGGCTAATCAGGCTGTGGCTGCCGGGCGCTTAGGAGCCAAGACGGCCATGGTAGGTCTGGTGGGATCGGACGCTTTTGGAGCGCAGCTCTTGACCAGCCTGCGGGAGAGTCAGGTCGAGGTCTCGCATGTTGCGGTTAGTGATGCCCCCACAGGCGTGGCGCTGATCGAGGTCGACGCTGCTGGCAAGAACAGAATCGTGGTGGCACCTGGTGCCAATCATAGTGTCTCTCCTGAACGCGTCGAGGCGGCCGCTGAACTCATCCGCCAAGCCAAGCTAGTACTCATCCAGCTCGAGTTGCCGTTGGAGACTGTTCAGCGGGCCGTGGAGCTGGCAAGCGCCGCCGGAGTGAAGGTTGTTCTCGATCCAGCACCGTCCCGCCCGCTGCCAGGCGAGCTCTTGTCCAGAGTGGATCTGCTGACACCCAACGAACACGAGGCCGCAGATCTCCTGGGGATGGGGAGCATCGATCACGCCAACGTGCGGCAAGCTGCCGAAGCTTTGCGCGGGCTCGGTCCCAAGGGAGTCATTTTGAAGTTGGGGGCTGGAGGAGCGTATCTGTTGGCTGAGGGGTATGATCTGCTGATCCCTGGTTACCAGGTGCGAGCGACCGATACCACTGCGGCGGGGGATACGTTTGCCGGCGCTCTTGGACGTGCGCTGGCACGCGGCATTGATCTGCCAGATGCCGTTCGGTTTGCCCATGCCGCCGCTGCGATCTCGGTGACCCGCCTTGGTGCCCAAACAAGCATGCCTTGGCTTAGCGAGGTTGAACGTTTCCAACTAGTCGAGGATTAGAAATATCATGTAGGCTAGCAGGTAAATGTCGAACAATGTTGAAGTAGCAGTGATAAACGTAAGGCATTTGGGATATGGTTCCTGAGAGTAGACCATTTCCCGATCCAGCCTTTTGAGAGCGAGGGGTGCTCGTATGGCTAAGCCAAGAATAGATTTGCTGCTACGCAATGTGCGCTACTACAATGCCTTTTTGCGCCGCTTTCTTCACGGGGATGTCAGTATCAGTGGCGGCCGTTTCTTCACCGCCGGACAATACGATCTGTCTGCATACGAGGTCGTGACGGAGATCGATGGGCAAGGGCGCTGGATGATCCCTGGTCTGATCGATATCCATCTTCATGTGGAGAGCTCGCTTGTCACACCGCTTCCTTTCGGGCGTGAGATGGTACGACATGGAGTGACCACGGTGGTGGCTGATCCCCACGAGATCGCCAATGTCTTCGGCCTGGAAGGGATCGAAGCCATGATCGACGCCGGTGAAAGCAGCCCGTGCGATATCTTCTACGCGGTGCCAAGCTGCGTGCCGGCAACGCCACTGGAGACCTCGGGGGCTGAGATCGGCCTTGCGGAGTTCGAGCGCTTGATCAAGAACCCGCGTGTCCTCTGCTTGGGGGAGGTCATGGGCTACGTTCAGTTGGTCAAGGAGGCGGGGACGCCGCTTCATCGACTATTGCAGGGCGTCTTGGCCAATGATCCACGCACCATTATCGAGGGACATTGCCCCTATATGACTGGGATTGATCTAGCCACCTTCATCTTCCATGGTCCTGATTCTGACCACACACAACAGAGTGTGGCCACCATCGATGACCGCATCCGCAATGGGATGATGGTGCAGATCCAGGAAAAATCGATCACGGCAGAGGTGGTCCAGCATCTACAGGGTGCTGGCTATGATGAACATATCTGCCTAGTGACCGATGACGTTGCCCCGGATAGACTCGTGCGTGATGGACACCTGGACCACCTGATCAGACGCTGTATAGAGCTTGGCTTAGATCCAGAGAAGGCCATCTACTGGACGACCTACACCCCTGCCAGGCGCATGGGACTAGGCGATCGGGGAGCTATCGCCCCGGGTAGGATCGCGGACTTCGTGCTGCTTGACGACCTAGACAGGTTTGTGATCGATCGTGTCTTCAAGCAGGGCCGACTCATCCAGGGCGCGGGCGTGGAGCAGGAACGTGCCTGTATGGATCATTTCCCGCCACACTTCTATCAGAGTGTGAAGCTCAGAACACTTACTGAGCAGGACTTCGTTCTCGCCGCGCCTGAAGGGCAGACCGAGGTGGCTTGCCGAGTGATTGTCACACGCGATAAGACCACCATGACCGAGGAAGGTCGCGTGACCCTGCCCGTAGAAAATGGCGAGATCCAATGGCAGGGTTCAGGCTGTGCACTGGCAGCTGTCTTCCACCGTCACGGGCGGAATGACAATGTCGGCTATGCCCTCGTGACTGGCGCTGTCAACAAGTCGGGGGCGCTAGCTACGACCTATGCCCATGACAACCACAATCTGCTCGTTATCGGTCATAGCCCGCAAGAGATGGCGCTGGCTGCGAACCGTGTCATCGCCAATCAGGGTGGGCTAGCCGCTGTTCTAGGTGAGGATCTGATCGATGAGCTGCCACTTCCCATCGCTGGTCTGATGGCTCACGACGAGGTCTCGACCTTGGCGGAAAAGAGCGATCACTTCCGTTTGAGCATGGAGCGCTTAGGTTACCAGCACGATTTTGCACTCATGTCCCTAGCTACCCTGCCGCTGGCTGTCAGC
>CAZINL010000209.1:0-4150 GCA_964540595.1 uncultured Clostridia bacterium
TATCGTAGGACGTCCTTTGCGCACGGAAGTCACGGTCGATCTCCCAGAGCTGGGCGCCCTCAGCTTGGCAACGCCTGCGAAAGACATCCAGCACCTCTGGTTGGCGATCGCCGGTGACGACCCATCCGCCTTGTTTGATGATCCCGGCCTTCTCGCCGGCGATCTGAGGCAGGGTGTCACCGAGGATCTGAGTATGTTCGAGAGCGATATTGGTGATCACACCTGCTACGGGGGTGGGGATGACGTTGGTGGCGTCGAGGCGTCCCCCTAGGCCCACTTCCCAGGAAACAAAGTCAGCACGTTCTTCCACGAAGAAGAGCAGCGCGAGGGCAGTGATTACCTCGAATACCGTGGGATAACCAAGCTCGGTTTTGCTGACCTCTTCCACCAGGGGGCGGAGGCGACCAACTAGTCTCACTAGTTGCTCACCGCTGATATCCTTTCCGTTAACCACGATGCGATTCGTGAAGGCATCCAAGTAGGGTGACGTATACATCCCCACCCGATACCCTTGTGCTTCTAGGATCGAAGCCGCCATGGCAGTGGTTGAACCCTTGCCGTTGGTGCCGGCAATATGAACAAAGCGGAGCGACCGCTCGGGGTGGTCAAGGCGTTCCATCAACCATTCCATCCGGTCTAGCCCCATCTTGGAGCCAAACTGCTGAAAACCCAGGATCCAATCCAATGCCTCTTGATAGATCATCGTCTACATCTCCTCGTCTAGCTTGTACTACCGCGCAGAAGCAAAAGTCGGGGCACAGAGCCCCGACAAAGCAAGGCCATCTTTCCACTACGTGTTGACCATGGACGGTTGGGTTCATTTCTACATACTAGTCTTCGTATCCTGCCATGGCGCCAACCGTCTCTAGAGATGATTTCATGGTATTCAAGGTTGATCCAGCTTCAACCAGCGCATGTATTCGTCCCTCTTCAGGGGGTCAGCGCCGTCGCGAGTTCGCCGCTGACCGAGCTCCAGTGCACATGGTGCATAGTGGCTAAACTGCGTTAACCAGACTCCAGTTCCACCACTAAGCGAGGCTAGGCGGATCCCATAGCCCATGCTGGCAGCTACGGGTATGACACCTTGGATAGTGAAGGTACTGTCCTGGGTGAAAGGTGGTTCGGCGATCGCACGCATTTTCTGCAAATCATAGAGTACGGCACCTGCACAATGAGCTGGAGCGGTGAGCTCAAACGATAGCATCGGCTCGAGCAGGGAAGTGCTTGCGGCCGCCAGGGCATCCATGACCGCCATGGGGATGACAGGTGCAAAACAGGAGCTCGGCATGATCACCGATATGCAGCGAGCATCTGTGAGCGATAGCTTACAGTCAGTCACTTCCCAGCCATGCAAGCCCTGTTTCAGGGTCTCCAGTGCCGCAGTGCGCACCTCGTTTTGATAGCGTAGATACAGCCAGTCGGTCGAGACAAGGCTCTCATAGACTACTCCACTGCCTAGAGGCAATGGCTCCACCCGAAAAGTCGCACAGGCATACCACGGGGAGTGGAACATGCTGATGCTGCCATCGCCGGACTGCAGCGGCTGCTCGCGATAGATGACACTGGGCGGTGAAAAGTGAGCATGGATGCCAAACCGCTCGGTGAGCACGCTCTGCAGCACTTCCTGGTGGATCTCACCCATGATGCTGAGTGTAAACTCCCGGGTCTTGGTCTGATAACGTAAGTCCAGTGCGGGATCTTCGTCACTAAGCTCTATCAGCGCCTCCCTTAATGGTGTGAGATCTCCCCCGCCTTTGGGGGTCACGGTAACGGAGAGGGCACGCTGGGATAGGGGCGTTGTCTCTCTCCGGGCCTCCCCTAACCACTCGCCTGGATGACCACCATCCACGCCCAGCAGGACCCCGATCTCCCCGACGCTGAGGGTACTCGCGGGGAATAGACCTCCTTGCTTCAGCTTCATCAGACGTTGCGGTTTCTCGCTGCCCGATGAGAGCTGCAGTATGGTCTTACAGTCAAGGGTTCCAGAGAAGAGACGGATATGGATGCGTCTCCCCTTTTGGCGGCTGACCTTGTAGATGATCGCTGACAAAGGGCCACTGGGGTGCCCTTGAGGTGGCGGCAGAAGGTCAACGATGGCGTCCAGGACACCTCGAACTCCTAGTCCCCTCAGAGCAGCGCCAAAGAGAACCGGGATGATCCTAGTGGCGTGGGTGGCTCTGGCGAGCGCCAATCTGATATCACCGTCATCAGCCTCACTGGACAGCTCCTTCTCGAGTAGCTCATCATCGAGAGAGGTCAGCCGATCAAGGATCGACGTGCGCAAGTCGGCATCCTCGTGCCACTCGACGACCACAGCCGTCCGACCCCCTGCATCATACGATCGCTGGAGCGGCAGAGCATCTTTCGTCAGCTCACGGAGCTGCTCTAGGACCATCTCAGGTGAAGCACCCACACGGTCCAGTTTATTGATGAAGATCACGGTCGGGATCCGCATGGACTGCAATGTGCGCAGCAGGACCGTTGTCCGCGCTTGGACGCCTTCGGCCGCTGAAAGCAGCAGCACAGCGCCATCGAGAGCTAGCAGTGAGTTCTCCACCTCTGGCGAGAAGTCGACATGCCCAGGGGTATCGATCAGTTGGACCGTGACACCCTTGTGCGTCAGCACCGCGGCCTGGGAGCCCACCGAGATGCCACGTTGGCGTTCGATGGTCATGGAATCGGTGTAGGTATTGCCATCATCGACGCGCCCAGGAGCGCGCAGGGCGCCGCCCATATAAAGCAGTTGCTCCGTCAGTGTGGTCTTGCCCGCATCCACGTGGGCCAGGATACCGACATTCCTGATATTCAGTTCAGACATGGTGATCCTTTCTGCGAGGCGGACAGGCATAGAAAAACCCGCAGTCAAGACTGCGGGCATGTCTGCTATAGGTTGGCCTATACACGCATAGCCTTCGCCCAGCTTTACTGCTAAGTCTGGGAGCAGCAAAGCAAGGCCCCTCGGATTAGCCCCTTCTAATAAGGGCTACTCTGAGGCCAATGAGACTGCTGACTCCCTATTCAGATGCTATTGCCTGTCTTCTTGCCATAAGGGATCACCCTTCGTGTGTTACTCTACCAGTCATTATAGGTCTGGAAAAATCCGGTGTCAAGATGAGTCATCTTGTCTGTGGTCGCAAGCCCTGCTGTGAACCGAAGTCACTGCAGGGCTTTCTGCATTGCGGACTCTGCATCCTGATGAGTGGAACTAGTTGCTTCCGACCCAACGGCCGAGCTCAGGTGTGATCATCATCGAGTGCCAATTACCGCAGGACGAACTCTCGTTCACTGCGCCGTCTTCACGACCAACACGCTGGCATTTGCACCGGCCTTCCCCCTCGGCTTGATAGAAGCTCGCGGTGAATTCAGTAGTCCGTTTGCCCGACCACCAACAGCAAGTGGCACATACAGGCTGACTCCATCCCCATATTGACACACCCAATCTCTCCTTTCCTTGCACCCAACTATGTAGCCCTGGTGTCCAAGATTGTGTTGTATTATTACGCCATTAATCAAACACATTTCGCTATTTATGCTACATCATATGCCGTTATTGGTCAAGTGTGCTGCCATACGAAAATATCGACAGCGTACTCCCCGAGGCGTGTCATGTGGGTACTGCATGGAACAGCAGTAGCTGCAAATCATACCAGATGATGAGCCTATTTTCTTCGAGGGTGATGGAAGGAGAGATTTGAGATGGTCTGGGCGGGATGGCCTCTTCAGCGCATGCTCGTAGCCTTTGTCGGCCTGGCATACGCCATGCTGTTTGGTCAGGTGTACCTCTTCCACGATCGGCAGAACTTTCGGCATTGGGCAATGTTCCTACCGGTGATTGGTTCTCCAATCCTGGCCGTTGTGGCCCTAGGTCTGACGATCGTGAACGCATCATGGTTAGCCACGATTCTGTCGGTACTGCTGGCCATCGCGTTCATAGAAGGACTGGTCGGGATGTACTATCATTGGGTTGGCATTGGCACCCGCGTCGGTGGTTATGTACAGCAAAACTTCGAGAAAGGTCCACCCCCGTTTCTGCCAGCTATCTTCTCTGCTTTATCTCTACTGGGCTTCTTGGCGTTGTTTTGGAGGTGAGGCTGATGCCGATCAAGACCCACTACCCCGGCTATTCCGTCCTGAGCGAAGAGCACGAATG
>CAZINL010000209.1:4160-4837 GCA_964540595.1 uncultured Clostridia bacterium
CGCAGCAGATTGTGACATCTAGGCTTGGCCCTTTCAGAGAGCCCAAGAGCTTTAACCAGCGGCAGGTCAAGACGCTAAGGGCGGTTCTTCGTCAACTTGTCGCTGACGACCGCGATGAAATTCTGGACTACCTGGTCGATCACTTCGACCAGCAGGTCACAAGCCCCATCGGGCAGGCCGACCGTAAGCCGGACGTTCCACCCTTTAGCGACCTATTGCCGCAGGGACTGCAACAGATCTCAGATTGCAGCCAACGCCAACACAGTAACCCATTTGAACAGATCTCCGAGGATGAGCAGCGCCTTCTACTGCAAACCATCGAGCAAGGTGGGCTGGACGCAACTCTTCCTTCACAACTCCAGCGTGAGTTCTTCTCCCAGCTCCTGGTGCAAGCGGTCTCAGCCTACTACTCCCACCCCTGGATCTGGTCGGAGATAGGCTATGCCGGACCTGCCTATCCGCGTGGCTACATGCGCGTGGAGTTGAGATTGACGGAACCTTGGGAGGCGAAGCGCCATGGAGAATAGGGACCGCATCCACCACCATTGTGATCATTACACCGACCATCGCTATGATGACCTTGAGAGCCGCTTGTACCAGGACGGAGCTGATGTTTGCATCGTCGGTGCAGGCGCGGCTGGTGGAGTGTTAGCTTTGGAGCTCTGTCGCGCCGGATT
>CAZINL010000210.1:0-4797 GCA_964540595.1 uncultured Clostridia bacterium
AATTGATGAAGAAGAAAATTGCTGCACTGACGATTGCCACATCTCTGCTCATCGGTTCGTTCGGGCCGGTAGTTTTGGCCGAAAACGCCACCACGACCAGCACTACGACACCGCCGCAAAGCGTGATCACAGTCCCTGGTGAGAACGTTGCCACGACCAGCACCACCGAGAACCAGACCACTGAGAACACCACGACTACCGAGACGACCACAGAAACTACGACCGAGACTACAACCAGCACTGAAACCGAAGAAACCATCCAGGTCCCTGAGGCTACCATATGGGTCACCAAGCTGAATATCCCAGCGGATAGCCCCTTTTACCCCATTCTTCGCGCCTTGGAGAAGTTGCAGCTCGCTCTCACCCGTAGCGAAGAACTAAGAGCCAAGCTGAACGCTGAACTGGCCGCCAAGAGAATTGCTGAGGCGCAGTATCTCGCCGCCAAAGCTCAGCTGGATGAGACCACTGCACAGTTGACCGCCGAGGTCGAGAAACTCACTGCACAGACCGTCAAGCTGATGGAAGAGGCAGAAGAACGCCTAGCCGAAGCACAGAAGCTGGCTGAACAGGTCGAGCAGGACGAGGAACCAGACACTGACGTGGATGAAGATGAAGACAAGGATGATTGCCAGAAGCTGATCAAGGCTGTCAATCAGCACCGCATCGAAGTCCTCAGCCGTGTCTATCTCAAGGTCCCTGCCACCGCCAAGCCCTCGATCATGAAAAACCTGATCAAATTCGGCGCCACCGAAGAGCAGCTCGAGAAGCTCACCGAGGCCTTGGAGAAGCGGGTCGAGAAGCTGGACGAGGCCGTACAGCAGGCCGAAAAGGCCAACCTGACTGAGCTGAAGGCCAGCACCGAGGCGATGAAGATGACCATCAAGCCCCAGGACGATGGGAAGAAGGTCGAGGCCAAGCAGCTGCCGCCAGGACAAGCCAAGAAGCTCGATGGCAAGCAGAGCAAGGACAAGGACAACAAGGTGAACAACGGCAAGGGCAACAGCAAGTTCTCCCGCTAGACAAAAAGACCTGTGTTGACGAGTGTCAACACAGGTCTTTCCTGTTGAGATGATTACGCCATCTCGAGGAAGAGCTGGAACAGCTGGGCATGGGAGGCTTCGTCAGTGGCGGCCTTGTAGAAGAGATCGCGAATGTATTGGTTGTTGGTTGAGAGCAACAGGTCACGATAACCGAGCGAGTCTTGGACTTCATTCTTGACGCTGTCAGCAAAGGCTTCTTCATTGGTGGCGGGAAGGGTCACACTAACATTCGTCGGCGGGATCAGCTGACCCGTCAACTGATAGTACAGGGTCCTCCACATCTGAGCGTGGCTGCGCTCATCGGCGGCAATACCCTCGATATAGCGCTTTTGCTCCGGATCCTCGACGCGTGCCGCTAGCTGAGTGTAGTAGACGGCAGCAGTATCCTCGTCGATGACCGCTTCGCGTAGCGCATTGAGGAACTGGTACGACACACTGCCGCTCACCGCGCCGTATTGTAGTGCGTAGGGATAGGGCATCATCATAGACATTCCAACCACTCCTCTCTCTTGCTCACACTACAGTCTATGAAGCATGACAGCGGGGTGGTGAAGGCTTTCGGCAAAATGGGTCATGTCCCGGGGATGGCTGATGGGGTCGAGACTGCAAATGGAGCAGCCTATGGTGACAGGCGCGTCACCACAGGCTGCTCTCGTTACTCGCTTGATACCTGCTCCCAGTGTTGATAGAGCTCCTCCAGCCGCGCCAAGATGGCGTGGTAGCGGTCGACTTTGTCTTGGGCGTCGTCGTGCTGGTAGAAGTCGGGGTCGCCCATCTCGGTCTCAAGGCTGCCCTTCTCCTCTTCGAGCGCGGTGATCTCCTGCTCGACGAGCAGTGCTTGATCGACCTCGGCCTTGGCAGAACGGGTCTGGGCTTTGGCTTGGCTAGCCTGCTCCTTCTTCTGGGCGATGGCGGCGAGGCGGGCGGCCTCGACGGCGTCTTTCTCGCTCTGGAGCACCTCTTGGTAGTGGCTGTAGCCACCGTCGAAAAAGCGTAAGCTGCCGTCGCGGATCTCCCAGACCTTGGTGGCGACGCGATCGATGAAGTAGCGGTCGTGGGAGACGAAGATCACGGTACCGGGGAAGCTGGTCAGCGCCTCTTCGAGGGCGACCTTGGCCGGGATATCGAGGTGGTTAGTCGGCTCGTCGAGGATCAGGAGGTTTGCCCCTTGGACGAAAAGCTTAGCCAGGGTCAGGCGGCTGCGTTCGCCGCCGCTCAACTTGCCGACAGAGTTGAAGACATCCTCGCCGGTGAAGAGGAAGCGCCCGAGGATGGTGCGTGCCTCTTCGTTATTCATGTCCTCGGTATCGAGCATCTCTTCAAGCACGGTATTGCTGTCGGTGAGATCGTCCAGGCCTTGGTGGAAGTAGCTCCACTCCACCCCTGCCCCCCAGCGGATCATGCCATCGTCGGGCTCGTAGATGCCGGTGATGACCGAGAGCAGCGTAGACTTGCCCGCACCGTTGGGTCCGACCACGCCGATCCGCTCGCGGCGGTGAACGATGGCATCTAGTGGGCCGAAAAGACGCTCCTTGAACCCTTTGGTGATCCCTTCGAGATAGAGCACCTTGGTGCCGCTCTGGTAGGTCGGAGCGAAGGAGATGTGCATGGTCTTGGCGCCCTTCTTGGGAGCGTCTACCGGTTTCAGACGTGCCAGCATCTTCTCACGGCTCTTAGCCATGGTCGCCTTGGTGCCGGCCTGCCACTTGCGAATGTAGTCCTGCAGCTTGGCTCGTTCGGCCTGAGTACGCCGATACTCATCGGCTTGACGCTGCAGGTGATCCTCTTTCTGCAGCATGGCGGCGGAGTAGTTGCCACGATAGGTGATCGCCTTCTGATACTCGACCTCGACGATCTTGGTGACGACACGGTCGAGGAAGTAGCGGTCATGGGAGACAATCAGAACCGCACCCTTATAACTCCTCAGGTAATCCTCGAGCCACTGGCAAGCTTCGAGATCAAGGTGGTTAGTCGGCTCGTCGAGGAGCAGCATGTCGGGCTCGAGCAAAAGGAGCCGCGCCAGAGCGGCACGCATGCGCTGCCCGCCGCTCATGGTGGCTAAGGGTTGATCGAACTGACTCTCATCGAAGCCGAGGCCGAAGAGCACCGCCTTGATCCGGCTGGGGTAGCTATAACCCCCCTGCTGCTCAAACTGCTGACTGAGGCGGCCGTAGCGGGTGTTGACCTCGTCAAGCTTATCGGCATTCTCATAAACCTCGGGTCTGCCCATTTCCTCTTCTAGCCGACGGAGCGAGCGCTCCAAGCTGTGTAAGTTGGCAAAAACATGGTTCATGGCCTCGATCAGGGTGCCTTCATCGGCTAGTTCATCCTGCTGGGTCAGATAGGCCATATTTAGGCCGCTGGCCTTATGGATGGAGCCCTCATCGATCTCCTCGAGTCCCATGACCATGCGGAAGATGGTGGTCTTGCCACAGCCGTTGCGGCCGATCAGTCCGACCTTCTCCCCTGCATGGATGGAGAACGTTAGCCCTTCGATGATGCGGCGACCGCCAAAGTACTTGGCGACATTGTTGACGTCTAGTAAGCTCATGATGATGGCCTCCTTTGATGCTACCTGTAGATACGGGTCCGATCGCAGGAGGAACTGCCCTCCGAAGCTGCCGAGGCGGCGAAGTGCCAAACGTACGCAAAAAGGCCGTGGGAATCCTGCCCACGGCCTCAGTGATTCTATGCCCTGGTACAGACTCCGCGCTCTCGCCTATTCATCTCCGACTGCTAAAAAAGGACAGAGTCCTCCCGTCGCAATCTAGATGAGTTGGCGAGATACGAACATCTGTTTAACACGCTCCCATAAGGACGAGTTTAGTCCACATGCCCACAAGTCCCAAGTTCACAAGTGGGGTAGATGGAACCAAGGTTATTCTAACAGAATGTGGAATGGGGTGTCAATACCGTCAACCTTTGAAGGTCTCCAGATAGCGCTGGTGCATCTCTTCCCTGGTCAGTTCCGGTGGCCAGAGCTCGATCCGGTTGGGTGGGATGCGCATGGCGGCGGAGAGGTTGTTGTAGACGGTGCGGTTCTGGCGTGCCAGCGCACGGATCTGATCTTTGACCACCTGTCGGGTACTCTTGCCATCGAGGGGACAGGGGCTCTTGATTGGCTCGAAGTCAAAGAAGCGGTAGGCGGCGCGGATCTGGGACTCGCGCAGATAGATCAGGGGGCGGATGACCAGAAGACCATCGTCCTGGGGTGTAGTCGGGCCAAAGGTCTTGATCTGCCCGGAGTAGAGGATGCTCATCAGAAAGGTCTCAACGGCGTCGTCGTGGTGGTGAGCTAGAGCTAGGCGGTTGTAACCTTCACGCCAAGCGATGCCGTTGAGCGCACCACGACGGAAGTAGGCGCAGCGAGGGCATGGGTTCTGGGTGCCTGGAGCAAAGGCGGCCTCGGCCACCGGCAGGCGTTCGAGGTGGAAAGGCACCTCGAGTTCCTGGCAGAGTTTAACTAAGCGCTCAGCCGGGAAGTCGTTGTCAAACATCGGGTCAATGGTGGCCGCAGCGAGATCGAAGTGAAACGGCGCGTGCTCGCGGATGGTAGCTAAGGCGTATAGCATGAAAGAGCTGTCCTTGCCTCCGGAGAGCCCGACTAGGACACGATCACCAGCGCCGATCATGGAGAACTCCATGATCGCGCGCCAAACTAAGCGACCATATTGTTTGGGAAGTTGCTTCTTCATCCTACGACCTATGCGTGAGGGCGGAGCACCGCTTCCATGGGTTCGGCCCATGCCAGCAGATA
>CAZINL010000211.1:0-4683 GCA_964540595.1 uncultured Clostridia bacterium
ACGTCGGACCAGACGCTGGCAGAGCGGGCGGCACCATCGTCGTCGCCGGCACCCCCGAGGAGGTGGCGCACGTACCAGAGTCATGTACCGGACGCTACCCGACGAAGACCTGGATGGGAAGGAGACCGCAGCCAGGCCGCAGCCTGCCAGGACGAATAGGGAAAAGATGTAATGGAGAAGAGACAACGGGAAGGGGATATGAGAAATGATCCGACTGGAACCAGCTACCCTAGATGATGCCCAGACCCTGTGCGACCTGATGACCAAGACCTTTGACGACGATGCTCAGCGCTGGTTCGGTATCCCCCAAGGTGGACCACCGCGCTATGACGAACTGAGCTACCACCAGGAGTTGGTGGAGGGGCGGGCCTGGTCCGACCCCCATGTCTATCACAAGATCATCTTTGAGGATCGGATCGTCGGTGGCTTGGTGGTCTTTCCGAACGACAGCAGCGGCCGCTACTGCCTGGGCTCGATCTACATCGATCCCGACTATCAGGACAGGCACTTAGGCTCAGAGGTGATGCGCCTGATCGAAGAAACTTACCCGCATGCACGTAAGTGGGTCCTAGACACCCCCAGTTGCTGTACCCGCAACCACCACTTCTACGAGAAACATGGTTATGTGAAGGTAGGCGAGGGCGGGCCGAAGGAGGACAGCTTCTTCATGTATGAGAAGGTGATGGTTACCAGTCCCTAGTGAGCTAATGCGCTAGGGCAACTTGATCCTCTGTGGTGCCATAATTGGCAGCATGGAGCTAATGTATACCGCGGACAAGGCATGGCCTCGTCCGCGGTATCTGCCTGTTTCAGACATTGATAAAGCGATGTAGGGACAGGAAGTACTGGAAGCGCTCCTGGTCAAGTTCACTGAGGCCATAGGAGCGCAAGAATAGCGCCCACTCCTGTTCATCGCGCAGATACCACCGGAAGATGCTCAAGTCGTAATACGGATCGCCGATATCAGCGAAGGCCCAGTCAATCACGCTGACAATCTGCCCCTCACGCCACAGTATGTTCTTGGGGCGATAGTCACCATGCAGGAGACAAACGCTGCCGCCGGCGGGCCGGTTGGCCATCAACTGTGCCAGCACCGCTTCTGGGTCTTCATGCGGCTCAAAGTCGTCGGGGTCGTAGGCGCCAGACAGCAGATTTTGACGCGCCATGAGCAGTGTCTCATCAAGCCACCGATCCCATGTCCAACCGTCATCCGGTTGGATGCTGTGGATCTTGGCCAGCATGGCACCCATCTGGCTGATGACACTGTACCTGGCACTCTCGTCCGCACAAGTAGAGAGGGGCATGGGATCGCCGCTGATGTACTCACGCAGCTGAAAGCTTAGGTCATCCTGCCGAACAAAGGCTAGCGAGAGGGGGACAGGGACATGTGTGTCTGCCAGCGCCTGCATGACCGTGTGCTCAGCCCACAGCTCCTGCGACCGAAGGGAGCCACAGGCTACTTTTACGATGAATCTCCCCTTTTCGGCTGCCAGCACCATGGCCTGGTGGCAGACCCCTTGCTGAGGGATGGTGGACGAGAGGATACTGCCGGTGAGGCTGAGTATCTCTGACGGTAAGCGGCCAACCAAGCATGGATCGTACTGAAGAGGCTTTTGGTCGGATTGAGCCAGTGCATCTTTGAGATTCTTGGACCGTGGCAGTATGGACATGGGCATCTTCGACCTCCTGGCAGTGAGTCTAGAAGACTTCTTTCACCGAGACAAGGTTATTTCCTGCTTCAGGAAAGGGATGGCTTCCTCCGCGGTAATAGACTGGAGAGTTGCTTTCCGTAAAAACATTGAAGATCGGGGTCAGACCCCAATCTTCAATGTTTCGCCCCTTCTAGGGCCGCAAAGAGTTGCTCATAGCTCCGAGCCGCATGACTCCACTGATAACTAAACGCCAGCTCTCTCCCTGCCCTCACACGCTGCCGCGTCAAGCCGGGCACTTGCCACATCTGAGCGATCGCCCTGGCGATGGTGCGGGCGTCCACCTGCTCGATGACCTGTGCTACCTCGTCACTAACGAACTGGCCTAAGCCCCCTGCCCGGGTCGCGACCAGCGGCACCCCGGCTGCCAAAGCCTCCAAGGCCACCAGCCCGAAGGACTCGGCCTTGCCAGGTACGACCACGGCTCCAAAGCTCCTGTAGGCGTCCTGCAAGCGCGCATGCTCATAGCGGCCTTCCCAATGCACAATCTCAGCGACCCCTTGCCTGCTGGCTCTTTGCTTCAGCCGGCGCGCCATGGGTCCATCGCCAACGAGATAGAGTCTCGCTTGCGGATACCCGGGCTTCAGTAGAGCCATCGCATCGATCAGCTCTTCGATCCCCTTGTTGCTCACCAATCTGCCAGCGTAGAGCAGGTGGAAGCGATCACCCGCACCTCGGCCACCGCCGTCATCGACCTTCACCCCATGGGCGATCACTGATGTCTTGCCTGCGCAGAAAGGATATCGCTTCAGGAGTTTATCCTGCTCGGTGGCACTAGGCACCACGACATGATCGACGCTGCGTAGCAGTCGGAGCTGTCTCTGCGGCGTATACACCTTGTTGATCCTATGGCGCAGCAACGAATGACACGTATACACGGCGGGAATCTTTGCGTCTGTTCTGTAATGCTGCAGCAGCTCAACATACTGCAGGCTGTGTACGTGGATTAGGTCCGGCGGTGCGATCTGACGTGCCGCCAGATATTTCGCCATCATCCTTGCGGTGTAGCGCTTAGGGAACCGCACCACCGTGAGGTTCTTACCCTTGGAGACTGACACAGAGCCTCGAGGAGTGCCAGTAATAACCGTCACCGTCGACCTCATCTCGGTGAGCTCGCGCGCCAGGGCGGTGGCTACCACACCCAGACCGCCAAGAATGTAAGAGTCGTACTCAGCGCTGAGCACCCACACACTGAGCGGATCACTTGTCACGGTACTCACCCCCAAAGTACAATCTGTGCAAAGCCTCGCTACTGCTTGACCAACTGAACCTGGTGAGGCAAGTTCTTCTACCTTGCATCCCCAGGTGCTGTGCACCGACCGGGCTTCTGGCGATGGCCAAGATCGCGTCCGCAATGCGATGGGGATCAGTAAAGCGTTGTACGAGCAGACCGTCGATGCCGTGGGTGATGATCTCCTGGATGCCGCCATTGGCTGATGCCACGGTGGGAATGCCGCTGGCCAGTGCTTCCACTACCACCAGCCCAAACGCCTCATGACCTTGGGTAGGGCAGACAAAGCAGTCAAACGCCCAATACACCCTCGGTATCTTCGCTCTCGGCACACGTCCCAGAAAGCGAACCGGCAGCTTGGTTCGACGGGCTACGGCCCTGATCTGAGACACATACCCCCTTCCTCCGCTCCCGGCGAGAAGCAGTGTGGTATGAGGAAATTCGTCGGCTACGAGTTCAGCGGCCTTTAGTAACGTGGGGATGCCTTTGATCGGAACAAAGCGCCCTACGAACCCGATCACAAAAGAGCCATCCACGCCCAGCATCCTACGGGCCAGCAGGCGCTGGTTTGGGGTTGGAGGGTGGAACTCAGACGTATCGACACCCAGATGAACTACATGGACCTTATGGCCGTGGGCCGGATAGAGTTCCTTGACACGGGCGGCCAGCGAGGCGCTGTTAGCGACGATGAGGTCCGCATCCTCCAATTGCGACTGTGCCTGACGCGCGGCGGTCATCGGCGGGGTAACATAGGTCAGGGAGTGCAAGAAGATGGATACAGGTGTCGCAGGGAAACGTCGGCGTACGGCAGCGAGAAAGCCAGGCCGATTGTCGACCTGAATATGGTCATAGCTATGCCCGCCGATCGCCCGCAGAACATGGCCGATATACGCCACCTTTGTTCCGCCGGGCACGCGGATGATGCGCAAGCGGCCCTGGATCGTGACACGGGGAAGACCAGGCGTACTACGGCTTACGACTGTCACCTCGTGGCGCCTCGACAGATTAGTTGCCAGGTTGTAAATGCAGGTTTCCACGGAACTCCCACGAGTATTGGGGACCGGATATGCCTCCGGAGCAATGATCAACAGCCTCATCCAGATGATCCCCCTTCGACCGCCGCTAAGAGCGTTGCCGCGCGCTGTGCTGCCGAATGCGCCAGCAAGCAACCGAAGCTCAGGTCAAGTACAGCGCTAGTTTGGTGAGAAATGCGGTAACGCTCCGCTCAGCTCTAATGGCGGCAGGCAATCCGGCAGCAATGCTTGCTCTTGAACCCTGGTGTCCTGATTTATAGTGCTGGAGTCGAAGTGCGGTGGTCCGCGGGAACCTTAGCCACGCACTGATCAACTGCAAGTCTGTAGAGCTGAGCCTGGCGACCTCTTGGTAACCGTCCAAGAGCGCTTCGGCTGTCGCAAAGTTCCAGCCACTCGTCCAGCAAGAGTTGAAGATCACACGGTACAGATCATAGGCGCGCAGATCGATGCGCATGGTCTCAAAATCGATCAGGTACGGGCCGTCTTGGCCAAAAATGAAGTTGCTTGGTCCGCCGTCGCCATGACAGACATGAGGCTGTTGCTCAGCCAACTGACAGATTTCGGCATAGGGACTATTACGCAAAATGGATTGAGCCTTTTGCGAGTACCCTAAGATCTCACCACCATTCCCCTGCAAGAACCGGCTGACTGGGTCCGAACGTCGGCCTGTTCTAGCCAGGGTGATCTGTTGCTGCAGCGTGGCGTGTTT
>CAZINL010000212.1:0-1170 GCA_964540595.1 uncultured Clostridia bacterium
TGTAAGGTCTGTGTTCGTTGAAATCCTCGAAGTCCCGGAAACTAAACACAGGGAGGTGCTTGAAGCTTTTCAGCGAATCCGCTTGATGCTTCTTGAAGCGCTCCCCGATGGTAAATAGAAAGTCCGCATCGAGAATTTGCGCGGTGCGAAATAGAGTCCAGTAATTCGCCTCTGTCTTGCCGTTCTCAATTCCGATGCCATAGTAACCTTTATCTCTCATATCCTCTGTAACCACCTCTCCTAGGCAATCCAAGCAGAGCCGCTCTCCTAAGCTTCGATATCTAGGATTCTATAATGTGGCTCGTGTACCGTCAACCACAGATCATGGGGTTTGGGAGACTTCTGAGCACCCTAGGTCCAATAGCACACTGCTAGAAGATTGAATGCGCAGCAGAGATACGAAAAGGCCACCCTGTGAGTGGCCTTTTCGTATCCATTCAGGATTCACCCTGCACGCCCACTGCCTTGGTCTCCTCAACCAGATAGTTCAACCATAGGGGATAAAACTCCGGCTTAAAGTGGATACCATCACTCTCATGCAGGGCGGCGTCGGCTATCGCCGCCACGTTGACGAACTGGGCTTGGTGCACTCTTGCCATCTCGGTCAGCCTTTGGTTGCAGGCATCTATATGGGCCTGATCGAGATCCGGCCTTTCATCCCTAACCCACGGCTCAACAGGCAGAACCGATTGAATATAGATCGCAGCATCAGGAACCGCTTGGCGGAGCTCATCGATCAGACGTGCATACTCCGCTACGAAACTCTCGGGATCCAGATCGATCACGTTGATCCCCAGCAAGAGATAGATGCTCCGAGGTTTGCGTTCCCTGACCATTTCCAGGTTGTCTCTCACGCCATCGAAATTCAGCCCCTTGCGGGCAACCACAACCTGATCAGGCAAGTAGCCGTAGTACGACAGCCCCTCGCTGATCGAGTCGCCAATAAACAGGTCGCCCGCGAATACGTTCTCATAAGCACCCTCATCTGTCGAGCGGCCAGGTTCGTGACTATTGGCTGCCAAGATAGAGTCAGCATGATCTTGGAGCGCCAGAATGGACGGATCAGTGCAAAAGGTATCGAGGTTGTAGAGTATGACGGTATCCGTGATCTGACGGTCTTTGACCAGATTAGCCAAGTCATCACCATAATAACGCAGGTCCACCACGTAA
>CAZINL010000212.1:1180-2164 GCA_964540595.1 uncultured Clostridia bacterium
GTAAATCTCGCCAAAGTGTTTGGTTAGGAAGGGGATTAGGGCATTGGCGTAGGAGTCTTTTATCACCAGCAACCTTTTCTCTTTGTTCTGCTTGCTACTGATTCTCACTAGTCCATGATTGCCGTCGAGAAAGACGGCGTATTTGTCTTTGCCCTCTAGCCTATTGAGGTTGTAGGGGGTGTCGGTAGCTTTGTCATGGTCCAGATAGGTTACCAGCAACTCGTCACTGACTCTGGGGACAAATAGCTCGATGGTGTCCGGCATCACGTTACGAACGCCGCTCTTGGATTGCGATGTGCCGTAAAACTCCTGGGTCACAGGCATGACTGAAAAGGCGTCTTTAGTCTGCGGGATCTCGCCCATGGCCTCGGCCAACTCTTGATAGGCATAGAACGCGGCCTGGGACGTCCAATGATGATCAGTGCGGTAGTAGAGATATTCTTCCCGACGGGAGTAGAGAGTGTGGTAGACGTCTACAATATGTACTTGGTCCTCTAGACCTGCTTCGGCTTGGCGCAAATATCGGTACTGGTCTGCTACTGGGGCAAACCGGGGGAGCTTCTCCTCAAAAATCTCAGTCGCGTTGGGCACCAACATGACATACGTCTTTACCCGCGGCAACGATGCTGCAAAGGCATTGATGGCCTCGACTTTTGCTTGCAGATCGCTTTCGTCTGGCGTAGCAAATGTTGGCACGAGCGAGTGGTCGGCGGTCAGGAAGATGCCATTGTTTTCCCTTTTGCCCATGGCCTGTTCTGTGTATGCTTTTACACCGATCCAGGCGTCGCGCAGCACAAGTTGGTCTGCTAGGTACTGCTCAAACTCTTGGGCAAACTGCCCGCTGAGCAACCGTTGGAGAGTGAAACTGGGCATCTGCTCGAGTACCCTGTTTTCGGTCAGGGAGAAGGCACGATCGGGCGTCATAGCGCCGATCAGCACCAGACACCCTAGGTAGGCGGCGAAGGAGACTGCCATGATAGACCG
>CAZINL010000212.1:2174-4676 GCA_964540595.1 uncultured Clostridia bacterium
TTTCACCCCCGGTCGGCTAGAACCGAAAATAGAGAAATGGATTGTAGCTCTGACTCACCAGGTAAGCGGTACAAAGCGATAGAATCAGAACGAAAGCGATCGGAAGTAAGATGGCACCACCGGACTTCAGTCCAGCCTGCATCCGCCTGAAGGCTGCATATGGGAATGGTGTTGAGCAAGCTGCTAGAAGCAAGAAAAGCAAGCCATAGGTGCTGAGATAGTAGATGGACAGCCCGTCGCCCAGAGCGTGAGCTCCAATACCGAATAGGATGCGGGTGAACGTCAGGCCGTGCGCCAAGCCTTCAAACTCGAAAAAAACCCAGCCGATCATCACGACGATCATGGTGTAGGTGTGGGAGATCAGCGCAGGCGTCTTCCGCAGCCATTGAAGCAGAACCAACTTCTCAAGGATTAGGAAGAACGCGAAATACAATCCCCACACGACGAAGTTCCAGCTCGCCCCATGCCAGAGACCGGTCAAGAACCAGACGATCACAATGTTGCGGATCTGCATACCTAAGCCGCGCCGATTGCCTCCGAGCGGGATATAGACGTATTCCCTAAACCACGAACTAAGCGAGATATGCCAGCGACGCCAAAACTCCGTCACACTTCTCGCCATGTAGGGGTAGTCGAAGTTCTGCATGAATTCGAATCCGAACATCTTGCCCAGCCCCACAGCCATATCCGAGTAACCACTAAAGTCAAAATAGATCTGAGAGGTAAAGGCGGCGATGCCAAGCCAGGCGGACAGAGTCGAGAGCTGTGAAAGTGGAAGAGCTTTGACACTGTCCCAGAGCACTCCGATATTATTGGCCAATAGCACCTTCTTGGCCAGGCCGAGGATGAAGATCTCGGCACCTTCTCCGAAGAGGTTCAAACTCTCGCGTCTGTCGTCGACCTGTTGTGCCACATCGACATAACGTATGATGGGACCGGCAACCAACTGGGGAAACATGGTCACATAGGTGGCATAAGAGATGAGGTTTCTCTGCGCGGTCGCCTTACCTAGATAGACATCGATGGTGTAGGACATAGTTTGAAAGGTATAAAACGATATTCCAATTGGCAGGGGCAAAGCCGACGCGACAATCCGCAGCCCGAACAGCGCGTTGACATTGCCGATCAGGAAAATCCAATACTTGAAGAAACATAAGACCCCTAAGTTCCCCACCATAGAGGTCAGCAAAGCTAAGCGCATAATCGATTGACTGCCGCGATGCGTCTCGATGATGAGTCCACAGCAGTAGTCGAGCACGGCAGAGAAGATCATCACCGTAATATACCGGGGTTCACCCCAAGCGTAGAATACGAGACTAGCGAGCACTAAGACGGCGTTCTTCATCTTTCTGGGGACCACGTAATAGATCGTCAGACTGACCGGCAGAAACAAAAATAAGAACAGCGGACTGCTAAATACCATCTATGGTTCACCTCGATGCGGCATCGTGTGTGCGATCTCTGTTGGTGGGGTTGCGGTGAGGACAGCATCCTGCTACTAGCGTACAATTCGGTCGAAGGCTTCAGCGATCTGCTCAGCGTTCTTAGAGATGACCAGCAGGACATAGGTTCCGCTGACCTTGCTGATATGCTTCTGGATCAGGAAGTACTCCGCAGGAAGATAGTCCTTGAAGGCAATCGCCTGCTTGTCTACCCTTTTGGCGATCTTGGTCTTGAGCGCTGCCAGATCAGCCTCACTCTTGGCCTTGAGTAGCAGTAGTTCATCGGCCTTTAGGTTTGAGGGAGCGAGATAAAGCACGAAACTGTCTAGATCTTCGATGCTGATATCATACAGCTTCTTGAGTTTGGCCCCGTCACCGAGCTTCAAGTTGGATAGATCAACAGTCTGCCTAATCGTATCGTCGATCTCTTGCATGGACAGTGCCTTAGTCGAGCTCTTCGGAGTAGAACTACAGCCAGTCATTGATAATGCGATCACCAGTCCCACGAGGACGATGACGGTCACACGCGCGTTCGGTCTGAGCACCATGCACCCTCCTTCATATTCCCTGATGCAGCCAGATGGAGTTGATACATTCTACTGCCGTTGCCCGGAAAACATGCGTGAGGAAGGGACAAGATTATGGGGCGGTGTCTACTTTCCCAAGGCACCTGGCGGCGCGAAGTATGCGGGCGCGGCAAAGCAGCGCCCCTACACGGGGGTTTCATGTTTGACTAAGGATCACCATATCGCCACATGTAGGGGCGCCGCTCTGCTGCGCCCGCGTTTCTCCTCGGCTTTTGTCTCGCGCGGCTACTCTCCCAGGGCGCCTAACGGCGCGAAGTATGCGGGCGCAGCATAGCGGCGCCCCTACACGGGGGTTTCATGTTTGACTAAGGATCACCATATCGCCGCATGTAGGGGCGCTGCTCTGCCGCGCCCGCGTTTCCTCCAACCTGTCGGCAGACAAACGAAAAACACCACTCTTTCGAGTGGTGTTTTTCTCGTCCCGCGGTGTCTTACTCTCCCAGGGGCTTGCGCCCCAAGTACCATCAGCGCTG
>CAZINL010000213.1:0-4664 GCA_964540595.1 uncultured Clostridia bacterium
GGCCACCTCCTCGGTCGCCTGTGTGGCAACTGCCGGCAGGGTGTAGCTTGGCTCGATCAGGCTGCGATTGGCCGCCATGGCGGCCTGCTTGGGTACGCTGACGAAGGTGTACTGCGGGAAGCTGCGGTTGAGCTGCAGGACCGTGTCTTCCAGAAAGGTCAGATCGTCGACATGAATGGCCAGCTCGAAGGGCGCATAGTCGCCGCCGCCCACCTCACTCCAGAGCCTCTGCCAAGTCGTCAAAGGGATCTGGATCTCGCTGGTGTGCCAGTAAAGCTGCTCGGTGAGGTCCCCAGCGGAGGCCACGCGCGTGGGCAACTCCATCTGCCCGATCACCTCGAGCTCCTTCCGAACTGTGCGCTCAAAGTCCAGCTCGACCTGGCCATCCCGTCGCGTGATGGTGGGGATGCTGACCGTAATCTTGCTGCCGAGCTTCGGGCTCTCTGCCTCATCGGGTAGCTGCTGCCAACGGCTGACCACCGCCACCAGCTGACCATCATCCTCTGGAGTGAAGTAGCGTCCGGCGATGACGTTCTTCGTCATCCCCCCGCCTAGCTGGTCGAGATCGAGCGAGCGACCGCGTAAAGGACTTTGGTAGCTATACTCACCGCCGAGACCATACATAGTCTGAGCTGGCAGCAGATAGTAGGGATAGGCTCCGCTGACGCCCGGTTGTGCTGCAATCCCGGCTAGATCAGAGCTACTAAAGGGTCGCAGGCGATCCGGCCTGTGCGCCAGATAGCCGCTGGTGAAGAGCTCGGGGTGAAAGACAGGCAGATCGGAGAGTGCGCTGTTCTCCAGACGACGAAAGATCAGTTGCCCTGCCTGCTGTTCAGTCGGCAGTTGGCCGGAGAACTTCAGCGAATAGGCCACGATCTCGCCGCCGATCATCTCGCGGTAGGTGCGGTAGGCCTCGCGCGGATAGCCACGGCTGATGGTCAGCGTCGAAGTCAAGATGATGGCCGCTACGGCCATGCTGACGATGGCGAGGATGCTACGCGTGATATTGCGGGCGGTATTGAGGTAGCCAAGGCGGATAAACATAGCTCGCCTCCTGATGACGCCATGAAGGCAGCGCGTACTTTGCTCCCTTTCCATTTCGCTCGATTGTAATTTAATCCTGCTGGAAAGCGTGAGCAAGTGAGGGAACGGTGTACGTTACTACCGGACGCTCTTCAGATCCATGCTCATCCAGTCGAGGATGCTGGGTACCCAGCGGCGTACAACTCGGTTGTAGTCGTCGTTGTTGACGGTGTTGTAGATCCAGCTGGGGTTCATGTAATAGACGTACGACCCATCAGACTGAAGTTGGTATTTGGGACGTCCCTGGTAGAGCTCAAAGACCAGGGGCATGATCTTCTGTTGATATAGCCAATCAATGGCCGTTCCCGAGTGGGGACGAAGTTTGCTGTAGGGCTGTACTTCAATCGCCTCATCGGGGCGCAGTCTGGTGCCGATCTCCATGTACTGCTCGTATTCGGGAACCTTGGCAGCGCTAAACGCCAATGGGAAAAGGATCTGTTCATCCCCGGTATGCAGGTCCAGCGCTTGGGTGATATTGGGGTGGGCGAGGACAAAATCGCGCACGGCGCGGGTCTCGGCCTCAGACCAGGCCTCAATACCACCGAAATAGCCATCGCCATAGTTCTCGATGATGCGGAAATTGGTCCCCCAGTTGCGGTTGAGGTCAACCCCGTCATAGCCATCCTCGGTGATACTGCCATCGCCATCCTGATCCACCTGGGCGTAGCGCTTGCCATCGGGGCAATAAACGTGCGTGTAGTTCTCGCCCACCTCCCGCTGATACTCCTGCCAACCCGGAGCAAAGGGATCATCAGGATGCTGCAGCAGCCAATCCTGAGCGAAGACCACATGACTGCGTAGCCAGGCACCGGCTGGCATGATGCTGGGGTCCTCGTCTAGGCGCCCATCGCGGTCGCTGTCCACTAGCGGACGGGCATTGCCGTGCACCGTGGTCGTTTTGGAGCTAAAGACGCCGTAACCGTCGGGGTTGACCACCGGGACCGCATAGATCACCTTTTGACGCAGTAGCGACGTCGCGGCGGCATTCTGGCCATGATCGCTAAGCAGTTGTTTAATGGCACTGAGGGCGACCTGTGAGCTTAGCGCCTCATCGGCATGCTGCCCGGCCATCAGGAAGGCTCCTGGCTTGGACTGCTCATCGCCGCTAATCCGATCAGTGATGGTGAGAGCTAGGATCGGCTGCCCACCGTAGGTCCGCCCGATCTCTGTCAGCGTGACCAGGTCGGGATAGCTGGCCGCTAGGTCGGCCAGATCCTTGGACCACCGCTGATACGACGGATAGGATGGGTTGGGTGGTCGGTAGCTGGTGATCGGCAACCCTTGAGGACGATAGTAACGCAGAATAAACGTGGCGGTTGGGATCATGACAGCACCGATCAGAGCCGCGATCGCCCATGGTCGGCGCCACCAGGGTCGCGGCGTTCGGTTCTCGGCTGGCTCCTGACGTGCGCGGTCATCCTGAGCAGTCGCTTGAACCATGACCATGCGTGGAGCGATACGGGGGACACCAAGACCCACCGCTGGACCTGCTCTGAAGGTCTGGACCTGTAGGCTGACCGCCGCCAGGCTCTGATCCGGTTTGATCACTACATACCCGCTGACCGGGTCGTAATCAGTGATCAAGCCATCGGCTGGTGAGGCCCACTGCTTGCGCACCAGTCCAAAGACGGTATCGAGGCTGGCGATCACCTCACCGTGTTTGACGCGGTCACCCTTGGATCTCATCAGAATGCCGTCAAAGCGGCCATCGATCACATCCAGGCGTAGTAGCCGTACCCCCTCTTGCTGTTCGCGCGCCACCACCCATGAATAGGTATGCTCGACTTGCTGAACCAGTTGGCGACTGAGTGGGATCATGCGGGCGAAGAGCAGTTCGTTGACTGTGGCTACCTTGGCCATCACGACCGGCAGCAGAGCGGCCATGGCTACGACCAGTAAGCTGAGCGCCGCGCCACCGATCTGGATCACGGTCAGCGCACCAGCACTGATCTCGGCCATCCAAGGCATCTTGGCCCCGAGCAACAGTGAGACCACGAGACCAGCCAACAATCCACCACCCGCGCTGCCGATCAGTTCGATTCTTAGCATCAGCGCTACCTGGGAGTTGGCGGTGCCAAGCGTCTTAAGCACCGCCAGTTCACGGCGCCGCTCTAGGAAGGTCATCGCGGTGATGGTGAGAACTGCGACACCGACAAAGACGTTGACCAAGAGCAGGAGTCCCCACCCAGGCTGATTGGTCTGACTGGCGAGCCCTTGCCCTAGCTCCTGTGCAGCCACCGAACTCAACACCCGATCGCCAGGAAAGAGCAGTCGGACCCAGGCGAGAGTCTGCTGAAGATCGGCCCCACTGCTCATCTGAGCTAGATAGCAGTTAGCACCGGTGGCCCCGCGCACCAGGGCGGCGTCTTCCATGCGGATCAGCGGCATGGTGAGGTCATCGACCCGGGCATAAAAGCCCGTGACGCTGAATGTCATCTGACGTAGGCTGCCAGTGCTGGGGTTGGAGATGCCCAGCCAGACACTGCTGCCCAAGGTGAAGCCATGCTCCGCCCATGATTGCGGTAGGACGATATCCATCTCATTCTTGAGCGGTTGACCGCTCACTATCTGGATCGCCTCGGCTGAGAAGAAGCGGCTATCTGGACCCGCCCCGAGCATCTTGGTCGTCCCCAGCGTTGTGTCGGCGACAAGCATCACGGCCTCCTCCCCGAAGGTTAGGCTTGCCCGACCTCCTTTAGTAGGCTGAAAGCGGTCGGTCGAGGAACGATTAAGCCGCGTTCCCGAAGCCACGACGACAAAGTCGGTGGGCAACTGAAGTGCCTCGATCTTGGCGATACTACGGTGGCTACTCACCGTCAACAGACTGGCGTACAGGGTGAAGATGGTAAATGATGCTGCGATTAGTACGGCGAGCGTGATGTAGCGCCAGCGCCAGCGCTTCATGCTCTTCAGCGCTAGGCGGACGACCTCAAGGCCAGAAATGATTGTCTTCATCCAATCTCCCTCCATCGTGGCGGCTCAACAAGACCCCGTCGCCTTAATAGGCGACTTGACGGCATCCGCAGCTGTGGACTTGTGAACGTGTGGACTCTGGCTCTGCCCAAAGCTACTCATGGCGCAGCACCTCCATGGCCGTGAGACGAGACAGCTTCAGGGCGGGGATCAGCCCGAAGAGGAGCGAGGCTAAGCCTGTCGAACCGAGGATCAAACCGTAGTGGGCCATCACCGACCCGAGGATAGACAGGAGTGGGTAGTGATTGCTGATCTTGTTGATGACACCGAACAGCTCAATGCAAACAAAACCAGTTGTGGCACCGATGGCAGAGATCAGGAGCGCCTCAGTCAGAACCATGACCATGACATCACTCTGTCTGGCACCGACCGCCTTGAGTATGCCCATCTCTTCCTTACGCTCATTGACTGAGATCAGCATGTTGGCTGCCACGATCAGGGCTGATATCAGGTAAAGGACCGTCAACAACACCATCTTCAGATCCAGCGGCACGGCGCTGGTCTGTGGCCCCTCGCGATAGCCAAGCGCTCCGTCTGGCGCTCGGTACGGTCTCTCTAGCTGGCGGCGAGCGGTGGCGGTTACCACCCGCGAAGGAACACTGATGAAG
>CAZINL010000214.1:0-468 GCA_964540595.1 uncultured Clostridia bacterium
ACCAAACTAGGCGTAGGTTGGAGTTGACCAACCTCTCGCGGGCTTCTTGGTCACCTTCGTTGGCGCGCCCTAGCAAACGGCGTGTTTCTTCATCCGAGAGCAACGGGGTCCTGAGCAGATCCATGTTGCTTAATCTGGCCATCTGGGATTCCCCGCTTTCTACTGGGCTGGCGCGGATCTAAACCACTTGGTCATTGTCACCGTCGTTCCCTTACCAACCTGGGAGTTCACCATGAGCTCATCAGTCATGCTCTCCATGAAGGCAAAACCCATCCCAGAACGCTCTAGCTCTGGTTTGGTGGTAAAGCAGAGCTCCCTGGCTCTGTCGATATCCGGTATGCCTACCCCCTCGTCAATGATGCTCACGCGAATGCCGTTATCGTAGAGAACAGCTTCGACTCGGACCATGCCGGCCCGATTCTCGTAGCCGTGAATAATCGCATTGGTAACCGCTTCCGATACCGCTGT
>CAZINL010000214.1:478-4298 GCA_964540595.1 uncultured Clostridia bacterium
GATCTCAGGCAGCGTCACATACCCCAGCTGAGATGCAAAAGCAGCAACCGCTACCCTTGCGAAGGACTCGTTCTCGGAAAGACTCAAGAACTCCAAGGTCATCTGATTGCGAACGTGTGGCATCCTAATCTTCCTCCTTAGAGTTGATCAAGGGCATCTGCTTCGTTTTTGTAAACGGTAAGTATTCGGGGCAAGCCAGAGAGCTCAAACACGCGCTTGATCTGCGGGTTGATCTGGCAGGCGACCAGCTTGCCACCGTTCCCGGTTACTTTCCGGTAACGACCCATGATGACACCCAATCCCGAACTATCCATGAAGGTAAGCCCTTTTAGGTTGAGCACTACATGTCGAGCAATCTCCTTGTCCAGTTCGCTGTCGATGACGTTGCGTACCTGGTCAGCCGTATGGTGGTCGAGCTCGCCGTTGATGCGGACCAGCAAGGCTTGTCCTACGCGTTCAGTATTGACTTCCACGTCAGCACCCCTTTACAAAGACGTTCGCGGATCTAGGTTGACTTGTCCAATTAGTCTTCTCTCCCAGTAGATGAAACTCCTCCCACAAACTCCAATTTCATAAAGTGGGTTGAATGCACGAGAACCCATCATGATCTACGAGCAAGGAACAGTACCTTGCGGCACTGCTCCTTGTCAATCTTCTATGATGCTTTAGTCTTAAAGTAAAACAGCGTCTGCCAGCAGCGTCCCAGCATGCCCACCAACCCGATTCGTTCGACCGTTTGCTCTGCCATCAGCGGTACTCTACCGATCTCCGTTTGGTTTTGGTCCAAGACGACCATTTCACCGATCATCTGCCCCTGCCTGATCGGGGCCGATACTTTAGGGTTGATATCATGCCTCACGCTGGTCTTCGGCTCTTTGCCCTTGCCGAACAGGATGTTCAGATTATCGCCGGCTACCAGGTTCAGCTCTTGGCTGACTCCCTTTTCCACCCTCACGCTCTGCACCACTTGTCCCTGATTGACGATGGGCAATGACCCGTAGTTGGCAAAGCCCCAATCCAGCATCTTCGTCGCTTCGTCCCATCGTAGCGTGCTGCTCGGTGACCCTACCAGTACCGCCACCAAACGCAGGTCGTTGCGCTTGGCGGTGGCGGACACGCAGTGCAGAGACTCCGGGACATAGCCAGTCTTGATCCCGTCCGCGCCAGGGTAGTCGTGAATCAAGCGGTTGGTATTCTCTAAGTTATACTTGCGTGTCTTGCCGAGCCAAATGGTCATCCATTCGTGGATCTTGGGGTGCTTGAGCAGTTCGCGCGACATGATCGCCACATCGTGGGCTGAGGAGAGATGACCGTCCTCATGGAGACCATGGGGATTCTTGAAGGTGGTATCGACCATCCCAAGTTGCCTGGCCCGGACGTTCATCTGATCAACGAACGCTTCTTCGGAACCGGCGATGAACTCTGCTACAGCGACAGCCGCATCGTTGGCGGAGTTGACCGCGATACCTGTCATCATCTCCTCTAGGGGGAGGGTCTCACCTACCTCGAGGAAGATGGTACTGCCGCCCATGCCGCTGGCGTTGCGGCTGGTAGTAACCCGATCGGCGAGCTTGACCCTGCCTTCGTCCACAGCCTCCATGGCTAGGAGCATGGTCATGATCTTGGTCATACTGGCGATGGGGCGTTTATCATGTTCATTCTTGGTAAAGAGCACAGTCCCGGTGCCTGCGTCCATCAGTAGGACCGACGGTGTCTGAACCTGAAGCGCCGGCGGGGTAGCTACGGATGTGGCCGGTGCACTATCGTTAGCTAGAGTGATGCCTGGCACTGTCATCACCAAGGCGACCACCATCAAGATGGCCAACCATTTCCGAATATTCATCCCCTCTGCCTCCTCACTACCAAGGTTTTGCTCGTCTCTCTATGATACTCGCCCAATAAGGCAAACATGACAAGCGGCAAACGACTCAGGAGCCAAGAGTCAGGACCAGGCGCGTAACTGTCAAGCGCCTGACCCGTAACCCTCAGCTCCTGATCCCTCAGATCACAGCTTCTGCACCCCGTGCTCACTGACAATCGCCTGTAATAGCGGCGGGACTGGCTGCGGTTGCTCCATGATCTCCACAGCCTGCTGCACAAGATGCTCGACCGTCTCTCGGCAGCCTAGATGGTTGTAATGCAGGGTCGCGATCGGCTCGCCGGTTTGGACCCTATCACCCAGTTCCTTGTGCATTACTAAGCCCACCGTTAGGTCAATGATGTCATCTTTGGTCTGCCGTCCAGCCCCGGCGAGCATGGCTGCACGACCGATCAGGCGACAATCCATCCGTCCGACCCATCCGCTGCGTAGCGACTTGATCTCATAGCGGTAGTCACTCTGAGCAAAGCGCTGTGGTTCATCGATCCATCGCGGGTCGCCGTCTTGCTGCGCAACTAGTTGCCTCAGCTTTTGTAGCCCTGCCCCACTGGTGATGGCATCCAGTAGCTGTTTGCGAGCCTCATCGACCGACTTGGCCCGATGGGCTAGCATAAGCATCTGGCTACCAAGGGCGAGACAGAGCTCCAGCAGGCGCCCGCCGCGCTTCCCTGCCAGCACCTCAATGGCCTCGACCACCTCAATGGCATTGCCCACCGCGTGACCGAGCGGTTGGCTCATGTCGCTGATCACGGCTACGGTGCGCCGACCTGCCCCTAGACCAATCTTTACCATCACCTCTGCCAGCTCTAGCGCCTGTGCGTAACTCGCTAGAAAAGCCCCGCTGCCGACCTTTACATCCAGTACAATGGCATCGGCTCCTGCGGCGATCTTCTTAGACATGATCGAGCTAGCAATCAGCCCAACCTGGTCCACCGTCCCGGTCACATCCCGCAATGCGTAAAGCTTCTTGTCGGCCGGAGTAAGGTCTGCTGATTGTCCGGTAATCCCGACACCGATCGAGCCGATGATGCGGATGAACTCATCACGATCCAGTCCGGTCCTAAACCCAGGGATCGACTCCAGCTTGTCAACTGTGCCACCGGTATGACCTAGCCCACGACCGGTCATCTTGGCGATCACTCCGCCACAGGCGGCGACCAGGGGGATCAAGACCAAGGTTGTGGTGTCACCGACTCCCCCCGTACTGTGTTTGTCCACCTTGATTCCCGGGACCATGCTTAAGTCGACCGTGTCGCCCGACCTAACCATGGCCATGGTCAGGTCCAGGATCTCACGCTGAGAAAGACCCTGAAAGCAGATCGCCATCAGCAGCGCTGCTGTCTGATAGTCGGGGATCTGTCCGGAGGTACATCCTTCGATCCATTCACTGATCTCCGCACCAGATAACTCCAGCCCGTCTCTCTTCTTGCCAATTATTTCGATCATCGCAACTTCCACCTCCTACCCATGCAGAACTGCTCGAACCACTTCCCAGATCGGCTCACCGTGCATGGGGAGTTCTTGGGAACCCGCGAGCAAGGCAATGGTCGCGCCCAGGTCGGCAAATGAACTGCGTGTTCCAAGGGCGAGACCCGCCGGTATGGCCTTGCCGTAGATCAGCAGCGGCACATCCTCACGGGTGTGATCGCTGCCGGGGGTGGTTGGATCACAGCCATGGTCAGCCGTGATAATGAGGAGATCATCCTCATTCATGGCTGCGATGATCTGAGGCAGGCGTCGATCAAATGCCTCCAACCCACGAGCGTATCCCACGACGTCATTCCGATGGCCCCACAGCGAGTCGAACTCCACCAGGTTGGTGAAGATCAAGCCACCTTCAGTATTCTCCCTGAGCAGCTGTATGGTTAGGTCCACACCATGCTCATTGCTTCTGGTGTGCTCTGCCCAAGAGATCCCCTGACCCACGAAAATATCCTCGAT
>CAZINL010000214.1:4308-4616 GCA_964540595.1 uncultured Clostridia bacterium
CCCACCGCCCACGTCTTCTGCCCACGATCACTGATCAGGTCTAGGGCTGTCTGGTAGAGTGGCTTGATCGCATAGTCCCGTCGATTGGCTGTCCGAGTATAGTTGCCGGACGGACCGTTGAACGGACGAGCAATCACACGTCCGACTTGATGTGGTCCAACGAGCAGTTCGCGTGCCACGCTGCACAGGCGGTATAGTTCATCCACGGGGATGATCGCCTCGTGAGCCGCAATCTGAAACACACTATCAGCAGAGGTATACACGATCGGTTTGCCTGTGGCAGCATGCTCCGCACCCAGACGGGCGAT
>CAZINL010000215.1:0-4602 GCA_964540595.1 uncultured Clostridia bacterium
ATATGTAAAGTCGTACCTAAATAGCTGGCCAATACTGATGCTTCGGTGGCCTCAAACAACGACTGGTTCTGCAAATGTCTAATGAGGCCTTTGCCGTGGCTCATCCCCACTCCCCCTCTGATCCAGTGCTCCACTTAGTCTGTCCACGAAGCGGGGGGAATATGGGATCGCTTGGGATGCCGAAAGAAAGTTAAGCCCCTGTGCAAAAGATGCACAGGGGCTTGATCCCTGATCACGACCTTAGCGCTGCGACTAGCGGCGACCACTAGACACAGCTGTGGCGGGTTGCTTCTGTCTGGCCATATCGCGCTCTCGCCACTCTACCCAGATGGCACTGGCGATGAAGATGGTCGAGTAGGTGCCGGAGATCAGACCGATCAACATTGCAAGGGCGAAGTTGCGAGTGGTGACTCCGCCCCAGATATACAGAGCCAGGACGGTAATCAGAGTGGTCAGCGATGTGTAGATGGTACGCGTCATACTCTGCCAGATAGACTGGTTCACAACCTTGGCAAAGTCAACATTTCGTCCAGCGTTGCGCAGATTCTCGCGAATACGGTCGTAGATGACAATCGTGTCGTTGACAGAGTATCCAACGATGGTCAGAACGGCTGCTACAAAAGTCAGGTCAACCTGAACTCTGAAGATGGAGAACATCCCGACGACCACCAAGACATCGTGGAGAACCGCAGCCACAGTGGCAACCGCGGGTCGAATTTCGAAGCGAAAAGCGCAGTAAGCGATAATGCCCAAGGATGCCAGCGAAAGAGCGATAATCGCCTTGGCAGTGGCTTCACGGCCAAAACGTGGCGGTACGGTAACGTCCGACATCAGCTGGACGTTTTCCTGACCAAACTTGGCTTCCATCTCTTTGGCGATCAGCTTCCGTTCATCGTTGGTCAAGCCGGTCTCGCCCTTTTCGTTGCTTCCGAGACGGATCTCAACGTCACGGCGGTCGGCGTCTACTGCTGCACCGATCTTGCGGATATCGGCGGTGCCAAAACCAGCTTTGGTCAGCGCCTCACGAACCTCAGCCGTCTCAAACTGCTGATTGATGTGGAACTGCATACTGGTGCCGCCGGCGAAGTCAACGCCGAGGTTCAGCCCCTGGAAAAGCAGGGAAGCAAGGCCGGCACCAAGGACGACTAACGAGACAATCACGAAGATCCGGCGTTTGCCGATAATGTCAAAGCACTCCATCTTAGTCATTTCGCCACCTCCTTACACATTGACGTAGAGCTTCGGGTTCTTGAAGAGGCCGGTATTGACGAGATGGCGCAGTACAAAACGAGTAAATGTAATGGCCGTAAACATCGACAGCACGATGCCAATACTTAGCGTGACTGCGAAGCCCTGGACCTGATCGCTGCCAAAGTAGTATAGTAGGCCGGCTGCGATCAATGTCGTGATGTTGGAGTCCAAAATCGCACTGAATGCCATCTTAAACCCAGACTCGACGGCTGACCGTAAGGTCTTGCCAGCGCGTAGCTCCTCTTTGATGCGTTCAAAGATGAGGATGTTTGTATCCACCGCCATACCAACCGACAGTATGATGCCGGCGATCCCGGGAAGTGTCAACGTCGCCCCGAGCTGGACGAACACCAGCAGGGTCAGACCCATGTAGAGGGTCAAGGCGACGGACGCGACCAGGCCACATAGGCGGTAGAACAACAACATAAAGAGCACGACCGCGGCCGCTCCGATAGCGCCGGCCACAAGGCTTTTATCCAAGGAATCCTGACCGAGCGTTGGGCCGACCGTGTAGACCGCCGGGTCGGGTTTGAACTGCACAGGCAAAAAGCCGGAACGGAGCAACGTAGCCAGTCGAGTAGCCTCAGCCATGTCTCCCACGTTGGTGATGGTAGGAGCGTCGATACCGCCACTCTGGACGATCGGTGCCATAATGACTTGCTTGTCCAGGAGAATAGGGAGCCGTTGACCAATATTGGCGGTGGTCAGATCGGCGAACGCCTTAGCGGCTTGACTGGTCAAGGTCAGCTGGATATAGGGCTGTCCATCGGAACCGATCGTCGCTTGGGCGTTGGTTAGATCGGCACCCGTTAAGACGGTTTCACCGGCAGGATTTTGGATCTCGAGATAGGCGCGTTTGCCGATTGCATCGAGCGCTGCCTGCGAATCTTTGACGCCAGGAAGAGCGATCTTGATCCGACGAGCACCTTCACGGGTGACTTCGGGTTCTCTGAGGCTAAGGGCATCGATACGGTTCTTGAGGGCAGCGACCGCCTCATCCATTTTCTTATCGTCGACCTTGATCTCAGCGGTATCCTCTGCCTCTAGGTAGACCGACAGGCCTCCCTGAATATCTAGCCCCAGATTAGGACGTACAGGTGCGACGGCAAACCCCCACGGTGTCTTCAGACCGGAGTAGCCGATAAGCCCAGCACCAACAAGGAGGGCCAGGATTAAGAGCAAAGTAGTAATGCTTCTAGTCCTCATTGGTCCGCATCTCCCCTTTCCTCGTTATTTTTAGTACACAGCTCATTATACCTTCGCTGCAAAAAGCTTGTCAACGAACCCCTCTGTAATTGAAAGGAAAAGGGACAGGCAGGTTCTTGCCACGTCCCCTCATGCCCTACCTGATGAAATTGCTATAACAGTTTTGCACCGTTGATCACCAGTTCCAGCGTCGTGTCTAGCGACGCTGCAGCTCGCCTCGACATAATCAAGCGCGTTAGAAAGATCTCAAAATACTCCATCACAGGGCAGATCTCGGTGTCGATAGTGATCTCAAAGGTGATCGTCCTGCGCTCCTCATCGACTCTGACAAACGATCGCTCCGCCGCATAGTTGACGCGGTCATGAATGTCAAAGGTGGCGACTTCGCGATTGCGGACTCGGGTACGATGGACGTCGGACTTGTCGGCCAAGATCAGAGCCGCCGCCAGGTGATTGACCGGATGACCATACTGCTCCTCGTGGTTGCCGATGGCACCGATCACCATCCCCAGCTCATCATAGGGCATGTTTAGTTCTTCGAGAATGCGAAAGGCGATCAGTGCGCTAGCCTGTCCGTGATGTTCGCGTGAGACGACATTGCCGATATCATGGATGTATCCGGCAATGGCCGCCAGCTCTGCATCGCGTTCGGGGTAGCTGAGATGGAGAAGGATGTTCTGAGCGATATGAGAGACCAAGCCAGCGTGGCGAAAACTATGTTCCGTAAACCCTATGCTAGCGAGATGACTATCCCCCTGCTGCAGAAAACTGGTGACCATGGGATGGTGCTTGATCTGCTGTAGTGTTGGGCTTTTCACTGAGCACTCCCCTTTGAATGACACTCGTCGATTGAGAATCAGAGGTTATTCTGCCCGGATATAGGCCCGTTATGAACCACAGCTTCGGCACTGTTGGCGTTCAGCAGGCCATCGGTCGATTAGTCGGGAGTCATCAGTCTTCGCTATCCGCCGTGTCCCGTGTGCCCTCCATCAGCATGATCGCCTGGACAGCGATGGCGGCTTCAAGTCGCATCTTCTGCAGTTCGCAACCTAACTGATAGGGCTGCATGATCGTGCCATTGGCAAAGTAGGCGTTGGCATGGCAACCGCCGCCACAGAAGACCTTGGCCCAACAATTGACACAATCCTCTTTGTCCGCCAAGTGTGCTCCAGCCATCACTGTCATGATCTCCTGGTTAAGCCGATCATGCGAGACGTTGCCTAGCAGCCACTGCGGCTGGCCGACGAACTGATGGCAGGGGTAGATATCGCCGTTGGGAGCCACTGCGACGTATTCGGATCCAGCACCGCAGCCCGAGAAGCGCTTCACCAAGCACGGCCCCTGATTTAGCTCCACGTTGAAGTGGAAGAAGTTGAACGGTCGTCCACAGCGCCAGCGCTCAAGATAAGCAGTCGCCAGCTGACGGTACTGCTGATGCAGCACAGGCAGATCGCTCTCATGCAGTGCATACGGGGCGGTGGGTTCAGCGACCACTGGCTCTACCGAGACCTGGTCAAAGCCGCTGTCCACCATATGCAGCACGTCGGCGGCGAAGTCGAGATGGTGACGCGTATAGGTTCCACGCACGTAGTAGTTCTGCCCATCACGTGAGGCGACCGCCCGCCGCAGGTTGGGCATGATGTCGTCATAGGAACCTACCCCATCGACATAAGGACGCAGGTGATCGTTTACCTCACGTCGTCCGTCGAGGCTCAAGACGAGCGCAACCTGATTGGCATTGAGAAACGCCATGGTCTGATCGTCAAGCAGGGTCCCATTGGTGGTTAGGGTCAGCTTGATGATCTTGCTGAATCGGTCTGCCTGCTCACGAGCATAGTGAACAAGCTCCCGAACTACCGGCATATTTAGGGTCGGTTCACCGCCGAAGAAGTCAATCTCCACATGCCGTCTATTCCCCGAATGACGGATCAGGAAATCGATGGCAGACTTCCCCGTGGCAAGATCCATTAGGCTCCGATCATGGCCGAAGCTCCCTTGTCCTGCAAAGCAGTAGCGGCAGGCCAGATTGCAGTCATGAGCCACGTGCAGGCACATCGCCTTGACCACGGGTTCAGTCCCAAGTACAGGGACATCTGGCAGGTCGCTAAAGAGCAACCCTTGTTCGCGCAGTTGCTCCAGCTCGCC
>CAZINL010000216.1:0-4570 GCA_964540595.1 uncultured Clostridia bacterium
TGTGGCCCGTGCGATCAAAGAGGACTCGTACTTCAGTCATGATGAGACCTACGTGCAGGCAGTTGAGGATGTCAAAGCGCTTGCCGATACTGGCCATGGTGTGCTCCTGGAACGCAAGGGAGTCGCAGGCAAGACTGCCAATCAGCATTTCCGCTATGAAGTCCGGGTTACCAACCCAGCCGTGACTGGCCTAGTGCTGGTCTCATCGGCTAGTGGCGGCACACGCATGTCGGCTGGGGCTTATACAATGTTGGAGGTTCCGCTGATCAACTATCTGCCTGGCAGCACTCAAGAGATCATTGAACGGTTCGTGTAAGGTTTGCGGCATGGACTTCGGTTGAATAGACGGAGAATTGCCCAAAAATGCTCGTCAATTCATGTAGGTTCCAGTATAATTGCTTCGGGAGGTGGTTTGTTCCTACAGAAAACCGCATCAGAGGGCAGAATGTCGCGCTAGACTTTGCTTATCGACGCAGTTATTAATCTTGATTCCTTTATTTGCTGGTGCCTGCTCCTGACAATGCTGACCTACGTCTCGTTCATACCCATCAATGGGAAGTTCGCCACTGAGATGGGCGAAACGCTCGGCAAATTCGATCCCAAGTCATCAAGGATAAGGCCATGACCACTGACGAGTACAGCGCTGCTTTCACCAAGTGGGAACAGGATAGAGCTGTAACTCTGAAACAGGCCGGTCAGTAGACACAGTAGGTGAATGGGCCGCCTATTGGCGGTCCATTCCGTTACACGCATCCCCCCAAAAGAATGGGGCTGCGGTGTGATGCGGCCGGGGAAGGGAGGAAGGCATGTTTAGGTATTCAATGAAACGGTTGGGTCAATCGATGATCACCGTCTTTATCGTCATCACGGTCGTCTTCTTGCTCATGCGCTTACTACCCATCGAAGGTTATTTTGGTGATGGGTATGACAAGCTTGAGCCCGAGCAGCGTGAGGCGATCCTGAAGAGCATGGGGCTCTTGGATCCATGGTATGTCCAGCTTAAGAACTTCTACCTCGATCTGGCTCAGGGGGATCTTGGCACATCGATCATCTATCGTCCGAAGGTACCCATCAACGAGATCATCAAACCCAAGATTCCGTACTCCGTCAACTTCGGCCTGGCCGCAGTCGGTGTCTCCCTCGGATTAGGTCTAGCAATGGGGGTTCACCAAGCTCGAGAAAAGGGAAAGCTGTGGGATCGAGCCTGGACGGGTTACATCGTCTTCATCAACGCCGTGCCGTCAGCGGTCTATCTGCTGTTCATTCAGCTCTACCTAACTCAATACCTCAAGCTGCCGATCCTATTTAACAAAGACAAACCAATCAGCTGGATTCTACCGATCATCTCCATGTCACTTGGCGGTATCGCTGGGTATGCCATGTGGATGCGCCGCTACATGGTCGACGAGCTCAACAAGGACTACATCAAGCTAGCCCGGGCCAAGGGCATGTCCAATACAGCCATCATGGTCAAGCACGTCATGCGCAACGCGTTTGTTCCCATGGCGCAGTATCTGCCTTCGGCGCTGCTTCTGACCATCTCAGGTTCTATCTATATCGAATCACTCTATTCCATCCCTGGAATGGGCGGTCTCCTGGTCGATGCTATTCAGCGTCAGGACAACGCCTTGGTTCAGGCGTTGGTGCTGATCTTCTCGACCTTGGGTATCTTTGGCCTGTTCATGGGTGACGTGCTCATGGCGATCTTCGACCCGCGCATCAAATTGGAGAAGAGGGGAGGGGCACGCTAATGTCCACGAAGCTCAACAATACTATCAACGCCATCGAGGAAAAGGCGCTCTTCCAATTCGCCGAATATGATGAGCAGGCGGCCGAACGTGTCGGCTACTCCAACTACTCCTATTGGGGCTCAACGGTTCGCGTCTTCCTTAAGAACAAAGTCGCTGTGCTGCTCCTGATCGTCATGGTTTCGCTCCTGGCGTTCACCTTTGTTCAGCCCATCCTGCCGGGGCAGAAGGACCCGATCAAGATCTACACCAATCCTGAAACCGGTATCCAGCTGCGCAACCAGCAGCCGGGCGGTGAGTTCTGGTTTGGCACCAACTCCATCGGCCAGGATCTGTGGTCGCGTATCTGGAGCGGGACCCGGACCTCACTTTTGATCGGCATCTTGGTCGGAATCTGGGAGGTCATTATCGGGATAACCATCGGCGCCTTGTGGGGATACGTGCGTCAACTGGATCGATTGATCACCGAGATTTATAACGTAATCAACAACATCCCTACGACCATCGTCTTGATGTTGCTCGCCTACATCATGCGCCCCAGCCTGCAGACCATGGTCATCTCCATGTGTGCTACAGGTTGGCTCGGGATGGCGCGCTTCGTACGTAACCAGATCGTCATCATCCGTGACCGCGAGTACAACCTCGCCTCCCGTTGTCTCGGGACGCCCACCTCGCGCATTATCATGAAAAACCTGCTTCCATACCTGGTGTCGGTGATCGTGCTGCGTCTGGCGCTGGCTATCCCAGGTACCATCGGGTGGGAGGTCTTCCTGACTTACATCGGCCTCGGTCTGCCGCTCAATATTCCCAGTCTTGGCAACCTGGTCAATGAAGGACGTCAGATCATGATGTCGCCTCACCTGCGTTATCAGCTGATCTTCCCAGCTGCTGTGCTATCGGTCATCACCATTTCCTTCTACATCATGGGCAACGCGTTCTCCGATGCCTCTGACCCGCGCAATCACGTATAAGGGGGCGAGCTAATGAGTGTACCAATCCTATCTGCCAAGGATGTCGTCATCAAGTTCAGCCTTCGTGGACGTGTATTGACGGCTATCCGAGGCGCATCACTGGATCTCTACGAAGGTCAGACGCTGGCCATCGTCGGTGAGTCTGGCTCAGGTAAGTCGGTTTTCACCAAGTCGTTTATCGGGATGCTTGATGGCAATGGTTGGGTCGACTCCGGCTCGATCATGTTTGAGGGCAAAGACTTGGCCAAGTTCAAGACCGAGAAGGAGTGGCTCTCCATCCGCGGTCGACGGATTGCCATGGTCTTTCAGGACCCCATGACGGCGCTCAACCCCCTGCGTACCATAGGGCTGCAGATCCAAGAGGTGGTAGAGCTTCATCAGAAGCTCAAGGGCGAGGATGCGAAGCGCAAGACCGTCGAGATTCTCGATCAAGTGGGCATCCCGAACCCGGAGATGCGCTACTCCCAATACCCACATGAGTTCTCTGGCGGGATGCGGCAACGTGTGGTGATCGCCATCGCGGTGGCCTGCAACCCCAAAGTCCTGATCTGCGACGAACCTACCACCGCGCTGGATGTCACCATTCAGGCACAGATCTTGGAACTGATCCGTAACCTGCAGAAGCAGTTGAACCTGACCGTCATCTACATCACCCACGACCTGGGGGTTGTGGCCAATGTGGCCGACAATGTCGCCGTCATGTATGCGGGCGACATCATCGAGCACGGGACGGCCGAAGAGGTCTTCTACGACGCGCAGCACCCATACACCTGGGCTCTGCTCTCGTCCCTGCCTCAGCTCGGGATCAAGGGGCAGCCGCTCTACTCCATCAAGGGAACCCCGCCCAACCTCTTCAATGAGATCAAGGGAGACGCTTTCGCACCCCGCAATCCCCAGGCGCTGAAGATCGACTTCGTCGAGCGTCCACCCTACTTCAAGGTCACCGATACCCATTACGTTCGCACCTGGCTGCTCGATCCCCGGGCACCGAAGGCAGAGCCGCCGGTCGCTATCCAAGCCATGCGAGCGAAGTATGAGAGGCAAGACGCATGAAGGATAACAAGCAAGAAGTCTTGGTCGACGTCAAGAACCTGCGGGTGGAGTTCAAGGTTCGTGGCAAGCAGCCCTTCGT
Organism: uncultured Clostridia bacterium; assembly: GCA_964540595.1. Taxonomy (GTDB): domain Bacteria; phylum Bacillota; class JAAYKD01; order JAAYKD01; family CAYOCI01; genus CAYOCI01. The sequence continues at coordinate 3,852 of CAZINL010000216.1, forward strand.
AGCGATCAAGGATGTCAGCTTCCATATCTACCGTGGTGAGACGTTTGGGCTGGTGGGCGAATCGGGCTCCGGCAAGACCACCATCGGCCGTGCTATCATCCGTATCAACGAGACGGCCGCGGGCGACATCATGTTCAAAGGTAAGAAGATCAACGGTCAGATCTCGCAGGAGCTTGACCGCGAGGTGACCCAGAAGATCCAGATGATCTTTCAGGACCCGATGGCCTCGCTCAATGAACGGGCCAAGGTCGACTATATCGTCTCCGAGGGACTCTATAACACGCGCAACTACAAGGATGAACAAGAGCGTCAGGCCAAGGTGGAAAAGGCGCTGCTGGAGGTCGGTCTGCTGCCCGAGTTTGCCTCGCGTTTTCCGCACGAGTTCTCCGGTGGACAGCGGCAGAGGATCGGGATCGCCCGTGCCTTGATCATGGAGCCGGAGTTTATCATCGCCGATGAGCCGATCTCGGCGCTGGATGTCTCCATTCGGGCGCAGGTCATCAACCTACTCTCCGAGCTGCAGAAGACCAAGGGCCTAACTTATATGTTCATCGCTCACGACCTGTCGGTGGTTCGCTTCATCACCGACCGCATCGCCGTCATCCACAAGGGTGAGATCGTCGAGCTAGCTGAGACCGAGGAACTGTTCGCCCATCCGCTTCATCCCTACACCCTCTCGCTGCTATCTGCCATTCCGACCCCGGATCCCAAGGTGGAGC
>CAZINL010000217.1:0-738 GCA_964540595.1 uncultured Clostridia bacterium
GATGCGGAATTGAACTTGGCTTCTTCATACGCTGTTCAGTTCTCAAGGATCAACTCACGGTCGGCTGTGAAGCAACGACCGTTTCATCAGTGTTCGCGGCAATGCCGCATTGTTCGCCAGGTTTGCGATTTCGTTCTCGTCTCGCTCAGCGGCGGAACACTATCTTATCATGTCGACAAGCGACTTCGCAAGCGGCAATTCTTGGCGCATTTGCTTGTGTTTTGCTGCCGAACACGTTTGATATCTTAGCACAGCTGTCGAAGGCATGTCAACTCGAATCGTTGGCCATTTTCTTCCCAAGGCGCAAAACTGTGCTGTTATTAAGGCACATATTATGAAGCGATCAGGGCGGGCAAGACCTCGCAGTCATGTGATGTTCTACCCGCCCCTATAGACAAGGTAACGAAAAGGATGAGACCGCGGACACCAACTGCCTGACGATTAGCGTACCAGTTCGACGATCTGATACTTAATGGTACCGACGGGCACCGTCACCTCGATGGTATCGCCCGGTCGCTTGCCGATAATCGCTCTGCCCACAGGAGATTCATTGGAGATGCGGTTTTCGGCTGGATTGGCCTCGGCCGAGCCGACGATGGTGTAAGTAAACTCCTCATCAAACTCAATGTCTTTCAGGCGCACCTTTGAGCCCACACCGACAACGTCTTTGGTCGGGTTATCACTCTCATCAATGATACGGGCATTGCGCAGCATCTTCTCAAGGGTGAGGATTCTCCC
>CAZINL010000217.1:748-3159 GCA_964540595.1 uncultured Clostridia bacterium
TCGGCCTTCGACAAATGCCTGCTCGTTCTTGGCGTCATCATACTCGGAGTTCTCACTGATATCACCGAACTCTATGGCCTGCTTGATACGCTCGGCTACCTCGCGGCGCTTCACGGATTTCAGATTGTCCAGCTCTTCTTCGAGCTTCTTAAGACCGTCTTGGGTCAGATACACTTCTTTTTCCGACAAAGTGATCTCTCCTTTGCAAGTTTCATCCTCACGAAAGATGGCCAAAATCGTCTACAACGCACCCGGCTATCCCCCGCCACCCCGGCCACATCTCTGACCATATCAGGAACTTGCGTGACTTCATGAGGGCTCTTGGTCAATGTCAGGCAAGTTCCGGAGGGACGGATCATGGCAGGTGATAATGTATATGAGAGGGACAAGATATTATGCCCGGTGGGACACGAGACCAGTATACTATAACAAGCACCGCCAGCGCTCACTGGCAGTGCTTGCTCGTTGGATCTGTCTTCAGCCCACGGTCATTATAAGCTAGAGACCAATCTTTGTCAACGATCTTCCTGCGGTTACCATATGATGATTCTAGAGGGCCACGGTTTTGTCGAGAAGCTCAATGCGGGGACGGAAACTGATTCTGTCTAAGAGCGCGTTGTACTCATCGGGTGTTAGTTCCGCTTTGCCGCTGACAGCGACTAATACGCCTTCCATGACATTGGTGCCAAACGACCGTCCGTTCAGTTCCGGGGTCGTGGTAACCAGTGTCTTGACGCCTCGCCTCGCGAGCTCGCGCACGTCGTCCGCTGTCACGGTATTGGTGATGATAGTCTTCCCGTCGAGTCTTTCGGGCATGTAACGCTTGATGAAGAGGAAATCACCGGCGATGATATCGGCCCGGTGGTAGTATTCCGGATAACGGACTGTAGTACTTTCCTGTTTCTTCCCTGTGGGGTACAGCATGGTGAAAGGCAACTGACTGACAATCGGTCCGACGATCGCCCCCACCCGATACAGGCTCTTCAAACTTCTTAGTGGTATCGGCAGTCCCAGGATAAAAATGAGATCACCAAAAGTGGTCTCACACCCGGCTTCGACTAGAGCCTCAGCCATGCCAAACCGATCCAGCCCTGAGACTAGCAGGACCTTCTTACCCCGCATGGGCAACCGATAGTCCTCGGCCAGATACTTGATCACCCGTCTCTCCAGGGTATTCTTCAAGCCACTACCATCCACAATCGGTGACTTCGTGGCAGCTTGGGCAATGCGCACAGCATCCCTCAGCACGAGGCGCTTCTTCCCTGCCCAAACGTAGAGATCGATCCCTCCCATACCAAAAGCGTCCACTTGGCCATCCAGTTGACGGATCATAGCGATGGCTTTATCCATATCACCGTCCGTCCCGATCCGCTCAATGCGGAACTGCTCGCCGAGAATTTCGGTTTCAACGGCGTGATTGCGCTTTGATGAACCAAGACTCACACTAACGACACGCTTCATATTCTAAGCCCCCTTCGAACTGTTTATGCAGTCGCTGGCACGGCCTCCCTAGAAGCCCTCGCTTAAGGAACCCTTTCATCTGAGCCCCTCCATTCGGGGTCTAAGTCAGGGGCTTTTCAGTCCTTTGAGCTCGTGGATCATGGCGCGCACCTGGGCTACATCGACCATCTGATCTTGTTGGAGTGGAGACTCACCGATGGCAATACCGATGACTTCGTTGTTCAAGAGCGCACTGCTGATTCGGACGCGCTGATTGGACCCCAACAAGATCACGGTATCGAATTGCCGAACCTTCGTGATGATCGCCATGGTATCGTTGAGCAGTTCCAGGCCGGATTTGAGCCGGACGAAGTCGAGGCGTTCCTGCTCTGTCATCACCAGGACGTAGTCAATCCCCTCTTCGGCAGCCATGGCAAGGATTTCTTCCTTATTGAGGATCGGAAACCCCACCAAGGCAATGGTGCCACCCTTGCGTACCTCGCCTAGTGTTTCCAGGCGAGAGATAAAGGTGCGGTCAAGAGCCAGCTCTCTCGCCACGTCCTGTTGTGACGCGCCATCGGCACGTAGTCTGAGTACCTGATCGATGGCCGAGATGATCTTGTCACGTCTGATCAGTTTCTCACCGATACGGATGAATTCCAGCGCTGACACCCCCCCGGATGGTCCTCTGCTTCTCGATCGCTTTCCGGACCCACGATCTCCCCTACTGTGCACGACTTTGTGTACACACATTATAGGACTAATGGCAGCAAATGACAAGGTCACTACGCCAACCAAAAAACCCGGGCTAATGCCACGGGCTTAGTGGAAAACGTCTGATGATCGCGGCAAGCCTGCTCGGTGGGATGAGAGTATCCTGATGTTTCATGCCCTTCTTCAGTGCTTGCAGCGTACGCAGTCCGGCGTCACTGGTTAGCTCCAGTTCGCGTGTCAGCCTGGACAGAGTCCTG
>CAZINL010000217.1:3169-4492 GCA_964540595.1 uncultured Clostridia bacterium
TGCGGCGAGAGGTCTCCAGTGAAATCCAGGGTGACTGGCCTTCTTCGATACGCTGGATCAGTTCATCCCATAGATAGATACGAGCGAGACTAGTAAGCGGGTTTCCGCAGGCACCGCTCTGGGTGACGCCAAAGAGCTCAGGCAGTTCCAGTTCCATGCCTATGTCAATGGACGCTTTGAGCTCCGTCAATTCGCTGCGCATGCAAGCAAGCAATGTCTTGGGCGTCACCAAAGCCGAGCTGGAGAGAGCCCGAATGATGGCGTGTTCGATGGTGTGGGCGTGCTCTTCACTGACTAATCCTCCGAGCTGTGCAGAGATGCTCAAGTCAGCCCCTGTGAGCAGATCATGGCCATAGATCGTCACCATGATGTCATCGGCCCCGCGCGCCTCCGTAAGGCCGCCCTCAGGCTGCCAGCCAGCCCCCAAGATGCAGGGGTAATCTGAGCGCATCCCCTCTAGATCGAGCGGCATCAATCCCTCGGCTACGATCAGTCCGTGTTGGACATCGAAACTCTTGGCTCGGGCGTAGCCGCGCCCGACCAGACGACAGAACAGACCCTTGCTTTTCATCAGCGGAGGGACGTCTACGTAGATCTCATCGACCCACACTTCGCGGATCTCGCAGACCAATCCAGCGGCGTAGAGGGAGCCCAGATCAGCCACATAGGGAGCCATGAAGACAGGAGTATTCGCTCCCATCTTGGGCAGCGCCCGTATCAAGGCTGGGTCCGATAAGATGGCATCGATCACCCCACCATCAACGCGGGGAAGCCTCCCATTCAGAACCGGGGTCACAATCACGGCTGTCTCCCTCCTGCTGGCCTGCTAGTTCAGAGAGATAGTCAAGCAAGACATTCTCCATCTCACTCTGGCTCTTAGCCTGGTTGATCTGTTCACGGATCTGAGCTGCCCCGCGCAACCCCTTGAGATACCAGGCCGCGTGCTTGCGCATCTCCCGCGGACCAGTATACTCACCTTTGTACGCTACGAGGTCCTTTAAGTGCCTGAGCGCCATGGCAATCTTCTCCGCAGGGGTCGGATCGGCAAGCAGCTCGCCGGTAGCCAGGTAGCGAACCGTCTGTCTGATGAGCCAGGGATTTCCCAACACACCGCGACCAATCATCACACCGTCGCAGCCAGTCTCCTGCAACAGCCGCGCAGCGTCGGTGGGGTGCCAGATATCTCCATTACCGATCACCGGAATGCTAACCGCTTGCTTGACACGCGCGATCACACCCCAATCAGCCTTGCCAGAATAAAACTGCTCCCGCGTACGGCCATGTACCGCCACCGCCGCAGCCCCTGCAGCAGCAGAAGCTCCT
>CAZINL010000218.1:0-1305 GCA_964540595.1 uncultured Clostridia bacterium
CGACTACATCATCAAGATGGAGATGCCCAAAGAGCTTTTCGTCAGCCGCTTCTTCGGGCCAGAGGGCAACAGCCTGGAGTACTCCTTCATCGCACTGGATGGCGAACAGCCGGTTGGGCTAATCCTGGGTGGCATCAAGGATTATGAAGGCGTGAGAACCCTCCGCTGTGGAACCCTGTGCATCAGCCCCGACTATCGTGGCCAAGGTGTCAGTCAGGAGCTTTTCCGATTGCACCAACAGACGGCCATCGATAACGGCTGTAGGCAGCTGTTCCTGGAAGTCATCGTCGGTAACGATCGAGCCATCGCGTTCTACAACAAGCTGGGATACGACAAGATCTATGATCTCCGCTACTACTCACACTCCGACCCCACCAGCCTAGCTGTGACAGGGCAAGCGTGGCCAGATATTCGCCAGGTTGATCATGAGGCCATGGTCGGCTTTGCCCGTGGCATGGGGGATGTCCATGTCAACTGGCAGAATGGGTTGGACTATGTGGAGAAGCTGGACGGCGTCACCTACTATGGAGCCTATCACAGCTCAAATCTCGTTGGCGGCTTGGCTATCAACCGTGCAGGCAAGATGTATTTCATCTGGACGATGCCAGCGTATCGGCACAGGGGAATCGCGCTGAGCCTGATTAACAGGGCAGTAAGTGACCTACAGCTAGCAAAGCTGAGCATCAGCACGCCGAACAATGCAAGACTAGAAGGCTATTTGAAGCATCTGATGTTCACGAGGGATAGCATCTCCCAGTATGAGATGTACTTGACCCTGTAGTCTCTCCATACACAGGGTCAGCAATGGGCCCCGCCATCCTGGCGGGGCCCATTTTTCTGCCGTTACGTGCAATCGACCTCACCTAGATCACGACCACCAGATCAAATGATGCAGGGGGGCGCACCATCGAGAGGTAGTATCTCTCGGCTGGACCCCATCTGGCGTGCCAAGCCAGATCGTCATCTCCTTCTCTGAGATTGTGCCGCTGGCGTCGGATCTCAGGAGAGGCATCTACTAATATGGTGAGATGGACGATATCGGCTAGGTCAGGGAGGGCACTGTAGATACCATCGAGGATGATCACCTGTGCAGGCTCCTTCCTCACCCAATGCACCGCCAACCCGTCCTCTGTAGCAAAGGAATATGGGTGATACTGCGCAGTCCCGCCAGCAAGCAACGGCTCAAGCACCTCAACGCGCACGCGCTGCCAATCGATGCACCTGTGATACCTCTGCTCGGGGGTGTAACGATCCCATTGGGCCTCGGTGACGGTCGCGGTGAAGAAGTCATCGCAGTGGATCACC
>CAZINL010000218.1:1315-4368 GCA_964540595.1 uncultured Clostridia bacterium
ACCACTGCGTCCAGGAGATTGGCCACTTCGGAAGCCAGCGTTGACTTGCCAGCGCCGCTCCCACCATCGATCGCAACGACCAAAGTGCCACGCGTGATAGCCATGCGTGACCTGATCGCCGCTACGACAGAGTCAGCTGCCTCCTGAAGCGAGGGTGCGGAAGGGACAACCGGCACCGCTATCACCTCCAAGGTTAGTCCGTGGTGCTCGTCTTCTATCCACTAGATCAAGAGCCACTCATCATGGTTATCAGCTAGATGCTGTACATCGTTGATGAACCGCGATGCATGATAGCCGTCGGCCACGGCGTGATGAATCTGAACCGAAAGTGGCATTTGGATCTTCCCGGCCTGTTCAAAATGCTTGCCCCAAGTGATGATCGGAGCAAGATACCGTCCATCGGTCATGATGTTGAGGTTAAATCCAGTGAAGCTCACCCAAGGAATACAGGACACCGAGAAGCTGTTTGCCGGGGGCTGCCTAGTAGTGATGCCCTTCATGTCCTTGTAGCGTGTCATATCGACGACGCAGCAGTTGTAGAAACGCGAGAACTCCTCTTGGTAGTCTGTATAGATGTACGAAAAGGTCTGATCGTCTTGGTGAAACAAGGGGTACTCTGCACTCATGTGATCCCAGTAACCAAGCCTGCCGTCGTCATCAAATGCGAACCTGAAGTTGCGATTGTTGTTTACTACCCTTGAGACGAGGTAGATCATGGTGGGATACGTCCTCAGGCCGTTCGACCTGATTGCGGCCAGGAGCGTGGTGATATCGATATTCACGGTAAGGCTAAAGGTACAGTTGGCATTGTTCATATAATGGTGGAAATGCTCTCTTCGCTCCCACGAATCAATATCGATTATATTGAAGCCCATCGGATCACCTCGGGTAGCTGATAGCCAGCTGTTATGCAGTCGAAGTAATGAAGTAGTTCAACCTAGGCCACCGCGCAGCAGGGCGGTACAACGACTGAGGAGAGAACCTAGGATTCCTATAGGATGTGAAAATCAGCGCCGTAGGCTACCAGTCCTAGTCCCCTGGCAACGCCTTGTGATGCCACGTTATCCCAAGAGGTGCTATACAGGGGGATACAACCTATTTTCCTTACTTCATCGGCCCACCCGGCTACTACTTCTGAGGCGTAGCCTTGTCCGCGAAAAGCACTCAGCGTCTCAACGCCAGCTTCGTGGGCTCGTGCTGTGATGCGAACGCTACAACAGAGAGAAACCGCTGCGTCTTCCTGCACAATGGCTACGAAAGGACGACAATGGGGTACATCCGGGAGCCATTCGGCTAGTTTCGAGCGAAGTACCCAGGCATTCTCTTTCGTTACTGTAACCAAGTTGGTGGACCGGGGGATGTTGTCATCCGGGAAGCAATAGGCCGGACCCGCCCATACTCCTCGAACGGGAGCATGTGTTTCGAGTATCTGCATGTACTGGTTAAGGTACATTGGCTTTTCGCGAGGATCGTTCATGGTCGGCTCGTTTCGGCACAATGTCTCCAACCGTTCCACGACCTCAGCCGGCAAATCGGCGCGAAATCTCCAGACTGCGCCTTCGACTGTTCTGCCAAGGTAGAAGCGAGGGGCTGGCCGTATCGCTCCAGTCGGCTCGTTCACGTATAGGAGCCGAAGGTGGTCATCCTGTGTATACAGCGCCTCAACATGCATGTTCATTAGTTCTTGAGCAGATAACATATGTTCATCTCCAAAGGTCATCCAGACGATCTCCGCCTATTCGCTCCCCTTAGGGGTGAAGCAGGGCTAGAGCTTGTCAATCACTTTGGTGTATATGCTGCAGGCTTCGGCGATCTGGCTGACTGCACAACGTTCGTTGGTCATATGAGCCAACTTGTACTCTCCTGGGCCAAATCCAATGGTTGGTATCCCTAAGTCTACCGACGCTACAGCATTGGTGCTGAAATCCCAGAAGTCGTACTGATGGGGCTCTTCGCCATAGACTTCTTGATATGATGCCACGAAAGCCCTCGATAGCTCATGCTCCAGCTCAATCTCCCAGGCTAGATGGAAGGGTTCATAGGTGACATCCATACCGGTCCATGTCTTGCGGTGCAGGGTGCCGATCTGCCAGGTGGCGCTCTTGCCTCTGATGATCTCATCCATCTCTTGCTCGATGGTCGCCTTAGTCTCCCCTACGACCATCCGGCGATCAAGGTAGACCTCGCACTCGGACGGAACCGCATTAAGAGAGGCACTGGTGCTAGAGATCCGCGACATCACCAGAGTTCCTCTAGGGGACGCCTTTGTCATCAGCTCAAGATTGGTTTGCTCAACCCGCTGAATGATCTCCGCCATCTCATAGATGGCGTTCACACCTTTTTCGGGAGCGGAGCCGTGCGCTGATATCCCCTTGGTCTTGATGATGATCTGGGCCTTGCCCTTATGCCCTAGGGTGATGAGATTCCCTGAGGGTTCACAGGTGATCAAGAAGTCCGGCCTAAACTGCAGTTCCCCAAATAGATACTTCAGGTTCTCGCCGTCACAGTCTTCTTCGAACACCGTGCACGACACATAGACCCGTTTGCCGTCGAGCAGTCCTTGCCTCTTGGCGATGGCCGCTGCATAGATGGATGCTGCCGCACCGGATTTCATGTCTACAGAGCCGCGGCCCCATAGCCAGCCATCGACCACTTCCCCACTGAAAGGCGGCACTTCCCAGAGATCGGCATCGTTCACTTCCACTGTGTCGACGTGGGAGTCAAACATGATGGCCTTGCTTCCACTACCAACGCGGCCGACGACGTTGCCAAAGCCGTCGATCCTTACTTCGTCATAGCCTAGAGCTTCCATCTTGGCTGCGATAAAGTGAATGATCTCTTCTTCATGACCCGACGTGCTTCTGATTCTCACCAGATCCTGCGCAAATGCCAGTAGATCGCTCTTCATGTCCCCACTCAACATCTCGATCCCGTTCATACCCCGCCCCCTTGTCTGCCATCGCCAGCGCCACTACGACACCCGCAATTGCTTCGCAGCGAATGCCGACTAGTCATAAGAACCATTTCGTTCTTACCCCGTCTCCTTCCTTCAC
>CAZINL010000219.1:0-4298 GCA_964540595.1 uncultured Clostridia bacterium
TGGAGCTGTGGGGCTTGATCACCGAAATGGCAAACAGCCGCCCAGCCCCGCTAAGCTCGTCGATGCTCAGGAAATGCCTTAGCTCCACGGTTCCTTCTCCACCCTTAAGCCCCTGTACCTGTTCAATTCGGTTCTCGCCTGGTCGGATACGCATAGTTATTACTCCTCCTTCATGGTTTGTTCTTTCGTCTCCAGCTAGTCACCGGCTTTGGCGACACGGCAAACGGTTCTGTAGAGCAGACGTAGGCCTTGTTCGAGGTGAGCGCGTTCTGTTCCTTCTTCCGGGCAATGGCTGCGCCCTCCCACGCTAGGAACGAAGATCATGGCGGTTGGCGCTATCGTTGCCAGGACGGCTGCGTCGTGACCCGCTCCACTGGGCATGGTCATGGAGGGCAGCCCGAGATCATCTGCCTCCTGCTGAATGACGGTGCGCAGGTCGGCATCCATTAGTATCGGCGGCGTGGCCAACCGCTGTTCCCAGGTCCAGCTGAGCCCTTCGGTTCTGCATGCCGCTTCCAGGGCCGATCTGATCCGCGCCACCATTGTCTCTAAGAGCTCATCATCCACACAGCGTAGATCGAGGCTAAACCGTACGAGTGACGGGACGATATTGACTGCTCCTGGCAGGAGCTCAAGCTGCCCCACCGTTGCCACCATACCACACCCGAACTCCTGTGCCCAGGCCTTTAGCTGCGCGATTACCTGCACCGCGCCGCCAAGAGCGTCTGCTCGGGCGTTCATAGGGGTGGTACCTGCGTGATCAGGTCGTCCCTGAAGAGTCACCTGGTACCGCCGCATCCCTACGATGGACTCCACAATGCCAACACTCTTCCCCATTTGTTCCAATACCGGTCCTTGCTCGATATGCAGCTCCAGAAACGCTTTCACTGAAGCTCTATGGCGGGCTATACTGTGGACCTCGTTGGCTTCAAACCCCTGCGCGCGCATGGCTTGGGCGATACTGATCCCACGGGAATCGCGGAAACTGTCCAGAACCCCTTCACCCAATTGGCCAGTGAGTGCTTTGCTACCGAAGAACCCGCTGCCGAAGCGTACGCCTTCCTCGTCGTTGAAGGCATACAGATCGATAGGGTAGAGAGGCGTCAGCCTTTCGGTCTGCATAGCGCGCAAGACCTCCAATCCAGCGAGGATGCCTAAGTTCCCGTCCAGTTTCCCTCCGTGCGGGACTGTATCGTAGTGTGAACCGACCAAGACCGCTGGAGCATCCCCTTGACGACCAGCCAATCTTCCGACCACATTGCCTGCAGCATCCGTCATGACGATCAGCCCAGCCTCGTGCATCTGTTGCACCAGCCATTGCATCGCACCCACTTGCTCCGTGGTAAACGGGAGACGGGTGACCCCTGCATCTGGTGTGGATGTAAAACATGCTAAAGCATCAATATCTCGTTGCAGTCGATCGACAGATAGTGAAGCAGCCATATCCATGAGGACACCTCCACGCATTTTTATTCTACTTTCGTTCCATCTGCGACCAGTCCTTTATCCACACTGGATAAAGGATTGGTCGTTCAAATCACGAAAGAGCTAGGCAGTCGGTCAAGCTTCTTCCGACGCCTGCGACACCATGTGTCTTGACACTATCATCATCATTAAAGGAGTGGGATCATGCCTTACCCCCGCGATCTGTTAGCCAGCCGTTCGATCATTGAGCCTGGCAAGTATGCCCTTATTGCACCTGAGGGATTGGTCAACAATGTGATTCCAGGGTTTAGCAATGCGCGTGTCAGTATCGTCGCATCCCCCAAATATGGGGCTTCCTTCGTCGAATACCTAGTCGAGCTGCAGCCTGGAGGCTCTGCCGAGGAGTTCGGTGGTGATGGGATCGAGAGCTTCGTCTATGTGACCACTGGCGAGTTGACCGTAACCATCTCCGGAGCAGAACACCGCCTGCAGTCGGGGGGATACGCCTACGTCCCGGCCCACGAGAAGCTATCGTTCACCAACCATGGTGCGACAGCCAATCACTTGGTCCTTTACAAACAGCGTTATCAGCCACTTGCAGGTGTTTCACCTTGGGTTGTGATTGGCAATGTCCATGAGATGACACCTCGTATTTACGACGAGATGGCCAATGTCACCATCCTAGATCTGCTGCCCACTGATCTAGCCTTTGACATGAACTTTCATATTCTCTCCTTCTTACCCGGGGGGTGCCATCCGTTCGTGGAGACCCATGTTCAGGAGCATGGCGCCTATCTCCTGAGTGGTGAAGGCGTCTACAACCTCGATAATCAGTGGATGCCGGTTAAGAAGGGCGACTTCATCTGGTTCGGCCCCTACGTACCGCAGGCCTGTTACGGCGTTGGCCGTGAACCGCTAACCTACGTCTACTCCAAGGACTGCAATCGCGATGTCGAGCTCTAGGAGGTGCGAAGATGGCCTATTTTGACCTATTGATTAAGAACGGTCGGGTCGTATTGGAGAACGGCGTATTTGCAGCTGATCTAGGGATCACCGCCGGCAAGATCGCCGCCATCCTCGCCCCGCAGATCAGTTCAGACGCTGCTGAGATCATCGATGCCCAGGGACAGGTCATCCTGCCAGGAGCGGTCGATGCTCACTTCCATAGCTGTGAGCCGGGGCCATATGCCTATCGTGAGTATTTCGATACCGGTACGGCGGCGGCTGCCGCAGGTGGCATCACGACGGTCATCGACATGCCGCTCACGGTACCATCGGCAGACACACCAGAGAACTTCGCCGCCAAAGCCCAGATCGCCAAGCGGAAGGCGATTATTGATTGGGCGTTGTGGGGGGCGTTTATTCCCAACTCCTTTCCCCATCTACGACAGCTGCATGAGCTGGGCTGTCCTGCATTCAAGGCCTTCATGCCTACGGCCACGGACACATATCCTCACGTGACTGATCGGCAGATGCTCGAGGGAATGCGCAGACTGGCCGAGTTTGGCGGTCTCTTAGGCGTTCACGCCGAGAATAGGGAGATGATCGACGAGGCCTGCCGTATGCTCGAAGCGGAAGGCAATATGGACCCACTGGCTCACGAAGCCAGCCGTCCGATCATTGCCGAGCTGGAAGCCATCCAACGCGCCTTGCTTTTTGCCGAGCACACTGGTTGCCGGACCCATATCTGCCATATGTCGATCGCCGAGGGCGAGAAGCTAGTGCGACAAGCCAAAGACAAGGGGTTGGAGATCACGGTGGAGACCTGTCCCCATTACCTGATCTTTGACCTCGACGACTTGCAGCGGTCAGGGATGTATGCCAAATGCAATCCCCCTCTGCGCAGCCGCACCAATGTGGAAGCTCTCTGGGAACTGGTGCTGGAAGGGCGAATTGACATGATTGGTTCCGATCACTCGCCTTACACCAATGACGATCGTGAACGCTGCGGCGATAACATCTGGCAAGCTCCTCCTGGCATTGGGGGGGTCGCTGCCTTCATCCCTGCCTTGGTTGATGAGGGTATTCACCGGCGCGGGATGAGCTGGGAACTACTGGCTCGACTTACGGCCACAAATCCAGCGAAGATCTTCGGCCTCTACCCGCAGAAAGGGAGTATCCGTCTGGGTGCTGATGCGGACCTGTGCCTGGTCGACCCCAGCGCTGAGTGGGTTTACCAGGGGGTTCAGCAGTTGTCGGCAGCGAAGTGCGACCGCACTCCCTATGAGGGTCGCCGTATGAAGGGCCAAGTTATACGAACCATGGTGCGAGGCAAGACCGTCGTGGCTGGCGGGCAAGTGCAGGTCAGTCCAGGGTACGGTAGCATGATCTCGCCTATACCCAGCAACAAGGCCAAATAGCAGGTGAATTGGGAGAGGCCGACCCACTTGATCATCCAAGGGGGTCGGCCTCTTACTCATGAGACATCCAATCCGTCTCCACAGCTAGCGCTGTCTGACCAGATACTTGATCCATCTAATCCAGTAGGCGGTCTACGATCGAGTCAATATGGATCTGCGTGGTGTCTAGGACCAGGACGTCTAGATCACTCTTTTTGATGATCAGGGGTAGTTCCGTGCATCCCAGGATGAGTGCATCCGCGTTCTTCTCGCAGATCATCCGCTTGGCGATCTGCAGAATGGCATCCTTCTCCTCGGATAGCACGATACCTTCCTGCAGGTTAGGAAAGATGATGTTGTGAATGACGGTTTGCTCATCCTTTGTGGGTACGAATGCGTTGATACCGTAGCGTGCAAACGCTTCGGTGTAGAGCCCGCTACTCATGGTAAAGGCGGTGCCGAACACCACCACGCTCTTACAGCCGCTCGCCTGGGCGTATCTGCAGGTCTCTTCGACAATGCTGATTAGGGGCA
>CAZINL010000220.1:0-250 GCA_964540595.1 uncultured Clostridia bacterium
GCGCTTACTGCTCGGGATCATGATTCTTTCAATTGTACTAGTGAGCTTATCGGGGTGTTCTTCGCTTTCGTCCCAACCGCCTGTTGCAGCGGAAAACCCTGCCCCGATCCGCCAACCAGGATTACCATCGGTCGCTTCACCCCAGTCTCTACTCCCTGCGCCGGATCCATCGACGCAGCTTAAGCCCCTAGACAGTGAGAGTATTGCGCGTCTAGCTCCGCTCTTGAGCCAACGCTCCGCCATCGAGGGG
>CAZINL010000220.1:260-4273 GCA_964540595.1 uncultured Clostridia bacterium
TGAAGAGGTCGTTCAGTATAGCGGCAACCTCCGAGTCCTCTGTCACCACGATGGCAGGGTGCTGCTGACTTACGGGTATCATACGTATTGGTTTGACCCGAGCGCCGAGGACATGAAGTGGTCCTGGGTGGACAACCTGCCGCCCTCGATCATCGAGGCCGTCAGTGGCGATGGCTTCTTGCTGGTGCGGACGTGGACGGGGGTCTACCTATGGCGCAATGGGGAAGACCCTATCGTGCTGCCTGCTCCACGTTATGTCTGGGGGATATCGGCTATGAGTGTCTCACCAAGCGGCCAATACGTGGTCGTGGTGTATGATCGAGATATCCCTTATGGCACCATGCCTGGGAGTAGGAGGGCTGGCGATATCCGCGTCTACGATCTCACTGGTTCGCAGATCGCGCAATGGCCACAGGAGCCTGAGCCCGACAAACCTTCGATCCACTACGGGCTCTTCTTATTTGGCTGGGCTGATCCCGCCACCCTCAGGTTTGTCCACGTCTATCACGGCGACTTTACCGCCAAGACTTGGACACTCGCCGAGGATGCCCCAGCCGAGAGGCGGGAGAAGCAGACCATGATCTCCTATCCGGCTGTCTCCAGAGACGGCTCCTGGGTCGCCTATCGCTCCACCCCAGAGCAGGTGGTGGTTGAGCAGGTCAGCACGCCCGCCGAGCGCGTGGTGATCGCGCAATCAGCCCCGAGCAAGGGATTTGACGACCCTCGCTTCCTACTGAATGGTCACGTGGCGTTTCGTGGCTGGGAGAGGGGTATCTGGTGGGAGTTGCTCAGCGACGGAACCTGGCAGCGCTGGGAGAATGTCGAGGAGTTGTTCTAGGGGTCGATCGTTAGAGCACGCGCGAGCGTGCTCTTTTCCTGCACCCGATTCACCAGCCGAAAGGAAATCTCCATGACGGCGAACGAAATGACCTAGGAGGAGAGTCTATGAGGGTGAAGGAGGGAGCCGATGAGCGAAGAGGAGTTCATTCTACTACTTGACCAGGTCCAGGCGTCTCTCTACCGCATGGCTCTGGCCGTCATGAGCAGTGAAGCCGATGCCAACGATGCTCTACAGGAGGCCTCGCTACGGGCCTTCCTGGCCCGATCTCAGCTTCGAGGTGGAGCAGACGGGTTTAGGCCTTGGATGAAGCGCATCCTGCTCCACGTTTGTTCAGACATGCTGCGTGCTCGACGGCGCATCGTTCCTGTGGGTGGACCCGACGAACTATGTGACGATCGGAGGGAACCGGAGCTCCCCGTTGAGCATGAGGTCTGGGACCATGTAGCCAATCTGCCGCAAGCCTTGCGCGAAGTGGTCGCTTTGCGCTACCTCTTTGATCTGTCGCAGGAGCAGGTAGCTCAGCATCTGGCGATACCGGTAGGAACGGTCAAGTCACGATTGAACAGGGCGTTGCGACTACTTCGACAACGGTATATCCCAGGCAAGGACGGTGAAGAACGTGCAGTGCTCTGATATTGTCAATGAACTTTCCGCCCTAAAGAGCGGGGAGCTATCCGCAGAACTGGCCCAAGAGGTTAGGCAGCACCTAAGTGTCTGTCCCGTCTGCCGACAGGCATGGGACGAGATCGGCGCGATCGAGCAGCGTCTTGAGGCGGAACCGGCGAACTGGAGAGAACCAGGTCCAGGATTCACCCCCGTTACGCTGGATGGCCTACGTCAGCGTGCAGCGCTGCTCAGTCAGGCGCAGGCCGACGTACTGTGTCGCGGGGTCGCGGCGCTGGAGCCACAGGATGCGGTTGGTCGCCAAGCCCATCATACGGGTCTGAACGCGAAATGGTGGTATCGCTGGCGGCGGCAGTTAGTCGCTACCGCCGCAGCCTGCCTGATCATGATCTTGTTCCTACCACAGGTGATTATGGCTTCGATTGATCTCCCCGGAGTAGGGCCACTGATCCAGAGAGTTGTCTTGCAGTACGCTGGATTGAGCTGGGCGTATGATAATGGCTACATTCAAGGCACTGTCGCCCAGGTAAGCAAAGACGGGGTTACCTTGCGGGTCCTTGGCATTGTTGCTGACCCGATCCAGACAGCGGTGATCTACCTTGTTCAGGGGGTGGAGGCACCCAAACCCGCGCCCGAAAAACCTACTCCGGCTAGTCGTGTGGACCAGACTGACCCCATCCCCGCCGTAGGCTCTGGCTTCACCGTCACTGTCGCGAGACTCGATGGCGAAGGGACATGGTCTTCAAGCGACAGGCCGCTGTGGACACAGCTTGGGTATGTAGGCGTGCTCCAGACCGCTCCGCTTCCTGCTGCCGATGGAACGCTCGAGGTCGAGCTACGACTTCCCGGTAAAGACAAGACGCCGTTGGGTCTGATACTTCCAGTCACCCGCGAGGCGGTCAGCAAGCTCGCCCAGGAGTTGCCCATCGACTTTGCCCAAACTGTGGATGGCATCACTGTGGCCGGTAAGCGCATGGTCCTTACCCCGGCGTTGGTCATGGTCGAATACACGATCCAAGGGGGTCACGTGGTCTATGGGGAGACGCCACCGGAGATGAGCATTTCGCTCGAGAGCTCCGGTGAGCCAACCGCGAACAGCGGTGTCGGCGGCTACGGGAGCGGTACCTTGGTCGACGGCGTCTGGCACAGCCGAGCGATCTTTACGCGTCCGACGAGCATGGATAATCTGCGCCTCAGTATCCCGTGGCTAGCCAAGGATCTTCCCGTCAATTTATCGTGGCCGCTGGAGCAGAGCGATGGCAAGCTGGTGGCACTCGGCATACCGGTTCAGGTTGCATCGCGGCTTGAGGGAGACGGGAAGGTTACGGTTGAGCTATCTTGGTCGCTCAACGATCGGTTTGGCAACCTCAGTGGTCTCGAGATCCTCGATGCCGACGGGCGAGTGCTAGAGCGTTCCTTGCGCGAGAGCGGTACGTACACTCTAGAAGAAACACGGCATGAACGCTATAGTTACCAGTTTAGCGCCCAGTCCCAACCCACGACATTGCGCATTACTACGGCGGAGCAAAATGTCAATGGCCAGTGGGTAATCCCCATCCCCACATCCTCGGCCGGTTCGGCCAGAACACCTTAGCGATCTGACCGCCAATCTGTCCATCCCCAATGTAATGGTCTGAGCAGCCATGTCGGTGCGTAGATATGAATGTACGACCGACATGGAGGTGAGGCGGTGTGGCACTCCTGATCATCGGACTCTTCCTAATGGCTGCGGTTGCTTTGGTCGGTTACACTCTAATCACCATTGTTTATGAGGACGTGCTGGAGGGCCGCGACCGCACCCAGAAAGCTAGGCCGAGCAAGCACAGCTAGCAAAGATAGCGTTGCGGCGTCATCCCTGACTAGGGATGACGCCGCTGTCGCGTCCGGGGTGATTGACTTTCTACGGCTACGGATCATCGTAGAAGACGAAAAAGAATAAATAGTAACGATGACCATTAGCAGGAATAAATGCGATGCTAGTAGAAGAATATACCTATAGAGGAAACAGATTAGTAAGGAGGATCATCATGGACCTCACGACGCTCTTCAATATTAGCTACGGGATGTACGTCATCGGTGCCAGCAAAGGGGACAAGCTCAACGCGCAGATCGCCAACACCGTTTTTCAGGTGACTGCCGAGCCGCCAACCATCGGGGTCAGCATTAACCGTGATAACCTGACTCACGAGTATATCCGCTCCAGTGGGGCGTTCTCCATCTCCATTCTGCGCCAGGAGACCCCGATGACCGTGATCGGGAAGTTTGGCTTCAAGTCCGGACGCGATCTGGACAAGTTTGTGGATACCCATTACCGGATCGGCAGTACAGGCGCTCCGATCGTTGAAGATGAGACGCTAGGTTTTGTGGAGGCCAAGGTGATCGGTCAGTTGGATGTCGGCACCCACACCATCTTTGTCGGCGAGATCGTCGCGGCAGAGACATTGGCCAAGGGCGACGTGATGACCTATGCCTACTATCATCAGGTCAAGCGTGGCGCATCGCCCAAAAATGCGCCGACGTTTGCCCAACAGGCTGCTTCCCAGCCAGC
>CAZINL010000221.1:0-4260 GCA_964540595.1 uncultured Clostridia bacterium
GTTGGAGGTGTTCTCGATGCGTTGGCGTCTGTCCCTGGTCGCCCTGTTGGTCTTAGCCATCTTGATTACAGGTTGTGCACGAACGGCACAGCCTAACCCCACACCGCCCCAGCCCCCAGCCCCAGGCCCCACGCCGGTGGCAGATCCCATTGCGGAGCTGATGGCGAAGATGAGCGCCGATGAAAAGGTTGCCCAGCTCTTCATGGTTGGCTTTGTGGGCAAGACCGCGCCCAGTGAATTGGAGGTGCTGCTGAAGAGTGGGGTGGGAGGCGTCATCCTCTTTGCCCACAATCTCGACAATCCGGAGCAGACGGCCCGTCTCACGCAACAGCTTCAGTCTGCAGCGCAGCAGAGCCACCTTAAGATCCCGCTTCTAATCTCCTCGGACCATGAGGGCGGGATCGTCACCCGCCTCACCGAAGGCGTGACGGTCTTTCCCGGCCTGATGGCGCTGGGGGCGACTGGGTCAACCGATTATGCCCGCCAGTACGGCAGGATCTCGGGTGAGGAACTGAGGTCCTTAGGCATCAACATGAACTTGGCTCCGGTGCTGGATGTCAACAACAATCCGAATAATCCCGTGATTGGGGTCCGCTCCTTGGGCGAAAACCCCCAGGAAGTGGCGCGGCTCGGGGTTGAACTGATCAAGGGGCTGCAAGAGGGGAAGGTCGCCGCTGTGGGTAAGCATTTTCCCGGGCATGGCGACACCTCGGTGGACTCGCATCTGGCACTCCCCACTGTTGCCCATCCTCGCTCACGCCTTGATCAGGTCGAGTTGGTGCCGTTCAAAGCGGCGATTGAGGCTGGGGTAGACGCCATCATGGCGGCCCACGTCTTCTTTCCCGCCATCGAGACTACTCCCGAGTTGCCGTCCACGCTCTCGCCGGCGGTCCTAACCGGCTTGCTCAGGGATCAGCTGGGCTTCAAGGGCGTGATCATCACCGACGATATGGAGATGAACGCCATCCGCAACAGCTTCACCCCCGGTGAAGCGGCGGTACGCGCGGTAAAGGCCGGAACAGATATCGTGCTGATGGCCTCGCGACCGTCAGACCACCAGGCTGCGCTTCAGGCGGTGCAGCAGGCAGTCAAAGACGGTCAGATCGGCACAGACCGGCTAAATCAATCGGTGCGTCGAGTACTGGAGTTAAAGCAGCGCTATGGTTTGCTCCAATCAGTTCAGATCGACCCAGCTCAAGCTAAGGCACAGGTTGGCACCGCCACTAATCGCGCCGCCGCCCAAAAGATCGCCGACGACTCGATTACGCTGATCCGAGATCAAGCCAAGACCCTACCGATCAAGCCAACCGCCAGCACCCTGGTGATCGACCTTGATACGGAGAACCCCAACCCGACCCCCATTTACTCGGCGCTGAAAGGCCGCATCAGCCAGTTGCGCTCGGTAGTCTGGGATGTGATCCCCACCGCTGCCCAGCGGACGCAGGGGATCGAGCTGGCCCGTAACGCGGATCTCGTCATCATCGCCAGCTACAACGCTCACCTGTACCCGGTGCAAGCCGCTGCCATTATGAGTGTGGTGGAAGCGAGTAAGGCCAGCGTCTTGGTCGCCATCCGCAACCCCTATGACGCCGCGACGATCTCCAGCGCCCCGACAGCCTTGGCCACCTACAACAGTCAGGACGTCTCCTTCGAGTCACTACGTAAGGTCCTGCTGGGCGAGATCCCTGCCAAAGGAAAGCTGCCGGTAACGGTTAAGTAGACAGCAAGGAAAGCAGCCAGTCGCTGGCTGCTTTCTCATTGACCTGGACGACACCGCGGAAGGTGTACTCATCCCTGGCTGGCATTAGCAGGAGCTTGTTTACCATAAGTGACCAACATGGACAGGCTACTCGCGGTCGCACGCCTCTGGCGGCGATCCGCTTCATCTGTCTTGGCGGCTCTGCCGCATCGTTTTTTAAAATGTGTGCGGCATTGGCCTTCTGCCCGGGAAGCATCAATTGCAGACCGCAGAGGAGGATTTCAGTTTCAGGGGTTGAAGAGAACAAGCGGAGTACCAATGCAGGGGGCGACTGGTCAGATGAAGCAGAACAAATACGACGATCCCGAGTTCTTCGCGAAATATAGCATGATGAGACGTTCAACGAGCGGTCTCTGCGCTGCAGGCGAGTGGCCCGCACTACGTGCCATGCTGCCCAACCTCCACGGCAAGAGGGTGCTGGACCTCGGCTGTGGCTTTGGCTGGCACTGCCGCTACGCGCGGGAGCAACAGGCAGAGTCTGTCGTTGGGGTAGACCTATCGGAGAAGATGCTGGCACGAGCTCAGGAGATGACCGACGATCCTGCGATTGAGTATCGCCACATGGCGATCGAGGACATCAATTTTGCTGCTGGGGAGTTCGATCTGGTGATCAGCTCGCTAGCACTGCATTATGTGGAGCGCTTCGACGGCGTCTGCCAAAAGGTACATCGCTGTCTAGTATCGGGTGGCAGCTTCGTCTTCTCAGTGGAGCATCCAATCTTCACCGCGCTGGCTGCGCAGGATTGGTACTATGGGCCACAGGGGGAACGCCTGCACTGGCCAGTGGACGACTATCAGGATGAGGGGCGGCGCCAGGCAAGGTTTTTGAACAGCGATGTGACGAAGTATCATCGCACCCTGGCAACTTACATCAACAGGCTGATCCACGCTGGCTTCCGGATTGCGGAGCTGTCCGAGCCACAGCCCACGCCAGAACTGCTCGCCCAGCATCCCGACTGGCGCGACGAAACCCGCCGACCGATGATGCTTCTGATTGCAGCGATTAAGGACGGGGAATAGGTTGAAAGCGACAAGGCCTAACGAGGACTGTGACGAAACAGCAGGAGATTTAGTATCAGGAGGTGTCGATACGATGAGCACGAAGGTCGATTACAAGAAGGACTATAAGGAGCTCTATCTGCCACCGACTAAGCCGGTGCTGCTGACCGTGCCGAAGATACAGTTTTTCATGCTCAGCGGCAAGGGTGATCCCAATGGCCCAGAGTTTGCCGAGGTCATACAGGCCCTGTATTCACTCAGCTTCGGCATTAAGATGCTGCCGAAGAGCGGGAGCGCACCTGAGGGCTACCACGACTATACCGTCTTTCCCCTTGAGGGAGTATGGGATCTAGAAACAGCGCCTACTGGCCCCGTCCTCGATAAGAGCGCGTTGGTCTACACTGTGATGATCCGTCAACCTGAGTTTGTGACCCCTGAGCTGGCGGAGGACGTTCAGGTCAAGACCATGAAGAAGAAGTCGAACCCGATGCTTGAACGGGTGCAGTTCGGCTCCTGTGAGGAAGGTCTCTGCGTGCAGATGATGCATATCGGCGCCTTTGATGACGAGCCAGCCAGTTTTGCACAGATGGCAGACTTCTGTGCCCAAAACGGTCTGCGGAGAATTGGACATGCCCACCGCGAAATCTACCTTTCCGACCCACGGAAGACAGCGGCTGAAAAGCTGAAGACCGTACTGCGTTATCAGGTGGAACGCGGGTAGCCGAAACGGGCTAACTGAGTAACTAGATGAAATGAGGCCGGCCCCCAGGGTCCGGCCCTTTTTGTCTCCATCCTCGTGAGACTGTGGTAAGATAGTCTGGAAGTCGGAGGTGAGTGCGCGATGAAGAAAGTGCTTGTGTCTGTTGTGATTGCTTTGGTCGCCATTGCCTCTCTCACTGTTGTGTTTGCGCGTTCCTCTTGGCTGGAGGTGAAGAGCTACCAGCTTCGACCTTCTGTGATTGAGAAGGCGGATGCCATCGTGGTGCTGGGCGCTGCGGTTTGGCCTGGGGAGCGACCTTCGCCGGCCCTGGGCAATCGTACCCGCGAGGCGGTGGAGCTCTACCGGGCGGGATATGCCCCCTTGATCATCTGCACCGGCGGTGTCGGCACCTATCCCCCCAGCGAAGGTCGTGTGGCTGCACGCTACGCCGCCGAGCTTGGGGTACCGGAAGGCGCCATTCGCTTTGAGGAGCAGTCGACTAGCACCTGGAGCAATGCCCAGGGAGCTTGGGATGCCGGTCAGAAGGAGGATATCAAGCGTGTGATCGTCGTCTCGGATGGCTTTCATCTGGCGCGGGCCAAGCGTATCTTTGCGGACGTGGGCTTTGAGCACGTGCAGGTGGTGCCAGTTCCGGATAGCCCGTTTACCCCAGAGCAATGGACAGGGTTTGAGCTGCGGGAAACACTGGCGTTGATTGCCTATCGGTTAGGGATAAGGACTCTGTAGCCGCTATGCCGTCTTCACGGGCAAGTTTCCCGCCTGTGTATCGTAACCCGTTCGC
>CAZINL010000222.1:0-4234 GCA_964540595.1 uncultured Clostridia bacterium
TTTCTTGACTTGAGCGGTCTCGTTGGGAACGATGATCTCAGGACGCATAACACCCGCACGGATCTGAGTAGCGCCATTGAGAGAGGCGCGGCGGCCGCTGAGCTTGACCAGGAGATCGAAGGTCTTGTGGGCCATGGGGATCTTGCCGAAGCCCTCGGTCACGATCAGGCTCAAGGGGATATCTTCGTGACCAGTGATAGCAACACCGATATCGAAACCAAGGTAATCAACCAGGTCCTTGTCGATGATACCACCGGCTACGATACCCTTGGCACCTACCTCATGAGCTTTCTTGATCGCATCGGCTGTCATGAGGGAGCCGCCGATCACGATCTTGTCCTTGCAGGCGCTGTCGATCTTGCTGGCATCAAGCACCTCATCGGAGCTCTTGACCGCGATTAAGATCTCGCCTTCCTGCTCACGCCCAACACCGAAGATGCCCTGGATGAAAGCGCCCTTGGTCTCAACCACAACGCCTTCTTTGTCCATCACCTCAACAACGGTTCCGTTGATGTAGGCGCTGATCTCGATGGGGATGGCGGGCTCACGAACGATGACCTGACCGGTGACCGGAGAGATATGCTCGAGAGTGCCAGCCACGGGAGAACGGCATTCGTGCTTAATAAAGCCGAAGAAGGCCTTATGGATAGCGATGACTTCATCCTTCTTGATGGTGTCGCCGGGCTTCTTATTCATGAAATGCTCGATATCTTCAGCCTCAACACCAAGGATGTTCGCCACGTTGATGGATTGGGGGTTACCGGGGATGAAAGCTTTGGCGACCGGGGTGTCCGGGGACACCTTAGCGCCCTTCTGCACCAACACATCACCAAGGATGGGAAGGCGGCGGCGTTTGCGGATGATTGTCGCTTCAGTTACTTTCAGGCCGGGCGTATATGCATTTGCCATCGAGGAGCCACTCCTTTCATCTTGTCGTTAGGTCTAGCCCAAGTACTTTCCGAGGATATCCATTGGGTAGATATCCAGTGCCTTGTACCATTCGACCAGCTTCTTGATGCGGGTCTGCTTGTCTTCGGGCAAGACGAAAGGTCTACGGCCACGAGCATCGATGATGATGCCGCCGGCGACGCCACCGCGGATCTTCTTCTTAACCGGTTTACCCTTGCCAGCACCCATGTCAAACTGGGGTGCAACGTGGACTTCCACTTCAGCGAATTCATCGGGGCCGAGCTCGATCTTGTCCATGCCGCCGTACGGAACCACTTTTTCGACGACTTGGCCGTTAGGCAGATGCGCCTTGACGGTGATGCACTTGTCGCCTTCCTTGGCGTTGCCGATCGGGCAGACGGCGGTGCCGAGGAAGATCAAGCAGTCGCGCTCGAAAACTTCGGCAGCGGCCTTAGGATGAACTTCGGAAAGAACACCGAGCTGCGGGGTCATGAAGATCGAGTCAACGGTCAGTTCGGTGAAGCCTTCCAGCTGGAAGGAGTCGAGCATCATGAGAGCGGACTGGGAACGGCGAGGGGCATGGGAGAGGACGCCGCCGGAACCGACGATCATACCCAGATCCATCAGATCGATAACCGTGTCGCCAGAGGAGCTCTGATCGAAGGTCTCGCTGATGTCGCGCATCTTCTGCACACCCTTGAGGCCAGTTGCCAGGCTCTTGTGGTGGATGAAGGCGAGACGGAGAGCCTCACGAGCAGCGGCCTGCTCCAGAACCAGCTCTTCGAGGGTCTGAGGGATGGTGGTCGGACGGATCATCTTGTTGCGGATACGGTTGCGAAGATCTGCTTCGTCGATATCGAAAGGCATCCAGCGGAGGATGTTGGCGACGCCAGCTTCCATCAGAACGTTACAGATCGAGTAGCTCATACCAAGGTTAGCAGACACGGTACGGTTGAAGAACTCATGTTCTTCGCCGAACACGGAGAATACGTCAGTGGTAGCACCGCCGATATCAACACCGACGATACTAATGTTGTACTCGTTGGCGCAGGTTTGGATAATCTTACCCACGGCGCCAGGAGTCGGCATGATGGGGACCTCAGTCCACTTCATCAGCTTGTTATAGCCAGGAGCCTGAGCCATAACGTGCTCCATGAAGAGGTTATGGATCTCTTCACGAGCGGGACCAAGAACCTCGCGTTCAAGGACCGGACGGAGGTTGTCAACAATACGTAGGTCAACCTTCTTGCCCAGAATGTCGGTGATGTACTTGCGGGCATCTTTGTTGCCGGCATAGATGATCGGCAGTTGGAAGCCAATGCCAAGACGAGGTTTGGGTTCGGCAGCAGCGATCAGCTCACCTAGTTCAACAACGTGGGTGACAGTACCACCATCGATACCGCCAGAGAGCAGCAGCATGTCAGGACGAAGCTGACGAATGCGCTCGATCTTCTCGTGTGGCTTGCGGCCATCGTCAATGGAGATGACGTCCATAACGATAGCACCAGCACCGAGAGCAGCACGCTGTGCGGACTCAGCGGTCATGTTCTTTACAACACCAGCCACCATCATCTGTAGACCGCCACCAGCAGAACTGGTGGAGAGGTAGATGTCGACCCCAGTTTTCGCGTCACGGCTCGGGGTGATAACACCATTCTCATCAAGGAAAGTCTTACCGCGGAGCTCTTCCAGCTCACGAACGGCGTTGCGTACACCTGCGGTAACATCCTCAAACGGAGCCTCAACGGTTGTAGGGGCTTCGCCGCGGACGATCAAACGGTACACCCCATCTACCTTCTCGATCAGGATGGCCTTGGTGGTAGTACTACCGCAGTCAGTAGCGATTATAGAATTGATCTCCCGCTTGATATCTGCCATGAACTTACCTCCTTTGTCTTCATTGGCCCAGAAATCCATACATTAGTGTATCAGATTTTGTCCATAGCAACAACTCTGCATCCAAAGGCAACAGTTTTCGCTCTTCATGCCTGATTTCCTTGTGCATTATGAAAAATGCTTGGAAATTCGCGTTTCACGCAAATTCGTACTGAATACTACCTCTTCCTACAGGTGATTGAGTGATTTTTGCCTTAATATACCTCATGATCCGACCGGAATATAAAGGAACCGGCCACTTGGTGTGGCCGGCCGCGTGACTAGAAGATGCCCCACTTCTTCTTTTTCTCGCCGCCCTCGGCTAACTTCTTAGCCTCTTTTTCGGCCTCTTTTTCAGCCTTAGCCTTGGCCTGAGCCGCGAATTCGATCTCTTCTAGCCTTTGGAGCAGCCTTTCGACATTATTGCGGTCTTCCAGCATCAGAGCGATCTCTTCCACATTGGTTTCATTGACGAAAATCCCTAAGATCGGTGAGGCAAACCAAGTCAACTGACTGCCGATAAAGCTCAGGGGACGGGCAGTCTCAAAGAAGAAGATAGCGGGCGTTACCATACCATATTTCGTGATCTTCTGAGCCACGAAATCGATCAGTTCATCACGCCGTTCTGGTGAAAGCGAGTCCAGCATATCAGCACCTCCTACAAATAAAGGATCAGACGTCGGGTGTGCGAAAGGCCCCAACCGACTATACGGTCATGTCCAGCGCAATGTTCCTAGAGCGCTCCACGACCTTGACGGGACGACTGCCTAGACCGTCGATTGCTTAGGTGCGGTCACCTCAGCCTGACGCTCCGACCAGAGGCGCTTGACAGTCGCCTTCACCTCATCCTGATTGTCAGCGTAATAGACGATAATGCCGCGCAGAATACGATTGCGCACCGTAGCCGGGTTGTAGAGCAGCTCTAGCGCATCTTCATAGTACCCGATCTGTGCAAATGCAATCCACGGCTTAAAGGTCTTGCTGACAAAGTTCCGCCAATAGATACCCTCCGTGGTCAGGATGTAATGGCTAGGGAAAAGATGGGGAGCGCTGTTGCCGACCAACATGATGGGGAGCAGGAACATCAGCAGAACCTCATTGGGGGCAAACCAGTTGGCGACGGCCACCATCAAGACATAGATGCCGAGCAGGAGAGAGAGCTTCTTCCAGCGAGTCTTCCATGGGTTCCCGCTCCATTCCAGCACGTGCTCACCCCGAATCTCCGGACCGCCGCCCATGCCATTTGCGAGCTTCGTCACCGGCTTTTCGGCCACCGGCGCCTTCCCTGGCTCGGGTTTCTTACGCTTGGCCACCACCAACACCCCCTTCGATATTCTTCGCCCTCTTCAGGCTCAGCGAGATACGATGACGATCTATATCGACGCCGATCACCATCACCCTAACGGTGTCTCCTACGCGCACGACATCGGTGGGATGGCTGACACGACGT
>CAZINL010000223.1:0-4077 GCA_964540595.1 uncultured Clostridia bacterium
CGATGCCAATCGCCGCTATGGCTTCTCAGCCCAGAAGACGCTCTCAGTCCTGCAGGATCTGTACGAGATCCATAAGCTGGTCACCTATCCGCGCACTGATTCCCGCTATATCAGCCACGATATCGTCCCGACACTCCCCGCGCGGCTGAAAGCCATGGGGGTAGGCCCTTATGCTGAACTGGCACGGCCCTTGGTCGGCAAACCCTTGACCACCACCAAACGCTTTGTCGATGACAGTCGGGTATCCGATCACCACGCCATCATCCCCACTGAACAGCCGTTGCGCATTGCCGAGCTCAAGGCTGACGAGCGCAATCTCTATGACCTGATCGCCCGTCGGTTCATCGCCATCCTTTACCCACCGTTTCGCTATGAACAGATCACCCTGACCACCGAGGTGGCTGGCGAGCGCTTCTACGCTCGCGGCAAGGTGGTCGTCGACGCGGGCTGGCGTAAAGTGACCGCCAAGACGGCGGAGCGCGAGGACCATGACGAGGATCTGCCAGAGCAGACCTTGACGACCATCAACCGCGGCGAAAAGAGGTCGGCGAAGAGCTGCAAGGCCAATCGTGCCAAGACCAAACCACCGGCGCGCTATACTGAGGCGAGCCTATTGACCGCCATGGAAAACCCGGGCAAGTTCATCGAAGACGAGGAACTGCGCGAAGCGGTCAAGCAGGGGGGGCTCGGGACGCCAGCCACCCGTGCCGAGATCATCGAGAAGATCATCGGGACATTCTACGTCGAACGGCAGGGTAAGGAACTAGCCCCCACGTCCAAAGGCACCCAGCTGATCGATCTGGTGGCGCCGGAGCTCAGAAGCCCGGAGCTAACCGCCCAGTGGGAGCAGCAGCTGAGTGAGATCGCCAAAGGCAAAGGCAGCCGAGCGCGGTTCATGACCGAGATCCGCCATCATGCGGCCAAGCTGGTGCAGGCTGTGGTCAGTGATACGGCCTCTTATCGTCCTGATAATGTCACCAAGACCAAATGCCCCGCCTGCGGCAAGTACATGCTGATGGTCAAGGGCAAGCGGGGGAAGATGCTGGTCTGCCCTGATCGCGCCTGTGGCTTCCGCCAGTCGGAGCGTGACGACGCTGGGGTCTTCACCAGCTCGCGCCAAGCGCAGCGGGTGAACCAGCGACTGATTGAACAGTATAGCGACCAGGGAAGTATCGGGACCAGCTTAGGTGACTTGCTGAAGGCCGCCCTGGAGAAGAAGGGCGAAAAAGAATAGAGAAGCATAGAGAAAGCGGGACCACTGCGTGACGCAGTGATCCCGTTCCTAAGTTTGCCTTTCGCAGGTCGTCCATCAGTTTAAGAAGCTGACCAAGGCAAAGGCGCTAACGGCCAATGCCACACCAATCCAGGCCCGGGCAGGCAACCGGTCGTGGAAGAAGAGTGCCCCACCTATCGCTCGTAAGACTACGGCAAAGGTGGATAGAGCCGCTACCAGTCCAGCTGGGCCGCCTTGGAGGGCGCGGGCAAAGAAGATCATGCCCAGTGCTGAGACCGCGCCATCCGCAGCCCCGAGATAGAAGCTGCGGCCAAAGTGGCGCTGACGCCGGCGCAGGAACCACACTGAGACCAAGATGAAGCTGAACAGATAGGACCAGACCAAGCCAACGCCACCCTTGGCTTGGCTGACCACCGCATAGTCCAAGACCAGGGTTTCACCACTGGAGCCTAGAGCGCCGAGCAGCGCCAAGAGAAACCAGATCCAGTTGCTCTTCTTGGGCGCGGAAGAAGTAGGTTTGCTCTGGACCAGGATCATGGCCAGTGTGGCCATCGCCACCGCTAGCCACTGCCATCCGGTAAGCCTCTGGCCAAAGAACAGCAGTGCCAGAATAGGCGTCATTACCGAGTGGCTACCCGCCACGGCAGCGACACCACCAACGGGACCATGGCGCAGCGCCAGTAAGATGGCGACGCAGTTGAGCATAGAGAAAAGTGACATGGCCAGACCGCTGAGGGGTAGGGCCCAGCTGAGAGGTGGTAGTTTCCGCCCGTGAAAGGCCAGGAGCAGCACGAACCCAGCTAGAAACGTGCCGGGCAGCAGCCGGTCGACTGGGCTGCCATCGCGTAGGGCGAGCTTGTTGATCATACTTGAGGCGGCAAAGAGTACCGATGCGATCAGTGTGTGCAGGACCCACATACTTGACAACCCCTCCCTATGCACTGCTTACCGTGCCCAGGAAGGGGTTGTCATATTAGCGGGCTGTGGGCGTCTCTAGACCCTCATTCGGACCAGTATGAAGGCCAAGAAGAGTAGACCAAATCCTAGCCATTGGCGGCGGCGGGCCTGGTCGCCGAAGAAGACGATTCCACCTATGGCGCGAAAGAGCACCGCGGCGGTCGCCACCGTGGCGACCAGCGAGGCGGGACCGAGCCCCAAAGCCATGCCGAAGGTCAGCATCCCTAGCCCGGTCATGGCTCCATCCATCAGCCCGAAGAGAAACGGCTCGAAGCGGAAGCGTAGCTCCAGGCGGCAGAAGAGAGCAACACAGGCGATGGTGGCGATCACGTATTCCCAGAGCAGCGACCAGTGCGCACCTGGACTGAGTTGCGTGCAGAACTTCAGACCGATGGTCTCACCGCTGGAACCGATGGCCGCCAAGAGCGCCAGCCAGAACCAGCGATATCCCTGCCTGCGGTGATGTCGGTTCCTAGCCAAGCTCTCGTTGATCCCATAGACCAAGAGTAGCCCCAGCATGGCTAGACCTAAGGCCAGCCATTGGTTGGTTGAGAGCCGCTCACCGAGGAGCAGAGTGGCGGTCACTGCGGTGATGATACAGTGGGTTCCAGCAACTGCTGAGACCATCCCTACATCGCCGCAGCGTAGCGCCATCAAGAGGGCAAAGGCGTTTAGCAGCGAGAAGAACGCCAGCCCCGCACCGCTCAGCAGATGGGGCCACTGTAGCATCTCAGGTGTCGGCCGATGTCCCACCAAGATGACCAAGAGCCCGGCTAGATACGTGGCAGGGAGGACCTCCGACGTGCGAAAGCCCCAGTTTACCGCCCACTTATCCACCAAGCTGGATGCTGCCCACAAAAGGGCGGAGAGCAGCGTTAAGACGAACCACAAGGGCACCTACCCCCTTCGTCTAAACCTATGCTGCTCTCCGCCTCTTCTTGTCTAGGTTCTGCCGTATGCTAGAAATGCTGGCCGTTCTCGTAGTAGCGGGATCGTTCCATGAGGGTGAAGACCATATCGAGCTCTGGATAACCCGCTTGCTTCATAGCCGCTGTTACCACTTGGGCCACACGATCCTGTACCTCCTGCCCGCGGTCAAACCAGGCGATCTCCACAAAGGGGATGCTCGGGACCACCGCTCCGTCGAGGATGTAGGTGGAGTGGGTCAGCTCAATGGTGAAGTGCTCACGGGCAGTACCCGTAATGGCATGGAGTTGGTCAACTAGGTCCTTGCTAACCGGTGCGATCTTCTCGGCCTGGACGCCTCTCATTCTAATCTGGGGCATTATCATCACCTCAGCATCAGTGTAGCCTGTCTGGGACGAGCTGAAAAGAGCGATAAGAGGGAATGCCGTGACCAATGTGGAAATCTTAGGTACCATTGATAACATGCGGAGGTCATGTCCTTATGGATACTATCCAATGGGTGAAAAACGATCGGGCTAAGACCAGTCACGACGCTGGGCAGATCACATCTTTCAGCGCCAGCCATATCGCCGATGTGCAGGCCTTTCATCATAGCATCCCGGACTATCAGCCCACCCCACTTCATTCCCTGCCTCGTTTGGCTGAGCACTTAGGGGTAGGGGGGATCTTGCTTAAGGACGAGTCCTATCGTTTTGGCCTCAATGCCTTCAAGGCCCTGGGGTGCTCATACGCCATTGGTCGTTATCTTTCACGTCAGCTGGATGGTTCGTCAGATCCAGCTTTGCCGTTCTCCATGCTTCGATCGGCGGCTGGGAAGAAGAACGCCAGCGAGATCACCTTTGTTACCGCCACTGACGGCAATCACGGACGCGGCGTGGCTTGGGCAGCCAAGATGCTTGGGCACCAGGCCGTAGTCTACCTGCCGAAGGGAGCGTCTCCGGCGCGCTTGCAGGCCATCC
>CAZINL010000224.1:0-4042 GCA_964540595.1 uncultured Clostridia bacterium
GTTCTTTAGGATATCAAGATGGTGCTCGATCACCACGACTGTGTGCCCATGGGCGTTACTTCCAGTAGCAAGAAGCTTACCAGTTCGAGATCAAAGGTGCAAAGCGGCGGGATGGGATGCTGATGCGCGTGGGGGAAAGGAGGCCCTATCGATTTCGCCATGTCTCTTATTTCCTTCTATTATCTTGCCAGAGCACGGCTTTACTGCTATGGTATTGGCATCGAGCGAGGCCAAACTGGTTATTTTCCGGGGCTACCCAATTTCGAGGTAGCCTCGGTTCTTCTCGTTTCCTGTGGATGGCCGCCCTCTGCTTTCCGGACGATTGAGCAACAACGGTCGAATTTACGTCAACCGCAAGTAGGAAAACCCCGTCACACGGTAGAACTATTCCACTGGAGCATCACACTGAGAGGAAGAGATACGCATGTCCATTGTCGCCAAATTGCGAGATTTGGGTTTTGAACTTCCAGAGGTCGCCAAGCCGGTGGCTGCCTACGTACCGTCAGTAAAGGTTGACAACCTCGTCTACACATCGGGCCAGCTCCCTGTGGTCGGAGGCGAACTCAAGTTCAAAGGCAGAGTTGGGCAAGATATCACGCCTGAGCAGGCTTATGAGGCCGCACAGATCTGCTGTCTGAACTGCCTGGCCGCCATCAGCGCTGCCATCGGTGGCTTGGAGCAGATCGAGCGCGTGGTCAAGGTCACGGGCTTTGTCAATAGCGCGCCTGGTTTCAGCGGTCAGCCTAAGGTTGTCAATGGGGCTTCCGAGCTACTTAGTAAGCTGTTCGGCGATGCGGGCCTGCACGCCCGGTCTGCAGTAGGGGTAGCGGGTCTGCCTCTCGACGCGGCCGTAGAGGTCGAGATGATCGTCAAGGTCAAATAAGAGCTTAGCATGGCGGACGATGGGGCGAACGTCTCACCGCTGACCGTCTCTATCACGCAGACATACAGCGACCATGGGACGCGTTACATCGTCCCATGGTCGCTTATGTCTGTCTACAGTCCGGGTTGTTGCTCTCTTGGCGCAGGTACGTCCCCCGACGGCCTCCACCGTGGCCATGGCGGCGACAATGACGGCCCTGGCAGGGGCTAGACAAGGCATGGCAAGAGGTTAGTATGAGAGATCATACTTCAGACAGCAAAGAGGCGAGCCCAAGCTGGCTCGCCTCTTTGCTTTTGCATATCTATCTCGGTCCTGCCACCCTAGCTCGAAGCACACTGACTCTTGTCTCTCATCATCTCCACGATTACGCGATCGGTCTCCACCATCCCAGGGTTGGAAACACGCCCTAAGTTCACGATGGTTCCGTCAACCGTGTCGGTGACGATACCATCGGTAGAGCCCACCTCCACCCCTTCCATAGAAAGCATGGCCGACTGGACTGCGCAGTTGGCGGCGGTGGCCAACTTAAACGAACAGCCAGGTTTCGCGCCATCGCAGATCATCCCGGTCAGGTTGGCTGTAACATTCTTCAGAGCAGCCTCAATCTGCGGCTGTTCGCCACCTAAGAGGTAAGTGACCCCGCAGGCAGCACCTATGGCCGCGGCCACAGCGCAAGCGCACAGCGCCGATAGTTTGCCGATGCTCCGTTTGACATAAAGGGTAACCCCCTCGCTTAGAGCCAAGGCCCGGGTAAGATCGTCGTCACTGCTCTTCAGACGCTGTGCCACGGTCAGAACTGGTAGGGTGGCCGTAATCCCCTGATTGCCGCTGCCATCCACACTCATGACTGGCTCCGGCCAGCCATGCATCCTAGCGTCGGCCGCGGCTGCGGTGACCATCATGGCTTCATTAGCGATATCGGCCGAGAGAAGCCCCTTCTGCATCAGTTGGCTATAGCGTGCCCCTAGCCCGATGCCCAGACTGTGTTCCATCCCGGCTTTGGCCACCTGGGCATTGGCATGGGCTGCCTCACGAACAAATGTCAGTTGCTCCACGGGCAGAGCGAGAATCGCTGCACAATACTTAGTAAACGGGATGCTGTGTAGATCGTCCGGTTGGCTGCAGCCGTGGTCCTGAGCGCTCGCCATTGTCCTCTCAAATCCATTCACCACGGTCTTGGTGACATTGGTATGCGCACCTTCCAAAAAGACAGTGGCATAGCCCAGGTCGCTGTGGACCGTGGCCTCGATATAGAGTCGCCCCTGTTGGGTGTTGGGCCGTACGATGACCTTATTATCACTGACCATCTTATAAGCCTTCTTGATCTCTTCGGCCGAGGCGGCCCCTAGAACCTGCAGTTCCAGATCAGGATCGCCACCTATGGCCCCCACAGCGGCCGCGATCTCCAACCCATAACGATCGGTTCCGGGCACATAGACGCCCATCCCATTCTTGTAGACATTCATGTCGGTAGTAACCTTAACCTGGCTGATCTCCCCGCCGAGCAGTTGGGCAGCCAGCGCGGCCGCATAGGCCACCGCAGCAGGCTCCGTACAGCCTAGGGCGGGCCTGAACCCGTCCCTTAGCACCTTGACAATATCCATCGCGCAGTACTCCTTTTATGTCTTGCTTCTTTGTTTGACGCTTGTGTTGACCATCGAGCCCTGTGTCTCGTCGTGCAGATATGGCCGGACCTTACGGACAGTATAGTCCCGGACCGTGAGGTTGAATATGGGCTGGCGTACTTTTGGGTCATGTTCATATGAGATTCGTGAGTTGTAATAATACATTCAGCCCAGGCGCTTAGGTTTCTGTCAGCCAGCTGTATGTCCTTGTCTTGGTAGGTACTGGGCGACCACCTCCACATTGCCATTTTGTTCTTGCCATTCTGGTTACACTTGGCTATAATGACGGGGAAATCTAGGAAAGAAGGAGGAATCTGCACATGGCCAAGAAAGCACTGAGCTTGGGGTATTTTGTCATGATGCAGATCCGCGCAGGACTCAAGGTTTCCGCCCAGGGGGGAGTCTACCCATTTGGCACCTACGGTCCTGATGATGCACAACGTTTGGCTACTGCGCGCACGTCGCGCAGGCTGAACATAGGTTGTTAATCTTCAGCCGCGGGTGCTAGCCCGCGGCTTTACGATTACAGGGGTGGGGTGCGCTGTTTGGCGTCACTGACCGGGATTACCCGGTGCCGCTGTGAGCAAAGAGCCACGGGCAGGAGCCCGTGGCTCTTTCACTTTGCCCTCTATCCGAATGAGGAGGAACTGGTGTGAAGAAATACCTCATGACATCCCAACTATCGGCAACTCGTGGCTTCGACGGCGGCCTATTCTACGTCTTAAGCGGCTACCTACTCAAGCTGGCGACCATGATCATTTTGCTGCTGCTCTGGCGATCCATCGCCAACCAAGGAGCGGACCTTGGAGCCCTTAGTCTGCCGCAACTGCTCGCTTACACGTTGCTAGCCTCCATCTTGGGCGAGCAGCTCAATGTAGTCACCCCGGCCACCACGGCCTTTTGGGAAGGGTCGATCATCTCGCGCTATACACGCCCAATGCCGGTATTGAGACAAATGATGGCGGAGACCATCGGCGGCTGGCTCCCCGGTCTGATGCTCTACTCGCTGCCGATGCTCCTGCTCTCCCCTGCCCTCGGCGTGTACCTCGGTGGTCTATTGGTCCACGGTCCCTTCGTCCTGGTGAGTCTGCTGCTCTCCATCTCCTTGGGCTTCGCCATGGACTTCCTCTTTGCCTCACTGGTGATCTATATCAAGAACGCCAGTTATACTGCCTACTACATACGGCAGGCTATGATTACGCTCTTCTCCGGGGCGCTGATCCCCTTTGCGCTGATGCCCTGGGGGATCGGCCGCGTATTGGCGCTGCTTCCCTTTGGCTCGGTAGCCAGCGCCCCACTGCTGATCGCGATCGGCAGCGACGGCATATGGCGGCTGCTAGCCCTGCAGCTCTTCTGGAATGCCGTGCTGTGGCCGATCGCGCTCTGGGCCTTCAAGAGCAGCGAGGAAAGGATGGTCTCGTATGGAGGATAGTATTTGCCCAAAGGCCAGAGGCCAAGGGCCAAAGTGGGAACGGGATGGGACGGAAGAGTCCACAGTCCACAGACCACAGTCCTCAGTGGAGACGGGGGCGGA
>CAZINL010000225.1:0-3072 GCA_964540595.1 uncultured Clostridia bacterium
CGGCT
Organism: uncultured Clostridia bacterium; assembly: GCA_964540595.1. Lineage (GTDB taxonomy): Bacteria > Bacillota > JAAYKD01 > JAAYKD01 > CAYOCI01 > CAYOCI01. The sequence continues at coordinate 6 of CAZINL010000225.1, forward strand.
TCGGCCGCCCACTTTTTTTGCGCTGTGTTAACTAAGGGGTCAGACCCCTTAGTTAACAAATCCACCCGTTGACAGATCCTTCCCCATGCCGTAAACTGGTAGCAGATTGTTAGGGGGAATTTGGATGTCGGTGAAGGTTCTCAACCACAAGTAATTGCATAGCCACTGCGATGGTTAGTATGATCAGTCGCGCCCGAGATAAGGGCGCTTGATTTGATATGCTCGCAGCGCAGTGGGTGCTAGGTTGAGAACGAATACCACCCCTTCTACGATAGACCGTAGAGCCGTGGACTGTTCCACGGCTTTTTTTGCTGTCCGTACGGGCTAGGACCGCCCTAGGCAGCCAGAGTCTATGCGTACACGCCGTGGTGATCTATGCTCGCCACGGCGTTTTTGTGTACCTGGAGCAGCCTGTCGCGATTTGCCTACGAGCCCCGAACCTCAGTGTGATAGCGCGGCCATGCTGAGTCCCGGTAGACTCGTCGACAACCCGACCTATAACTTATCACTTATGACTACCCGAAGGAGCGATCTACGTTGATGAACGACAAAGTCTTACAGACCCTGGAATACGACAAGATCAAGGCTCAGCTCGCCGACCTCACCGTCAGCAACCTCGGGCGCGAACTGGTGGAACGCCTGCTTCCCCTTACCGACAAGTCTGCCATCGAGGCCGCCTTGGAAGAGACCACCGAAGCCCGCACCCAGTTGGATGGTCGGTCGCAAGTCCCCCTGCACGGCATGGCCGACCTGCGCGAGGTAATCGACCGCGTGGAAAAGGGCGGTGTGCTCAACCCCACTGAGTTGCTGCGCCTAGCCGACTTCCTGCGCGGCTGCCGCGAGATGAAGCGCTACATGGGCGGCAAGCGGCTAGTCGCTCCGCGCCTCAGCCGCTACGCCGATGGGATAACCCCCTGCACCAGCTTAGAGGACGAGATCACGCGCAGCATCGATGGAGCGCGCGTGGCGAGCTCAGCCAGCTCCGAGTTGGCCCGCATCCGCCGCGAGATCCAGATCACTGAGGAGCGCATCCAGTCCAAGCTGCAGTCGATCCTCAATTCCGCGCAATACCGCGATGCCCTCCAGGATCACCTAATCAGCTTCAAGGACGGCCGTTACGTCCTGCCGGTCAAAGCCAGCCATCGGCAGAAGATCGACGGCATCGTCGCCGGCAGCTCTGGTAGCGGTTCGACCGTCTTCATGGAACCGACGGTAATCCGCAATCTGACCAATGAACTGCAGGGACTGCGGATCGAGGAAGAGGTGGAGGAGTATCGCATCCTGTGCACCCTCACCGAGCAGGTGGCTCCGCTCACCCAACCCATCCGCATCAACCTCGAGACCATGGCGCAATATGACCTAGCCTTCGCCAAAGGACGACTGAGCGTTAAGCATGGCGCCCGTACCGTAGCGGTCAACGATCAGGGCCTGATCGGCATTCGCCAGGGGCGCCACCCTCTGATCACCGGCGATGTAATTCCGCTAGACTTCTCTTTGGGCAAGCGCTATCACACCCTAGTGATCACCGGGCCCAATACGGGCGGCAAGACGGTGACGCTCAAGACGGTGGGACTGCTGACGCTGATGATGCAGTCGGGGCTGCATGTGCCGATGGCCGAGGGCAGCCAACTGTCCATCTTCCACCAGGTGCTCGCCGATATCGGCGATGGGCAAAGCATCGAACAGTCGCTCAGCACCTTCTCCTCGCATATGAGCAATATCGCCGAGATCATCAGACGAGCCGACAACTCCACCCTGGTGCTGCTCGACGAGGTCGGCACTGGGACTGACCCCGCCGAAGGAGCAGCGCTGGCCATGGGGATCTTAGAGACCCTACATCAAAGCCGTGCCGTCACGCTAGCCAGCACCCATTACAGTGATGTGAAACGTTTGGCGGATATCCACCCGGGCTTTATCAACGGGCGGATGGACTTCGACCCGGTGACGCTGAGGCCGCTCTACCGCCTGGTGATGGGCGAGGCGGGCGGCAGCCACGCCCTCTGGATCGCCGAGCGGCTTGGGATCGGCGCTGAGGTGCTGGCTAAGGCCAGGGAGCATCTGCAGATGGCGCCCGGTCCCAGCCAGGACGGAGCTGGTCAACGCAAGCCTGTGGATGAGATCCCCTTCGTGCCAGTCAAACCTGAAGCTCCCGCAATCGCCTCGCCAGCGGCGGACGCTTCACTCTCCACTCCACCGGAGCCTGATCAGGCTGATCCTGCCCCACGCCCTTGGGCGCTAGGTGACTCGGTCCTGATCCTTACCCTCGATCAGCGTGGCGTTATCGCCGAGCTGCCCAACAGCAAAGGTGACATGATAGTCTTCTCCCGCGAGCACCGGATCACGGTCAATCAGAAGCGGGTGAAGCTCTTGGTCGGGGCCGAGCACCTCTACCCGCCTGGCTACGACCTAAATACCGTCCTCTACACCTGGAATGACCGCAAGCTGATGCATGACATGGAGCGCAAGCTGTCCGATGGCGTGCGAGTCATAAGCGAGGGACCCTAGCTCCTAGCCCTTTGCTCCCCAACAAGACGAAAGAAGGTGAGCCACATGTACGCATTTATGCCCACCACCCTTGGCGAGTGCCAACCTCTATTTCGCCAGTATCTAGCTACGTTGACCGGTGTGAACGACGACTTTTGGGAAGAGCACGTCCTGGGTAGCCGGTTCTACCGGATCGAACACGGTGGAGAGACGATCGGCCTCTGCGGCATCTACCGACAGGAGAACCTGACCCTATTCCACCTTCCTATATCTCACCTGCGGCACGCTCAGCCAGCGTTTACGCAGATGCTGGAAGAGTTGACACCGTCCTATGCCTTTGTCCCGACCAACGACGAGCTGCTGCTCTCGCTGTGCATGGATAAGCACAAGGTTATTGAGAAGCAGGCCTACTTCTTCCGCCATAGTGGTGTGGCGGTGCGCCCACCCGAATGGGAACGCGGTCTGCTCCGGCTTGCCGAACCAGCGGATGAGGCGGATATCCTGGACACCGAAGGGGTGGCTGAGAACATCCGCCTGGGCAAGTACTACGTCATGCACAAGGATGGTGTCTTTCTCGGTCAGG
>CAZINL010000225.1:3082-3981 GCA_964540595.1 uncultured Clostridia bacterium
AAATCCTAATCAGCTCACTCCTAACACAGCTTCCATCGGCATGAGCGTCCATCCCGATCATCGGCAACAGGGGGTGGGACGCAGCATCATCATGCATCTGACCGAGATCTGCCGCGAGCAAGGCATCACTCCCTACTGCGGCTGCTGGTATTACAATCACAACTCCAAGCGGACCCTGGAGAGCGCTGGATTTGTCACCCAAACACGGCTGCTGAAGGTGTGGTTTGTTGATGAGCCCAAGGAAGGTGAACATCTATGCGGATAGAGACTTTCACCGCGGATCACAGCAAGAGGGCGATCAGAATCGCCAAGCAGAACTACGAAGAAGAGCGTGTTGCCGTTCCTGCGCTCCCCTTCGTGGACCAACTGCCCGATCTGGATGTGTTTGCGAAGAACGGGCTGGGCGTCACCGCCTTTGACGGCGACGAGATGGTCGGGTTCCTGTGCTGCTACCAGCCCCGGGAGAACTACTTCGGTCTGGCTAAAGGTACTTTCTCACCCATACACGCCCATGGTGCAGTGAAACACAACCGGGCAAGGATCTACGATCGATTGTACCAATCTGCCGCCGAGAAATGGGTGGCTCACGGTATCCTCAGCCATGCGGTCGCACTCTACGCCCATGATCAAGAGACACTCAGGGTCTTCTTCGACAACGGTTTTGGCAACCGGTGCGTCGATGCTATACGAGAGACTAGGCCGATTGATGTTCCCGTCATCGACGGCATGACCACCAAACAAGTTCCTATTGAGGATGCGGGGCTGATCGCTCCGCTAGACGCTGCATTGGTGGCGCATATGCGTGGTACCCCCATCTTCATGCCATCGTTGCAGAGTGAAACGCCCGCGGAGATCGCGGCATGGATGCAAGGTCAGAACCACTACTATTTCGCGGTCTA
>CAZINL010000226.1:0-3978 GCA_964540595.1 uncultured Clostridia bacterium
GATTCAAGGTCGTATTGATCGAAGCGGGGCCGTTTTGGAATCCACAGACGGACTTCGCCAGCGACGAGCTCTCCATGAACACCGCCCTAGGATGGATGGAGACCCGCTATGTCGGAGGTAAAGACCCACTCACATTGGGGCACAACAACACCGGCCGCGGTGTCGGCGGTGGGACGACCCACTTCACCGGCGTCATGTTCCGCTTCCATCCGAGTGATTTCCGTACCCGTAGCCAGGACGGTATAGGTGATGATTGGCCGATCTCTTATGATGACCTAGCACCATACTACGACAGAGTAGAACGTGAGATCGCCATCTCGGGTCCAAAGGAGTTTCCGTGGGGTGCCTTTCACGGCCCGTTTCCCTACCCGGAGCGCGAACCGATCAGCTCCAACGCCCAAGTCTTCCGTCGCGGCTGCGAGCGACTCGGTATCCCCAGCGTGGTGGCACCGTTGGCCATCAACTCCGGGCCGTTTGATGGCAGACCACCGTGCATCAATCGTGGCTTCTGTAATCAGGGGTGTCTGCCCAACGCCAAATTTAGTACGCTAGTCCACCATATCCCCAAGGCCATCGGCGAGGGAGCTGAGCTCCTCAGTGACTGTATGGTGACCAAGATCAATATGGGGTCTGACGGCACGGTTACGGGCGTCAAGTTTGTCCATGACGGCAAGGAGTATGAGCAGCGTGCGCGCGTGGTCGTGCTGGCCAACTTCGTCATCGAGGCCCCCCGCCTGCTCTTGGCGTCGGCTTGCCACGCCCATCCACGCGGCTTGGCCAATAGCAGCGGTGTGGTGGGTAGAGGCTTCATGCCCCACAGCAGCCATGATGTCTACGCTCGGTTCCCAGACGAGATCCGTTTCTACAAGGGGACGCCGGTACTGGCTACCACGCAAGCATTCTACGAGACCGATCCAGATCGAGGCTTTAAACGCGGCTATACTCTGCACGCCCATGGCGCCCGGCCGGTAGCCGTGGCCAAAGGCTTGGCCAAGAGTTCAAACCTGTGGGGGCAGTCTCTATCCGACGCTATGCGTGACTTCAATTTCTACGCCCGCGTCACGCTGGTAGGTGAGGTTCTGCCAGACCTGAGTAATCAGATCGTACTGACCAAAGATCACGATGAGTATGGTATGCCTATCCCTTTGGTCGAGTTCAGCTATGGAGAGAATGACAAGCTCCTGTATCAGCATGGCATCGCCAAGGCGAGGGAGATCCTGCGTGCGGCTGGCGGCGAACCGGTCTTTGTGACCAGTGATACAGCCCATCTGATGGGCGGGTGCCGTATGGGCGATGACCCCGAGCGCTCGGTGGTCAACTCCTTTGGGCAGAGCCATGATATCCCGAATCTCTGGATCACTGGCGCCCCTATCTTCGTCACGGGTGGCGGTGGCAATCCCACCGAGACGGTCATGGCGCTGGCTCTGCGAACCGCCGATGGGCTCACTTCCGAGCTCAAAAAGGGTACGATCTAAGACGACCTCCCTATGCAGATATAGGCAGCGACGACAAGACCGGTTCGGTACGAATGGTACCGAACCGGTCTTCGTATGCGACCTATGGGGCGAGCTAAGCTCTAGGTAGACTGTCACGCACGGTCAGTCTAGACCGCGCCAGCAATTGCATGAGGCGCTCTGTTTCAGAGGTATGCCATGCAGACCGCCACAGGGGCAGCTGCATTCTCCCTCACTGTCATCGGTGGCAGATGATATCTCACTCTCCGGCTTACCCACCCACCACATGCACGTAGCACATATCTGCTGTATCGATCCCCGTATTGTCATGGTCCTGCTCCTCCCCCTGCCCGCATCATAATCGCCCTATCGTGATCTATCATATTCGCTTCGCAGGGAAACTGTGCGGCAACCTTTCTCACACGCGTTCTTTCTAGGCCACATATATTGGTAGAGAAAGGGGGGAGGTAAACAATGCCGAGAAGACTGACCAGCGGTGCTTTCGAGATCAGGCACCTCAGTAATGCCCTGTGCTTCATGATCACGAACTATGACAAGCGGGCGCAGACCGTGAGGTATACGCTCAACCGCCTGAGCGTGAACGCTGACAAAGTCCCGGTCTCCACCAACACGTTTACCGTGCCCGGTGGTGGATTTCAGAGCTTGCGCATTGATAACCTAAAGTCCGGCTTCTATGAGTTCAACCTTCGTCTCTCCAGTCTCAAGACGAAGCCCTCCCTCGACATACGCGACGGCAGCAACCGATCGGATGCGGAGTATTGCCGCTCTCTGATTGCTGCAGGGGCATTTGCTCGGACCGACTGAACCCCAAACGAGCAGGCTCGGACGACAGAGACCATGTTCGCTTGTGCATTCCCGGTTCTGACCACAGACCCAGCCGGGTCTTTCTTTTTGATGACACGCCTGGCCTCATATGCTAAAGTGGGGATAGTTGGCAATATCCTTCGCGCATTTCTAATTGGGGGGTGTTCTAGCGTTGCACGTAATAATCAAATCCCTTTGGGTAGTTGGCGGACTCCTTATCCTCGCTCTTGCCGTAGGCACCATAGGGCTTCAGATGCAGCCACTGCCCTTCACGACGTACGAAGGGCAGTCAAGGGAGATACGTAGCGTCGCTCTACCAGCTGGTCTACCAGCGCCTGTTGAACGGTTCTACCGCACCACCATGGATGACAGCGTACCGGTGGTCACTTCCGCAGTTGTCACCGGTCGGGGTCACCTGCGCATTGGTCCGGTACGCTTCCCTGCCCGCTGGCGCTTTACCCATGAGGCAGGCCAAGGGTATCGGCATTACATCGAAGCGACAATCTTTGGTCGACCTCTAATGAGGGTCAATGAACACTATCTGGACGGACATGCCCGCTTTCAGTTGCCCATGGGTGTCACCGAAAATGAGCCGAAGCTGGATATGAGCGCCAACTTAGCCCTCTGGGGGGAGGCGATCTTCTTCCCCTCCATCTACCTGACCGATGGTCGCGTTCGGTGGGAACCGATTGATGCCACTCATGCCCGGCTGATCGTGCCATTCGGCAGCGACCAAGACAGCTTCATCGTTAGCTTTGATCCTGATAGCGGCTTGATGAAGAGCATCGAGGCACTACGGTGGAAAGAGGTCACCAGCGCAACCAAGACTCTCTGGCGGGTCAATGTTGGTGCCTGGAAGCAGTCCAGCGGCATCCTACTGCCAACCGAGTTCTCTATTCTGTGGGAGGGTGACACCGGACCCTGGTACACCGCCACGGTTGAGCATATCGTCTACAATGCGGATGTGAGCTCCTATATCAAGGCCATGGGTGAGTGACTAGCAGATATGAAAACAGAGCCTGGCGTCAAGCCAGGCTCTTGTCGTTCGGATCTCTACAGCCCTAAGATCATGGTTGCGCTGGTAAAGTAGATAAACAGTCCTGCAATATCCAGCGCGGTGGTCACAAACGGACCACTGGCCACGGCAGGGTCGCGTCCCAAGCGGTGCAAGAGCAACGGCACGGCGATCCCCATGGTGGCGGCGATGGTGAGTGTGATCGTCATAGCTAGCCCAACCGCCAGCCCGATCTGGGCACTTCCCTGCCAGAGTAGAGCCACACCTGCGGTCAAGAGACCAGAGGTGGCGCCGACTATGACCCCTATTCCTGTCTCCCTGAGGACATAGCGCATTAGATAGCGCGAGTCGAGCTGGTTGGTGGCCAATCCCCTGACTATGATCGCCACCGATTGTGTACCGACATTGCCTCCCATGTCCATGAGAACGGGGATGTAAAAAGAGAGCGACACCACCGCTTCGAGCGCATGGGAGAAGTTGCTGATCACCCTGCCCGAGATCAGTTCGCCGAAAAGTGCGATCAAGAGCCATGGCAGTCGCAGACGCGCTCGCAGCCACGACCCACCCTGCATCTCGACCTCCTCTTCGCTGACACCGGCTAGCTTGAGGACGTCTTCGGTGACCTCTTCCTGGACCACATCGACCACATCATCAAAGGTCACAATCCCTAGCAGCTGGCCTTGG
>CAZINL010000227.1:0-552 GCA_964540595.1 uncultured Clostridia bacterium
AGTGATGGACTCTACGGCCACATCGCTATGTATGGACAATCGTATCCCTATCGTTGTGTTTGGCCTGGATCAGCCAGGAAATGTTATGAAAGCCGTCATGGGCGAAGAAATCGGCACTATCGTGAAGGGGGAAGATTGAATGAAGGAGCTTCTTAAGGGCGCAGAGGAAAGAATGTCTAAGACCATCGCTGCTCTGAAAAAGGACCTAAGTTCGCTTCGGGCTGGTCGTGCGACACCAGGGCTTTTGGACAAGATATCCGTAGACTACTATGGAACCCCTTCACCTATCAACCAGGTGGCGAATGTCTCCATACCTGATGCGCGGACCATCGTGATCCAGCCATGGGACAAGAGTATGATCAAAGCCCTTGAAAAGGCGATCATGGCCTCAGATCTCGGCATTACTCCATCCAATGATGGCGTTGTAATCCGCTTGATCATGCCTCAACTGACCGAGCAGCGCCGTAAAGAGATCGTCAAGGTCGTGCACAAGAAGGGTGAAGAAGCGAAGGTAGCCATTCGCAATCTGCGTCGTGAATGCAATGATGGCCT
>CAZINL010000227.1:562-3923 GCA_964540595.1 uncultured Clostridia bacterium
GGCTAAGGAGAAGAGCGGGGATCTGACCGAAGATGAGAACAAACGTGGGCAGGACGAGTGCCAGAAGCTCACGGACAAGTACATCAAAGAGGTCGACCAGATCCTGCAACTCAAGGAAAAAGAGGTCATGGAGGTCTAATGACGGGCGAGCGGTCCGATCAGATGGACTCTTGGCTGGCGAGGCCCCTTGATGAGGTGGTTGAGCACTTTCGCAACATGGTGGGGCGGCCCGTAATAGTCAAGCGGACGTGTGCCCCCAAGAAGAGCCAGGGGCCCGATGGGACTTGGCGTGTTGTCAAGGTGCAGGACCAGCGCGAGGGGATTATACTCACAACCGCATGGCAGCCACCTGCACACGCGCTTGGGTTTGATGCCGCGCTTGAATGAGCCGCAAGCCCCCTCGCTGGAGGGGGCTTGTTGTATTGGCCGCGGGAGTGGCAGGCGATCTTTCGACACTGGCTATGAGATGGGGGTGAGAGCTATGGCTTGGTGGAGCAAGAAGACGCAAGACAAGCAGATATCCATCGCCAATGACGGGCGTGCGCTGCCGCGGCATGTGGCGTTTATCATGGATGGGAACGGCCGCTGGGCTGAGCGCCGGGGGTTGCCTCGCCGTTTCGGACACCAGGCTGGCGTCGAAGCCATGCGGCGGGTGATCGAAGCAGCTGGGAACCTCAAACTAGCCGCAGTAACGCTCTATGCGTTTTCGACCGAGAACTGGACACGTCCTCGTGAGGAGGTTGACTTCCTCATGAGGCTGCCCATTGAATGGATTCGTCGCGATCTTCACACGCTGATGGAGAGAAATGTTCGCTTGATGGTAACCGGTCGCCTCGACGCTGTTCCCAAAGAAACTAGCAGCTGGATAACAAAGGCCGTTAATGACACTCGTGGCAATACTGGACTGGTGGTCAATATCGCACTCAACTATGGTGGCCGGGCGGAGATCACAGATGCCGTGAGAGTCATCGCTGCGCAAGTCAAGCGAGGCGAGCTCGACCCAGACACGATATCAGAGGAGACCATCGCGGCTCACCTGTATGCTCCCGAACTACCTGCCCCCGACCTCGTCGTGCGGGCAAGCGGTGAACAGAGGCTCTCAAACTTTCTGATCTGGCAAAGCGCTTATGCAGAGCTATTATTCTCATCTAAGTTGTGGCCAGACTTTGACGAACAGGAGATTGTCACGATCCTCAACGCCTATCAGCAGAGGGATCGCCGTTTTGGAGGTCTGAAGAGCCGGTAGGAGGTTGCACCTATGCTTGGGTCCCGGATTGCCACGGGAATTATCGGCGCAATCGTGTTGCTGTGGCTGGTTGTCACAGGAGGCTGGCCGCTGAAGATAGCGGTCATGCTTCTTGCTGGCATAGGCTTATTGGAGTTGCAGCGGATTGTTCATCGCGAGAACCTCACGGTGGACTTGTTTCTCACAGGGTTACTAGCAGTATTGTTGATTGGCTTTCCGGAACTCGTCGGTGCGCATTTTCAGATCATCTTGACCCTGGTAGTGCTTTATCTACTGACCCGTTCGGTAGTGGACTATCGGCGTTTCTCACTGATTAGTATGGCAATCACCGCCTTTGCCGCGCTCTATCTTCCTTTCTTGTTCTCACGTGCGATCATGATCCGACAACGCCCCGATGGCATAGCGTGGCTGGCGGTCTCGTTTGCGATCACGTGGGGCTACGACACCGCAGCATTTGCGGTTGGCTCCACCTGGGGGCGGCACAAGCTCTGTCCCGAGCTCAGCCCCAGCAAAAGCATTGAAGGGACCATCGGTGGACTGGCTATGAGCACTGCGGCGTCGGCCTTGGTCGCTTCGCGGTTTGGCCTCGATCCAGTCGCTGCGGCGCTGATCGGCCTCCTCGGCGGCGCTATCGCTCAGATCGGTGACCTCGCTGAATCCGCGATCAAACGTCAGTTTAGGACGAAAGATGCTGGCCATATCTTGCCGGGACACGGTGGTATCCTTGATCGCTTTGACTCCTATCTGACGGTCATCGCGTTCTTGTACGTGCTATTAACACTGGGGGGCTAGAGCCTCGTGGTTGGCTGCTTAGGAGGCAGACGATGGATGGACATAAGACAATCGCAGTTTTGGGTTCAACTGGCTCAATCGGGAGGCAAACCCTCGATGTGGTAGCCCAGCATCCCGAAAAGTTCACAGTGATGGCTTTGGCGGTACATAGCAGCATAGACTTATTGTGTGAGCAGATTGACCGCTTTCACCCACAGGTGGTGGCTGTGTGGGAGCCAGATCAGGCCGCGGTGGTCCGTGAGCGCACGGCTGGCCGCGTCCGTGTTCTAGAGGGGATGGATGGGCTGAAGGAGATTGCTGGCCTGGGTAGCGTTGATGTGGTTGTCAACGCACTGGTCGGGATGGTCGGACTTGAACCCACCCTGGCAGCACTCAAGGCAGGGAAGTCAGTGGCCTTAGCCAATAAGGAGACATTGGTTGCAGGCGGCGAACTGGTGATGGCGACCGCCCGCGAATCGCAGGCCAGCCTCATACCGGTTGACAGTGAACACTCAGCTATCTTCCAGTGTTTACAGGGCTCGCCACAGGGGCTTGATTCGGTCATTATCACTGCATCGGGTGGTCCCTTTTGGCGGCATTCACGGGAACAGATCGAACTTGTTACTGTAGAGCAGGCGCTTTTGCACCCTCGGTGGAAGATGGGACCGAAAATTACCATAGACTCCGCCACCATGATGAACAAGGGCTTAGAAGTCATCGAGGCGCGCTGGTTGTTTGGTCTCCAACCGCAACAAATCAGAGTGATGGTTCATCCTCAGAGCATTGTTCATTCGCTGGTTGAGTTCGTGGATGGTTCCCTCTTAGCCCAACTCGGCCCTACGGATATGCGCATCGCTATCCAGTACGCTCTGACCTATCCCGACCGGTTGCCTTCGCCTGCTGCAAGGCTCTCTTTGGCGCAGGTGGGGAGACTAGAGTTTGCTGAACCCGATCACGAACGCTTCCCCGCCTTGTCAATGGCTTATCGAGCGATGGAGATGGGGGGAACGGCCTCTACAGTCTTAAATGCAGCCAATGAGGTAGCGGTCGCTGCCTTCTTACAAGGAAAGATCTCATTTACAGCCATCACCAAGGTTGTTGAGACTGTGGTAGCTAGACACTCGGCTGCTCCAGCCTCAACGCTGGCGGCCGTCCTGGATGCTGACCTGTGGGGACGACGCATGGCAGAGGAGACGATCCGGGAGCTATAGCAGAAAGGGTGAACGCTGTGCTGACCTTTGTCGCTTTCGTATTGGTATTCGGGGGACTGGTTTTCATCCACGAACTCGGTCATTTCACGTTCGCCAAGCTGTCTGGGGTGCGGGTGCATGAGTTCGCCATGGG
>CAZINL010000228.1:0-1947 GCA_964540595.1 uncultured Clostridia bacterium
ACACCTACAGCAGTGATAAAGGTACCCGACTCGCCACCTATGCCGCGCGCTGCGTTGAGAATGAGATCTTGATGCATCTTCGTAGCAACAAGAAGAATAAGGTCGAGGTCTTCCTGCAGGAGCCGATCGGCATCGACAAAGAAGGCAATGAGATCACTTTGATGGATATCTTGCCGGTGGACCACGATGCCGTGTCTGAAGAGGTAGAGGCCAAGCTGGAGAAGCTGAAACTGCTTTCCAAGCTGGCTGATCTGACCTCACGTGAACGTGGGGTGTTGGAGATGCGCTATGGGCTCAACGGGGTGGCGCGCAAGACTCAGCGCGAGATCGCCAAGGCCTTAGGCATCTCGCGCTCGTACATCTCACGGATCGAGAAGCGGGCGGTGCAGAAACTGTTCAAGGATCTCGAGGCTGAGAACTGGCACCACTAGAAAAGGCACCAGACACCAGAGATCAGACACCAGAAGGCAGGGATGAGAAGAGTCGACCGTCATCCGTCAACCGTCCTAGACATGGAGTCGCATATGACGCCTGGACAAATAGTCCGGGCGTTTTCCTTTTTTGGGTGATAAGGGACAGCCTTGCCAGGAGATGCTATAATAATGGTCACCAGCCCACACACACTCCTAGCAGCTAATACCTAGTGCCAAGTGGCTCAAACCGGAGGTTTTATGCTCAATCTGCTCACGCCGAAAAAGTATGTGCAATCGATCCACGAGATCGATCTAGACAAGCTTCGCTCGCTGGGGATCAAGGCGATCTTCTCGGACCTCGACAATACCCTGGTGCCATGGGACTCGGACAAAGCCAACCCCGAGCTGCTGGCGTGGCTAGCCAAGGTCAAAGCGCAAGGCTTCAAGGTCTGCCTTGTTTCCAACGCCGTCTCGGATCGCGTCAGGTCCTTTACCATGCAACTGCAGATCCCCGGCTGGCATAAGGCAGGCAAGCCGTTCGCCAGGGGGTTTCGCGCTGCCATGCAAGCGCTGGGCGTCAGCGCGGTGGAGACCGCTCTGATCGGTGACCAGGTCTTCACTGACATGCTAGGCGGCAATCGTTTGGGGATGTATACCATCTTGGTGGTCCCCATGAGCAAGAACGAGTTCATCGGGACCAAGATCGTCCGGCGGGTGGAACGCGTCTTGCTGCGGCATCTACGGCGCAAAGGGGCACTGTCTTAAGCCCCTAGCCCCTCGTGATGACTGGGAGACGTGGCTCGGTTGAGATTGTCCGGCCCTCTCTTTGGCGATAATGCTAAGGGAGCTGACAGCTCCTGGCATCATCTCTAGAGGGGGGAGAGGCGTGAGCTCTGACCGTACCTTATGTACCACCGTCACCATTGCGCGACCGTCACGACGGTTATTGGCATCTTTGCGTGAAGCGGTTCTCAGCGCCCAGCAGGACCCTCGATATCCCGAACGACAGACGCGAGAGCTGACCGAGCTGGCGATCGCGGTCAAGGGCGACCAGCTAGAACTGAGCTGCACATTTGGGGAGCCAACTCTCAGCCAAGAATAACGCCGTCATGGCGTTGTTTTTGTTTGCCATGGGAGCGTAGGCAGGATTACGCACGACGATGTGGAATCAGAACCAGCACTGCACTATGAGAAGGGAGTCTACCCATGAACTACTGGCTTCGTTTAGTCATCCAGGTCGGTGGCGGTCTAGCGACCTATATGGTCATCAACCGCTTCATCAAGCCGGTCAAGAGCTGGCTGTACTGGATGGTGTGGATCTTTGCTCTCAACAGCGGGATCGTGCTGCTCGCCCAGCAACTGATTACATCGCTTGGTTGGAGCGATCTCTATACCCGCCTTGCCATGGAGACCATAGGCATCGGTATCGTACTGGCCCTGATGCCCAGACACCTGATGAAGGCCAAGAAAGCCCAAGAGGCAGCACCTGCGGCACCAGTGCAAGAGAAACGACCAGCGCTGAAGAAACGCAAAA
>CAZINL010000228.1:1957-3876 GCA_964540595.1 uncultured Clostridia bacterium
GCCCAAGATTTAGTTTAATCGGCTTTTTTGGTCATAACTGAAGGAGTCTACCTCTTGATCGCGAAGTAGTGAGAATACGATGAGGTCTCAATGAACCGCCAGGCCGATCTGGGCGCCATGGTCTGCGGGAAGAGGGTGGCGCAACCGATCATCAGCCTTGCTTAGGCAAGACCTATGGTCGGTTGCTTTGTGTTTGGCCTCGCGACTCTTGGCTCTCTTCTTGGAGGTGATAGCTGTGGCTGCTCCGCGCAAACGTTTGGGAGATATCCTCATAGAAGCGGGTCTGGTCACCGCTGATCAACTCAAATCAGCCTTGGAGATCAACAAGGCCACCGGTGCTCCGACGGGCGAGGTCTTGGTCAGTCTCGGTTTTGCCACTGATGAGGGGATCAAGCGGGCCCTCAGCCAGCAGTTGGGCCTGCCCTTTACCAACCTGCAAGAGATCGGGTTTGATGCTCAGGTCGCCAGACTCGTCCCTGAGCAGATGGCCAAGCGCTACCGCGCGGTACCCGTGCGCAAGAACGGCGCGCGCCTGACCGTCGCCATGGGTGACCCGCTCAATCTCATCGCTCTCGACGATATCCGCTTTACCACTGGTCTGGATGTCGATATTGTGGTGATGACCGACAAGGACCTAGATAAGATCATCAACCAGGCCTACCAGATGCAGAAGATCCAGGCGCAGGTGGTCGAGCAGGTCAAGCAGCAGGGGCCCGATGAGGCCGCCGAGCGGCAGCGGCTCGCTCAGCAGGCTGATGATGCCCCGATCGTGAAGCTGGTCAACAGCATATTAGAGGGCGCGCTGCGCGACCGCGCCAGTGACGTGCATATCGAGCCGCAAGACAACGGGCTGCGCGTCCGTTATCGTATCGACGGCACCCTCTTCGATGTGATGAATACCCCCGCCGGGACGACCGCCGTGGTTGTCTCGCGGCTCAAGATCTTGGCCGGGATGGATATCGCCGAGAAGCGTATCCCCCAGGATGGTCGTATCCAGCTCAGTCACGGCCAGGATGAGATCGATCTCCGTGTTTCTAGTCTGCCGACCCTGCACGGTGAGAAGATCGTTATCCGAATTCTGAAGAAGAGCAGCATCAATATCCAGCTGGAAGAGCTGGGAATGGAGAGGGAGTCGTTGGCCCTCTTCCGCGAGATGATCAAACACCCTTATGGCATGATCCTGGTCACCGGTCCCACCGGTAGTGGTAAGACCACCACCCTCTATAGCACCTTGACGGCGATGAACTCGCCTTCAAAGAACCTGGTCACCATCGAAGACCCGGTGGAATACCGGGTCGCAGGGATCAACCAGGTCAATATCAACCCCCGCGCAGGACTAACCTTTGCCAGTGGGCTGCGCTCCATCCTGCGCCAAGACCCCAATATTATCATGATCGGTGAGATCCGCGATGGCGAGACCGCCGACGTAGCGGTGCGAGCCGCACTGACCGGTCACCTCATGCTCAGTACCTTACATACCAATGACGCCCCCAGCACTATCACCCGTCTGATCGATATGGGCGTGGAACCGTATCTGGTCGCCTCGTCGCTGGTCGGCGTGGTGGCTCAGCGCTTGGTCCGCCGCATCTGCCCGGTATGCAAAGAGCCTTACGCTCTCGCTCCTGGGGTGCCAGATCGGGTGGCTCTGGGGCTGGACCGTGACCAACCGGTCACGCTTTACCGTGGCAAGGGCTGCAATGCCTGCAATGGCAGCGGCTATCAGGGGCGCCTGGGTGTCTTCGAAGTGATGCAATTTACCCCCGAGCTCAGGCAGTTAGCCTTAGCCCGGGCCGCAGGGGATGAACTACGGCGCCAGGCCATCGCCCAGGGGATGCAGACGCTTAGACAGCATGCAGCTGTCAAGTGCCTCGCCGGCGTAACCACTGTGGATGAGGTGCTGCGCGTGGCCTATGATGAAC
>CAZINL010000229.1:0-420 GCA_964540595.1 uncultured Clostridia bacterium
AGACCAAGGATCTCGTGCATCGCGGTGTCACCCTAGCCAAGCAGGCCGCCAACGGGCAAGCGCTGGTGGCGCTCTCGGTCGGTCCCAGTGGGGTGCGCCTCGGCAGGGATGGCGAGGCATCTTTTACAGCGCTCGTGGCTGCATTTCGCGAGCAGATTGCGGCGGGTACCGCCGCTGGGGCCGATCTGATCAGTATCGAGACCATGCTCGACATCCAGGAGCTCAAGGCAGTGGTGGTAGCTACTCGTGAGGTCTGCGACCTGCCGATTATGGCGCAGCTTACCTTTGATCGGCATCTGCTGACCCTGTCCGGCACCCCTGCAGCCACCGCCGCAGCAGTCCTGAGCGGGCTGGACGTGGACCTAGTCGGCGCCAACTGCTCCGAGGGTCCTGACCAGCTTTTGGCCGTGTTGGCGGAGA
>CAZINL010000229.1:430-1410 GCA_964540595.1 uncultured Clostridia bacterium
GTCAAGCGCAGGTCTGCCGCAGACAGACGGAGTTGGTGCCCCCCTTTATCCGGTGACAGCCGAGATGATGGCCGAGGCCGTGGGAAGGTTTGTTCGTCTCGGGGTGCGTGTCATTGGCAGCTGTTGTGGCAGTACACCGGAGTACACACGAGCGATCGTCTCAGCGACGCGCTCCGTGTCGTCGCTGCCCGCCATACCCAGTTGCCACGACGGGTTTCTCGCCAGCCGCACGCACCACCGAGTCGTAGGGCATGAGGCTCCACCAGTCTTGATCAGTGAACGGCTCAGCGCATATCACCGCTCGGATCTACGCCAAGCCCTGATCCAGGGCGAGCGGCTGCCGATCATGGACGAGGCGGTTGAGCAGCGCAGTGCGGGGGCTGAAGCAATCAATATCAGCGTAAGTGCCCCGGGCCTCGCCGAGAGATCGGCCATGGAGCTCGCTATCCCGACCGTGCAGCAGGCCGTAGCGTTGCCGCTGGCGATCCAGTCCAGCGACCCTGAGAGCATCGAGCTCGCCCTGCAACTGGTCCACGGGCGGCCACTGATCAACGCCGTCTCGCTCACCGAGGATGGCATCTCCCGCATACTGCCCCTGGCTCGCCGTTATGGGGCTATGGTCGTTGTCCTGCCTCACGACGGCAGAGTAGTCAGACCTGATCCTGAGCGTATGGTTGACATTACCAAACAAGTGCTGGATCGAGCTCTGCAGCTTGGCCTGCGTCGTCAGGACTTGGTCATCGATTGCTTGGCAGGCGTCGCGGCCGGTGGACCGGGTGGGCTTGAGCAAACGCTACGGGCCTCACAGCTCATTCATGACGAGTTAGGTCTGTATACCCTCTTTGGCATCAGCGGTGTCTCGGTAGGGCGTAAGCTGCGAGCTGCCCTCAATGCCGCCTATGCCACCATGACCATCCACGCCGGTGCGGAGATCTTGATCGCCAACCCGCTGCAGCGTGAGGTGGTCAGCAACGTCTTGG
>CAZINL010000229.1:1420-3816 GCA_964540595.1 uncultured Clostridia bacterium
TGGCCACTGCCGAGCTGATGGGTCGGAGCAAGAGGTAGCCTCACGCCCCCGGCCCTTGCCCCTCGTGAGCTTAGGGAAAGGGTCCTCTCGGCAACCTCCACTAGGGACTAGGAACTAGGGACTCATAACACACTATGGAGGTAATCATGTACTACGCCATTGCCGATACGGAGTTAGGCTTTATCGGGATCGCGGCCACAGAGCGCGGGCTCTATCGGGTGACATTGCCCCAGTCTACGGCAGACCAAGCCTGGGAGCAGCTGCAGGGGAAGGGGCAGGAACCATTGGTACATGACCCTGAGCGTCTAGCAGAGGTCGTGGAGCGCTTGGTGGCCTACGCCCAAGGGCATGCGGACCTGCACGATCTGGCGTTGGACTACGAAGGGCTGACCCCCTTTCAGCGTCAGGTCAGTGAGCTGGTCCACGATATACCCAAAGGGCAGACTGAGAGCTATGGTTCGATCGCACTACGCTGTGGTCGTCCACGCGGCGCTCGGGCGGTGGGCGGGGTGATGGCCGGCAACCGCCTCTGTTTGGTTGTCCCCTGCCACCGCGTTCTGGCCCACGACGGTACGCTCAATGGCTTTGGTGGTGGACTACCACAAAAGGCGCAGCTACTGCGACTGGAAGGGCTCAAAATCGACGGTGACGCCGAGAACGGCAGCAGGAAGTATCGTGTAATTGGGCGAAACTAAGAACATCTAGATCCGGAGGTGGGATGAACAATGGCAGTATTCGTCTGCTCGAAGTGCGGAGAAACCATGGAACAGCGCTGCAAGCCAGGCAAGTGCCCCAAGTGCGGCGCAGCCAAAGATGAGCTGATCAAGCAGGAAGTCAAGAAGTAGGGTTCTAGTCTGATCGGATTGGACAAGCTTTATTGGCAGCATTAGGGTAGACCGCCTTGTGAGGTGGTCTCTCTTTTTGATATGATGAGCCAGTGGACTTGAGAGAGGTGACACTATGGCAGCTAGACAGCAGAACAAGAAAGGAAAACTTGAGATTCAGAAGCAGCACTCGCGGCAGTGGCGAACCCTGATCCTGACCGCGCTGGTGGTGGCTCTGCTCAATGAGGTGCGCATGAACCCGTTTGGCGGTACGTTCCGCTTCACCCTCGGGGCGGCTGCCTTCACCTTTGCGGTGCTTTTCTGGACAGATGTCTCCATCTTCCTGGTGGCAGCGGCCTCTGGTGTGACGACCATCCTCCTCAGGGCGGCCTTGGAGTGGGGCCTGCGTCCAGTACTGCCAGTTCTCGAACATGTCATCAGAGTCAACTGGCCATCGGCTGCCTACTACCTCTTTGCTGCGGCCATTCTTCACTACACTGCGGTTCGCAAGCACTTTGCCAAACCCTTCGTCATCGGCGCGATTATCTGGGTAAGCGACTTCATCCCCAACCTGCTTGAACTCGCTTTGCGCAGAGAACTCTTACTTGACGGTAGTCTGCCGAGAATGCTGGGGACTTTGGCTCTGGTCGCTCTGTTTCGTACATTCATGGTGGGCGGGCTCTACTACATGATCCGGCGGCAACAAGAGGAGCAACTCGGCCTCCAGGAGCGCGCCAAATATGAAGAACTGTTGCTACTGCTGACAGGGCTGTATACCGAGGCTTTCTTCCTGCGCAAGTCATCGGGAGATATCGAGAACACCATGGCGAAGGGGTACGCCCTTTACCGCGAGCTCAAGCAGCTTGCACCCCAGATCGGCGGTGAAGGCAACCGGCTTGCGCAGCAGGCACTGGACGTGGCCAAGGATATCCATGAGATCAAGAAGGACTACCAGCGAATTGTCTCCGGGATCGATAAGCTGATCGAGGTGGGTGACCAGGGTGAGGTGATCGCTCTGGATGAGCTGGTGAAGATCGTCATCGCCACCAATAGCTCATACGCCATCAAGCAGGGTAAGACGATTCACTTTGAAACCGAGTTGGACTATCGCTTTCGCACTGGCCAGTATCACTCCCTGATCTCGGTGCTGAATAACCTGGTCTCCAACGCGGTGGAGGCGAGCGAGCCGGAAGGCACTATCACCATCAAGAGCTATCTGATCGGCTGGCATATCTTCATCCTGGTCCATGATACAGGTGAGGGCATCCCTGAAGCGGATCAGCAGATCATCTTCGCTCCTGGCTACACGACTAAGTTCGCCGGCAGCGGGATGCAGTCAACGGGAATTGGCCTAACCCATGTGCAGTCCATTATCAAGAGCCTCGGCGGCGAGGTCCGGCTGAGCAGTCGGCGTGGCGACACCACCTTTACCTTGATCCTGCCGCGCAACCGCCTGGAGTGGCGAGAGGGCGAGCGAGGTACTGCAAAATAGGAAACAATAGAAAGCGCCTTGCGGCTGTGAACTGAACCCTAGAAATCGGACATTGAGTCAAAAGAGCCTCCTGTTGTAGG
>CAZINL010000230.1:0-3806 GCA_964540595.1 uncultured Clostridia bacterium
CCGTGGCACTTCATCGTCGTCACCAAGCAGGAGACACGCGAACGCCTCGCAGAGGTGATGCCGTATGGCAAGATGCTTCCCGAGGCCAAGGTAGCGCTGTGCATCTGTGGCAACCTCGACAAAGCCTATCCCGACCCAGCGATGAACTTCTGGGTCCAAGATTGCGCGGCGGCCACGCAGAACGCCATGTTGGCGGCGACGGGACTGGGACTAGGCTCGGTCTGGCTGGGGGTCTACCCCAACCAAGAGCGGGTCAAAAGCGTCTCCGGTATCTTGAACCTGCCGGAGCAGATCGTTCCCATGAGCATCGTCGCCATTGGCCACCCCGCCGAACAGAAGGATCCTCGTAGCCAGTACAATCCCGACTGTGTACAGTGGGACGAATAGCCCCAAAAAAAGCACCGCCACACGGCGGTGCTTTCCTATCAGCCTACAACCCAACCACGCCGTCTGTCACCTCGCGACGCGCACGATCATACAGATCGAGCGCCTTGAGCAGCAGCTCGGCGGCCTTGACCGATCCACCCTCTGCTACCGCCACCTCCGCCGCCTTACGCAGCGCCTTGCCAGCGAGTTCAAACCGCTCGATCTGTTCGTAGACCAGCGAAGCCTGAATGTAATGGGTAATCGCCAGATCACCTTCACCGCGGGCACGGTGTAGCTCGGCTCGGCTTTGGACGATCTGAGCCTGAGAGGTGGGCTCATCAGCGGCAACATCCAGCAGTTGCTCTGCGGTTTCATACTCCTCGGCATCGATCGCCATCTGGGCGCGCTTGATCCGCGCGGCGACCAAGTCTGCTGTTAACCCCAATTGGCTAAAGATGTGTTCAGCCTGGTCGAGATGCCCGTTGGCGGAGCTGCGGTCGCCCAGTTCGCGGAGATTAGACGCGCTTAGCAGATGAGCCGTGCCTTGGCGTGCCAGATCCGAGTAATCCTCAGCCAGCCGGCGTGCTTCGGCGGCGTATACCAAAGCCTTCCTAGCGTCGCCGTTCTGTTGGTGAGTTAAACTAACGGCGATCAGCGTGTTGATCCGCTCTTCATAGCCTACATCGGGAGTCTTGTACAGCTCATCATAAATGACCTGGGCTTCGCCAAAACGCCCCAGACGGAAGAGGCAATTGGCCAGTGAAGAACGCAGATGGAAGAGAAGCTTCGGATCAGAGATCCGTTCCATGTCTTCCAGCGCCAGCGCCTTCTCAAAATAACTGATAGCGTAGATCAGATCGTGGCGCCGCATATGGATATTGCCCAACCCGTATAGAGCCTGGATCACCTTGTGATGGTAACCAAGCTTGTCAAAGAGGTCGTGGGCTTGCTTATAGAATGCGATCGAGCTATCCAGCTCACCTTTCATCCATGAAAAATAAGCTACAGCCATACAGTACTGGCCGCGACTGTCTGGATCCAGCAGTTCGGTCGTCTCACTCTCGATCTCGGCGATCAGATCTTGGGCAGCGTCGAGCTGCTTACTGATCGCCAAGGCCCGCAAGCGTTCGATCTTGCTGCGGATAGCGGTTTCGCTGTTGTCTGAGGCCATGGACTCAAAGAAATAGGCCGGTTTGCCGAGCCGTTCTGCGATCCCACGCAAGATACGTTTGGATGGGATCGCCGCCCCCCGTTCAATAAGGCTAATGTAGGATGCGGTGGTGAAGTCACCTGCGAGTTCTGCTTGAGTCATGCCGCGCTCTTCACGCTGTTGTCGTATGATCTGACCTAGCATCTACTTGATCCCCTCCCTCGGCAGTAATACACGAAATACGTGTACTATTCCTTCGATTATACCTTATCTAGAAAAAATGTGCAGGTAATATTTAAAAAAACCTAAAAACCGCCTTAAGGCGGTTTTTAGGTGTGGTATTAATACCACTCGGCTGCGTGTGCGCGGCAGCGAGTGAGTCTAGGGCTTACGATGACGCCAGTGGAAATGAACATTAAACGGCTGACGGTCCGGGTCGCGCACCACGATCTGACCTAGTTCGCGTACTTGGTTGGCGTGGTCTATACCCTTCTCGTAATCCATCTCCTGCAGTTCCGGGTTAACCATGATCTCCTGCGCTTTGCGATCCAGTTCCTGCTGTGCCTCGCTCTTGTTGCTCTCGTTCGCCATGACGCTCACCTCCGTTTGTTAGTCTGCCCGAGGTGAGCGGTTGGCGATCTGGCAGATGACAGCGCGTTTGCCAATGAATGACCTAATTTGAATCTTAATAATCAACTACTAAGGACTCGGGACTAGGGACTAAGGACTAGGGACTCGTCAACTACTTGACGTAATGATCAAACCACGCCACCGTTCGTGCCCAGCGATCATGGATATAGCCTGGCTTCGCCAAGCCGTGATATTGTTCGGGATAGCGCACAAAGACCGCATCTTTGCCCAGACGTTTTAGCGCTGTATAAAACTGCTCCGATTGATCGATCGGGCAACGAATATCCGCCTCGCCATGGAGCAGCAGGATCGGTGTCGTCACCTGGCGCACGTGGCGGATCGCGGAACGCCCCATATACAGCTCCTCGTCGTCGAAGGCGGGCCCCCCAAGCAACCCTTCGTCATACGCCGCGCCGATATCACTGCAACCGTAGAGCGTGTAGATGTTGCTGATATTCGCCCCACCGACGGCTGCCTTGAAGCGGCTGGTCTGAGTGACGGCCCAGCAGGTCATATAGCCGCCGTAGCTCCAGCCCATGATCCCGACACGGTTCTCATCAACGATGCCCAGCTCGATGGCATGGTCTAGTCCGGCCATGATATCTTCGTAGTCCTTGCCACCCCAGTCCTTGACCACGCCCTGGGTAAACTCAGTCCCGTAGCTGGTGCTGCCGCGGGGATTGGTGAAGACCACGGCGTAGCCCTGGTGGGCGAAGATCTGGAACGAGAGGTTGAAGCTGTCCATATAGACTCCGGTTGGTCCGCCATGCACGCTCAGTACCGTCGGATAGCGGCGGCCTGATTCATAGCCCCTGGGCTTCACCACCCATCCCTCTATCTCCCAATCATCCGGTCCTTTGTAGTGCATCTTTTCTGCTGGGCAGAGCTCGATGCCGCTCAAGAAGTCTTTGTTCAGTTCCGTAAGTTGGGTGGAGCGCCCTTGGTCCTGGATGTAGACCTGGGGTGCGGTAACGAAATCGTCCGCTGCATAGGCAATGCTGTGGTCAGCACCTAGGTCAAAACCGGTCACCGTGGCAAGCCCATTCAGCTTCACCGGCTCGATGGCACCGAAACCGTCCGTTACAGGCATCCGGCATAGCTGGTAGCAGCCAGTATCTTCTTTAAGGAAGTAGATCGCTGCCCCATCGCGTGACCAGCGCAGCTGGCGGCAGGAACGATTGAGGTTGGTGGTCAAACACTGGACCTTGGCGCTAGACAACGGCAGGGAGGCACCATGCAGCGCAACAGCCCAGATGCTGGAGACTGCGGTGCCGAAAGGGACATCATTAGCCCCGCCAGTAAAGAGCAGCCGCTGACCGTCCGGGGAGTAGCTGAGAGATCCCGCCTGACCATCGAAATCTAACAGTCTGGTCGCGGTCTTGGTCTCGACGTCGATCTCTTGGAAGGTTGTCGAGTAGCGCACATGTGCGAGGTCAAACTGCTGGACCGTATAGACGAGGCTTCGCCCACTCGGATGCCAGGCGAAGTCGGTGATTCGTTCCGGCTGATCCGTCAGTGGCACGCAGTGCTTCCCGTCCAGCGTCAGCAGATGCAGCTGCCGATAGCTCTGATAGATGAAGCCAGTCCCATCAGCACGGTAATTGAAGTCCGTGATGACGCGAGGAGCCTCGGTCTTCTTGCCGCCATCGTCCTTGCTCTC
>CAZINL010000231.1:0-3782 GCA_964540595.1 uncultured Clostridia bacterium
GTCGGAGGCGCAGGAAGTCTGAGATCCTGATATCAAGCAGTAGGGCTCCCCCACGCCGCTGGAGATTCCAGAAGTGAAGTCCATTGGCAATGCCGAGGTTGATAAACCTTTCCAGCTCTCGTCCGGTTACCTCCAGCTTGAGATAGCCGCTGAGATAACTCCAACCAATTCGCATCATCACTCGACCTCCTCAGGAACTCGCATGACCCTGCCGTCTCTCGCCCCACAGTCTCATTTCGCCTGCTCAAACTGTATGCCATCGATATCGCCGTCAATGATGATCTCATCGATCATGATATTACGAACGACCAGGTTCTTGCCAGTAATGTGAATGGTACCGCTGCTGATATTGATGCGGATATTGCCACCGTCAAAATCCACGATGCCACGGTGGTTCTCAAGGTAGATCTGAACATTGCCCACCATGGTAATGCGTGGCATATCGAGCACGATATCCTTGGGCAGTTCTGTCAGATCAGCCAGCAGCGTACGTAAGCGTCTTCCGCGCACCTTAGATGGCATTTCAGACTCCCCCTTTGTACGTAAATCCTATGGCAAGGGAGAGCACAAAAGAACAAGATCGGCCGCGGCGGGTCGATCTTGTTCTTTTGTGAGCTCTAGTCTCTGGGACTGAGCTGTTCCGATCTGTTTCGATCTGGTTAGGGGGCCCCTAGCGTCGTCTGCCGCGCAGCGCCAGCGGCGGCTGCAGGATCTCGGACCAGATCATCCCCTTCACCAGATCCGCCGCGAACCGCTCGTCCGCATCGTCGCTAGAAGTGGCTACCATGACCTGCTCCGGTGCCTGCAGCGGCTGCACGTCGAGGGGACCCTGCTCCAGTGGCACTCCCTCATCTAGGTCACCATCGTTGTTCAGACCTACCACCTTATGGCCTATCACCCCTTTGCCCACCGCCCAGTCAGGCCAGTTGTTCGGCGGGGGCTCAAGGGCGCTCCCTGTATCGATCTCCGCTCGACGCACTCGTGAGCGTGATCGGCGGGTCTCCTGACGCCCACGGCCCATCGCTTGCTGGCTAGTCACCCAGCCCACGACGACGATGACCAACGCTAAGAGTTGGAGAACGGTATCAATGCTGCGGTTCATGGGATCACCTCCTAGGAGCTCTATCGCTTACTGTCGATGACAGAGCCCTCGCCGGCTTGCCCCACCTTGCTGAGATTGTCCCGCATCTGAGTGTCTGCTTTCAGGTTCTGCATCTGGTAGTAATCCATGACCCCCAGCTTACCAGTGCGCAGGGCATCAGCCAGGGCGCGGGGGACATCCGCCTCAGCCTCGACCAACTTGGCGCGCTTTTCTTGGACAGCGGCCTTCATCTCTTGCTCATAGGCGACCGCCATCGCCCGCCGCTCCTCCGCTTTGGCTTGTGCGATCCGCTTGTCAGCTTCCGCTTGGTCGGTCTGCAGCTGGGCACCGATGTTCTTGCCTACATCGACATCGGCGATATCGATCGAGAGGATCTCAAACTTCGTTCCTGCATCTAGGCCTTTACCCAACACGGTACGCGAGATCCTATCAGGGTTCTCCAGCACCTCTTTGTGTGTGCCGCTGCTACCGATGGTGGTCACAATACCCTCACCGACTCTGGCAATGACTGTCTCTTCGCCGGCCCCGCCAACTAGACGATCGATATTGGCACGGACGGTGACCCTGGCCTTAGCCTTGAGCTCGATACCGTCTTTAGCCACGGCGGCAACGATTGGTGTCTCAATCACTTTTGGGTTGACACTCATCTGAACCGCTTCGAGCACATCGCGACCGGCGAGATCGATAGCGGCGGCTCGCTCAAACCCCAGGTCAATATCAGCACGCTGGGCTGCAACCAGAGCATTGACGACGCGATCGACATTGCCACCTGCGAGGAAATGCGCCTCCAACTTGTTGAGCGAGAGATCGAGGCCGGCCTTGGTGGCCTTGATCATCGGATTCACAATCCGAACGGGAGCAACACGGCGCAGACGCATACCGATGAGATCTCCGATGCCAATACGCACACCAGCCGAGATAGCCGCGATATAGAGGCCGAATGGGACAAAACTAAGGACAAACGATAGACCGATAAACAGAAGCCCAATCACAATCAGATAGAAGATGAACGGATCCACTGCGACACCCCCCTCTTACTGGGACACTAGACCCAAGACACTAGACAGGCCGTCGAAAACCCCGCGCAGCTTGGCGTTGCTGTGGAATCGTAGGCTTGTGTTCTTGTGGACTCCAGGCTAATTCTCCACCCGCACCACGTACACCTTTGCCCCTTCCACACGGACCACACGAACACGCGTCCCCGCCGGGACGAACTCACCATCGGAGACGACATTGACCCGTTGACCATCGATCTGAACAATACCGCTGGGACGAAGTGGTGACATGGTCGGTCCTTCTTGCCCGAGAAGCAGTCGCTGTTGTGACGGTGCCGAAATATAGCCCTCTTCCGTGCTAAGCTGTGTGGAGAGGATGATCCTCTGCCACAGGCCGCGCCGCCCAAACTGGTGGATCAGAGCGACGACCAGTAGTCCCACCAGCACCAGGGAGATGATCAGGCTTTGAACCCCCTCGGGGCGACCGCCGACTGCGATGACGATGCTGCCGATGACGGCCGCTATGCCACCAAAGCCCATCAAGCCAAAGCCGGGTACGACGGCCTCAGCGACCAGCAGACCTAATCCGACCACGAACAAGAGGATCACCTCGAGGCCAGCTAACCCTGCCAGCCAATGCCCACCAAAAAACAGCCCCCAAGCCGCCAGACTAATCAACCCGGCGAGCCCAAACCCAGGGTGAAGCAGCTCGACTACTATCCCCCCAAACCCGAGCGAGAGGAGGATGGTGCTGATCGTAGGCGAGATCACCATCCGGGCGATACTCTCCGCTGGAGTGGGTGTAATCTCTCTGACCGAAGCAGGAGAACCACCGATCTGACTAAGCAGAGCCGACCGATCGGTCACGATCGCTTCAGCCAGATGCAACTCCTGTGCCTTTTGGGCGGTGAGGGTCAGGAGCTTTCCCTTCTCCACGAGACTGGTGACTGGCATATCCTTGTCTACCATGCTCGCTGCCAATTGCGGATCATGCCCATGACGCTCTGCCGTGCCCATCATCTCGGCTCGCCATAGCGAAAGATACTTGTCGGGGGCAGGTTGCGAGCCGATGAAGGGCTCAGCGGCGCCAATAGTGGCCGTAGGCGCCATGAAGATCCTATCGCACGCCAAGCTGATCAGAGCACCGGCGGAGATGGCGCGATCTTTCACATAGGCGATGGTCGGAAGCTTGGAGCGCTCAATCCGGTCCCGTATCTCGAGTGCTGCATCCACACGCCCACCCAGCGTCCCGATCTCCATAATCACGGCATCGACGTTCTCTGCCTCAGCGCTGCTGATGGCACGGTCAATGAAGCGAGATAGACCAGGCTCGATCTCGCCATGAATGGGAATAACAGCGATGACTGGTTCTGCCAGCGCTTGCCCAGCTCCCAGAACTAGTAAGACCAGCAGGCAGATCAGAACATCCCTGATGGATCTCACCGTAACCACCTCCTCTGCTAGGGTTACCGTCTTGCATGCAAAATCACAGCACTAAGGCCCACGCACGTATACCATAGCGAAGTCATGCAAGTTTCTGGGATTAATACACGAACGAAGGCTTTGTTGTTTACTACGCTCGGCATGATGAAAAGGTTTCACCCTCAGCCTGCGGTGTTTGGGACCGAAAAATACAAAGACCTGGCCACAAGGCCAGGTCTTCGGTGCTAACCCAAGCTTTCTTT
>CAZINL010000232.1:0-3752 GCA_964540595.1 uncultured Clostridia bacterium
CGTTTTTGGCTTTCGCCATACGCATCTCGCTTACGCTTGATGCGGAATTGAACTTTGGCTTCTTTTCATACGCTGTTCAGTTCTCAAGGATCAACCCGCAGTCGGCTGCGAGGCAACGACTGCATCATCTGCTCCGCGGCTGCCGCACTACTTGCGGTTTGCGATTTCGTTCTCGTCTCGCTCACCGGCGGAACACTATCTTATCATGTTCGTTGCTTACATCGCAAGCGGTAGTTTTTGCTACAACCGCACTCGTTATGCATGCAACTCAGCGACCGTTTTGCCGTAGCTCAACGGCGCTCACACATCATAGCACCGCAGCATGACCTCTGTCAACCGGGACTGAGAATGTCTTAATACTCACCCGAATGCTCACGGGTCGCAGGTAACAAAAGAGAGAATAGAAGGCCCATTCATCTCAGGAACCCGCATGACTACATCATTAGGAAGGTGTCAATCTATCTTCGCTAAAGAGTTTACCGCCAACGAAATATGAGTTAGAATCTCCATTAGAATGTTGCGGCAATGCCGCATAGATAAAGGATGCAGATCGCCGCCAAAGGCGTGCGACTGCGGGGAGTGTTAACAAGTGAAGGCAAAAAAGAACAAACCGACATTTCAGCGACGCACCAGAGGTTTTCTTGTTGTCCTCTCCTTTCTGTTCATACTATTGGCAGCTCGTTTGTACTGGCTGCAATTTATCCAAAGTCCCACCCTCAGCGCTATGGCTGCGCAGCAATGGGAGAGTGATACTCAGCTTGAGGCTAAGCGCGGGATGATCTACGACCGCAATGGGAAAGAACTAGCCGTGAGCGCTAGTGTTCCTACCCTAGTCGCCGTACCAAATGAGATCACTGATTCAGAAGGCACAGCGTCGAAGATCGCTCCGATCCTGAAGATGCCTGCCAACGAGATCGTTGAGATCCTAACCGCGAAGCGCGGTCAGATCAATGTTAAGCGCAAGTTGGATCCCGCCGACGCCGACGCGATTCGCGCCATGAAGCTGGACGGACTCTACTTCATCGACGAAAGCAAACGGTTCTATCCGAAGCAGAACCTAGCCTCCCATGTGCTCGGCTTTGCAGGGACGGAAAACCATGGTCTCGAGGGAATTGAACTATATTATGACGAGATGCTGGCTGGAAAACCCGGTAGTGTTCCTGTAACCCCCGATCCGATCCACGGCAATGAGATGAACCCACCGGTGGATGGCTATGCCATATATCTCACCCTTGATGAGGTGATCCAGCATATCGTAGAGCGTGAGCTGGAAGTTGCCATGGTTGAGAACAAGGCAGTCGGCGCGTCCGCCATCGTCATGGACCCAAACACCGGTGAGATACTAGCAATGGCTAACAAGCCTGACTATAACCCTAACCGTTTTGGCGACTATCCAAAGGAGCTGTGGCGCAACAAGACAGTTAGCGATGCGTTTGAACCTGGATCCACCTTCAAGATCGTCACCGCTTCCACCGGAATCGAGGAACACAAGGTTACTGAAGGCGATATCTTTAATGATGAGGGTAGTATCACCGTCAGTGGAGTACGGATCGGCAACTGGAGCTCGGAAAAGCACCCCGCTGAAACCTTCAAGGATGCGGTCCGGCGCTCGTGCAATACGGTCTTCGTGGCGGTTGGTCAGCGCCTAGGTAAGGAAACCCTTTTCCGCTACCTCGATCGGTTTGGTTTTGGGAAAGTCACGGGGATCGATTACCCTGGTGAGGCCGCTGGGATCATGTTTTCCCTAGATCAAGTGGGACCAGTCGAACTGGCGACGACTGCCTTCGGTCAAGGTCCGTCCGTGACCCCTATCCAGCAGATCGTGGGTGTCAGTGCCGTGGCTAACGGCGGGAGACTCATGAAACCCTTCCTAGCCAAGGAGTTCCGCAGCTCTGATGGGCAGGTCGTCAAGAAGACGGAACCACAAGTTCAGGGGCAGGTCATCTCTGAAGAGACATCACGACGGATGCGAGATATCTTGACTTATGTCATCAATGCCGAGGATTCGAAGGGCAGCTCAAAAGACTATCTCCTCGCAGGGAAAACCGGAACTGCTCAGAAGCCCAAGCCTGGTGGCGGATACTATGCCGATCAATATGTTGCCTCTACGATCGGCTTTGCCCCCGCGAACAAGCCACGGATTGCCCTCTATCTCTATGTGGACACGCCACGGGGTCCCAACGGCTACTATGGCGGACAAGTGGCAGCTCCTGTGTTCAAGCGAATCATGGAAGGGATCCTTGAATACTTGGAAGAGCCACGATTGACAGCGAAGCCAGGGCAGCAGGTCGCGATGATCAAAGTGCCGAATCTGGTTGGCAAGGCGACGACGGATGCGCAAAAGTCCCTCGATGGGATGAAGCTCAAGGCGCTGGTCAACGCACAGGGGGACAAGGTAGTAGCTCAGTATCCAGCCGCTGACACCTTCGTGCCACCGGGACAAGCGATCAGTCTGTATGCAGTCAACAGCAAGCAGGTCAACCCTAATGCGGTGATGATGCCAGATTTCGTCGGCAAGTCCATGCGTGAGGTCGGAGAGATCGCTGGTCAGCTGGGCTTTACAGTCAATATCGTTGGCAGTGGGGTCGCCTATGAACAGAGCGCCAAGCCGGGAGATGCACTGGATAAGGGCTCAATAGTCACTGTAAAATTCAAGGCAGTGGGAACTCCATAGACGATAGCGGATTGAGGAGGATCGGTATGAATGATGTCAGTTTAGCCACCACTTCTAGACCAGCGGCACACCTGAACAGCTTTCATCTCAAGGCCTTTGCCTGCCTGATCATGCTCATTGACCATGTCGGCGCCATCTTCTTCCCTACCATGTATGTGCTCAGGATGGTCGGTCGGTTGGCGTTTCCGATCTTCGCATGGATGATCGCCAACGGCTACCAGCACACCCGCAACCGCATCAAGTATCTCATGCGGCTGAGCGCGTTTGCCCTGATCTCACAGTTGCCCTTCTCCTTGGCGTTTCACAGAGGGTTATTCACCAACCTCAACATCTTCTTCACGTTGGCGATCGGCTTGGCAGCCATCCACTATTATGAGGTGATCGAGGCAAGACAATGGAAGGCAGCTGCTGTTCTCGGGTTTGCGTTCGTGGCTGAACTGCTGCACACCGACTATGGACTGTACGGTGTTGTCACCATCGTGCTGTTCTGGATCTATCGTCAGGATTTCCGGGGCCTCGTCAGGATGCAGGTCTTTATCAATGCGGCCTTGGCACTTCCTGCTCTCCTGGTCGCAGTGACGGGCAACTGGTCGGCGCTCTTGGGCGCCATGCAAGCGTTATCGCTGCTGTCTTTGCTTCTGATCCGCCAATACAACGGCGAGCTAGGACCGAAGGTGAAGTATGCGTTCTACGCCTTCTATCCAGGGCATCTGCTGGTGTTGCATCTGATCGAACGGACGCTGAGGTAAAGCTAGATGACAGGTGCCATTTGTCCTATATTAGAAAACGACCACTCGCATGAGTGGTCGTTTTTGACTGTACGCTATGGAACGCACCCCCAATATCATCTCCCACGCATGGCGGCTAGCTGCTTGACATGCCGATCGTAGATGACAATGCTGCCAGCAACAGAGACGTTGAAGCTCCTATCCCCATGTAGCCTAATGATGTCCTGACAATGCTCCAAGGCGTCGCTACTCAGTCCGTTATCTTCTGCCCCCAACAGGTAACAGGCCTGTTTGGGATGTTGGTAGTCTTCCAGGCTGATAGCACTCTCTGTGATCTCTATCCCCACAAG
>CAZINL010000233.1:0-3428 GCA_964540595.1 uncultured Clostridia bacterium
CTTCATCGATGGCGTTATCAAAACTGGATCCTACCAGGACATCACAGGATTCGGCAATGAAGCTACCGATAAAGAAATCGAGACACTGCGTTACACCGTCGACCCTGCACAGCGCGCAGAGCTGGCCAACAAGATCGTGCAAGAATACTTTGACGCCAGCGTCTTCTGCCCCTTGGTCACCTACAACAGAACCACCGTCCTGCGTACCGGCGTTACCAATTTCTCTGAGAACAATCCTTACGAATTCTATGCTGTCAACGCCAATACCACTGCTGCGAAGAAGTAATCACGAAAAGAATATTTCATAATATAATATGCTACCGGTTTCCGGTAGCATATTATTCCCCTCAGAGTGGTGCTGTCAATGGACCCGCCATGGATTTGGCGGGTCCATTGACAAAATGCAATCAAGGTGCTGGATGAGGGTTTGAAGCCTCTCGCAATTTCATCGTTTATCGGATCCGAAGCCACGAAAATCGCTTCTGCGAATACCCTGCAACGATTGAACCGGTAAGCCCGCATAAGAACTAGCGCACAGACATCCACCCAGGCATCAATTCCTATGTCCCACGCAAAACGTAATTTATCGAAAACATTGAAGACTGGTCATCTGGCTGGTCTCACAACAATATTTGGCCTGTTCGGCCCCTTTCTGGTCAGCCCTCAGAATGCAATTATTTTTACTAAATAATGTAATTATTTTTTCTAACGAGGTGAAAGAGCTTGCTCAAATATTCTTTAAGACGAATCATAAAACTGATCCCGGTGCTGTTGGCCATCACCCTGATGGTGTTTACGCTGATGTACCTGACGCCCGGTGACCCTGCTCTATGGAAGCTAACCTCGCAGGGCAGCGCGGTCACACCGGAGCTGCTGGCAGCGGAGCGGCACGAGATGGGACTGGACAGGCCCTTCTTCGTCCGTTACTTCGACTGGGTCATCAACATCGTCCAAGGTGACTTCGGATCTTCCTACGCGGACGATCAGCCGGTAGCGGTAAAGCTGATGAAAGCATTGGGCTATACGGGAGCGCTGGCTGCCGCTAGCACCTTGCTCTCGGTGCTGATTGCCATACCCATAGGTGTCTATACCGCCATAAGGAAGGATTCGATTTTTGACAACGTTGTCCGTATTTTTACCTTCACAGGCAACGCCATGCCCAACTTCCTGATCGCCTTGCTGCTGATCTTCCTGTTTTGTATCAAGGTCAAGGCCTTTCCGGTCATTGCCACAGCCAGCTTAAAGGGGATGTTCCTGCCTACCCTGGCTCTCTCCATCCCCATGATCTCCAGGTTCGCCAGGCAGACCCGCGCCGATGTGATGAATCAACTGAGCGAGGAGTATGTCATCGGTATGCATGCCCGCGGCGTCAAGGAACGGATCATCCTCTTCAGAAATGTCCTGCACAATTCCCTGGGCTCGATCATTACCATCGTTTCTCTCCAGATCCGCGTTCTGATCGGCGGCAGCGTCGTCACAGAAATGATTTTCCGCTGGCCGGGTGTCGGCAACCTGATGATGAACTCGATCACAGCACGGGACTATCCGGTTGTGCAGGGCGCAGTGTTGATTCTATCGACCCTTCAGGTACTGATCAATCTGCTGACCGACTTGAGCTACTATATCATTGACAAACGCATTTCAATGGAATAGAGGTGAGGATCATGAAAAAAGACAAACCTAAACTGAGTAAAAGCCAAATGAAACAGCTGAAGCTCAAGAATAAAACAATCATCTGGGGTGTGATCGTCACCTTGGTTCTGTTGCTGAGTTTCATAGCCCCGTATTTTTTGCCCAGTGACCCCTTGGCAACCAATTCCGCCGCCATGAGACAAGCACCGACCTTTCAGCATCTGTTTGGCACCGACAATTTGGGCCGCGATGTGCTCTCCCGTCTGATGGCAGGCGCCCGCACCTCGATCTTCGCCACCATCATGCTGGTCATCATCTCCTTCTTTGTGGGAACGCTCATCGGCGTGATCTGCGGCTATTACGGCGGTGTTCTGGACGATTTGGTCATGCGTTTCACCGATATTCTGCTGTCTGTGCCGCAGCTGGTGCTTGCCATCGCGGTGGCGGGCATGCTGGGCGGCAGCCTGGTCAACACCATGATTGCCATTGGGATCACCAGTTGGACCTCTTATGCGAGACTCGCCCGAAGTCACGCCATGCGCATCCGCCAGCTGCCTTTTATCAATGCCTGCCGTCTGACAGGAAGCAGTGATGCCAATATCATCCTCACCCACGTGGTGCCCAATCTGATCGGCCCCATGCTGGTCAATGCCACACTGGAGATCGGCACGACCATGCTGTCCATCGCCGGCCTGTCTTTCCTTGGCCTGGGCGTAGCGCCGCCGACACCGGAATGGGGCGCCATGGTCAGCGAATCCAGAAGC
Organism: uncultured Clostridia bacterium; assembly: GCA_964540595.1. Taxonomy (GTDB): domain Bacteria; phylum Bacillota; class JAAYKD01; order JAAYKD01; family CAYOCI01; genus CAYOCI01. Next base: position 2,397 of record CAZINL010000233.1, read on the forward strand.
TATCTGCAATTGGCGCCTTGGGCGGTATTTGCGCCTGCCTTGGCGATCCTTTTGACGGTTATGCTGTTCAACTATTTTGGTGAGAGCGTCTGCGACCTTGCCAGCTCGAAGGAGGCGTAACCGTGGCGAATAATATGCTCGAAATCAACGACCTCACTGTGACCTACGGTGATTTTAAGATCATTACGGAAGTGTCCTTTGCCATGAAGCCGGGCGAGATTGTCTGCATCGCCGGCGAGAGCGGCTGCGGCAAAAGCACTTTGATCAAGGCGGTGCTGGGCATCAAGCAGCTGGGTGCGCAAATCCAGGAAGGCAGCATCGTTCTGGACGGCAGAGACATCACCCATCTGGGAGTGGAGGAGAGACGTCAGATCCTCGGCACACAGATCGGCTATGTGCCTCAGAACACCCGAGGCTCCTTCAACAACATTCGGTCCTATAATGTGCAGTACCAGGAAACCATGCGCAGTCATAACAAAAAATTCAACCGTGATGAAGCCGTCAAATGCTTTGACAGGCTGAACTTCCCGGATTCCGACAAGCTGCTGTGGTACCAGCCCTGGGAAATGTCCGGCGGCATGAACCAGCGTATGGCCATCGCCTTGGCGGTGCTCCTCGGTCCGAAGCTGATGCTCTGCGACGAGGCTACCTCCGTGCTGGACGTGACCTCCCAGAAAGAGGTCATTGAGGAACTGGCGAAGCTGAGAAACGAGCTGGGCTGGTCCATTCTGTTCATCACCCATAACCTGGGCGTTGCCTCTCACATTGCGGACAAGCTGGGCGTCATGTACGCCGGCCGCATGGTTGAGTATGGCGATATCCGAAAAGTGCTTGACGATCCCATTCATCCGTATACCAGGAAACTGCTGGCCGCCATTCCCGGAAAGGACAGAAAACTGCCCGTTGGCCTTGAGGGCCGCCCGCCCCTGGATGGTGCGGAATGGACAGGCTGCAACTTTGTGCCCAGATGTGATTACTGTACAGAAAGCTGCAAAACAAAACCATACAAACTCGAAGAGATTGTGCCGGGCC
>CAZINL010000233.1:3438-3710 GCA_964540595.1 uncultured Clostridia bacterium
GAGGTACTGACCGACCTGAATTTCACGCTGAATGAAGGCGAGGTTCTCGGCATCATCGGCGAATCAGGCTGCGGAAAGAGCGTGCTGCTGAATCTGATCTCATGCCTTGAGCCTGTGTCACAAGGACAGCTGCTTTTCCGCGGCGAGGACTACACAGGCCGCAAACCCGCTCATGTGTGCCGCTGGTTCCAGGTGATTTTCCAGGATTCGGAAGCAGCTTTCGATCCGAAAAAAACGATCCGCCAGTCCATGCGTGAGAATTTAAGTCTGCT
>CAZINL010000234.1:0-3377 GCA_964540595.1 uncultured Clostridia bacterium
CGGAGCAACTGAAAGCCCGGATTGAGTAGGATGAGTAGAGGATAGAGAACAGACAAAGCCCCCGTTGCGGCCATATGACCGCGACGGGGGCTTATCGCACCCTATGACACTCTCACGCTTGCCAATTCCTTAGACGTTTGGTGTGCCCTCAGAGCGCGCAAATGGGCTAAACGGTGGGAAGAACGGGCGTTGGCCGAAGAAGGGGTTGTTCTGGAACAGGAACGGGTTGTTGAACATGAAGGGGTTATTAAAGAAGAAGGGGTTGCTCTGGAACAGGAACGGATTGTTGAACATGAAGGGGTTGTTAAAGTAGAACGGATTGTTCTGGAACATAAAGGGGTTGTTGAATAGGAAGGGGTTGGCGCTACCGAAGAACTGGTTGCCACCAAAAAACGGGGTCTGTAGGTTTCCTGATGTAAACCCGACTGCCATTGAGTATTCCTCCCATACCATTATTCTGGTCCTGCCTGTGGACCCTTTGCATTAGTAGAGTATGATCTAGCCGCGAAGGCCGTCACCCTTCCGAGTGCCCATTTTCCGCGTTGGGTATCTGTGGCCCTGGCTGATGGCTTTTCACAGGTGGTGCTAACCAGGGAGACACAATAGGCCCCCGTCGTGGTCATGTGACCACGACGGGGGCCTATCATATGAGCGGTGTTGGATCTTCGATGCGCAATGGCCGTTGGACTTCGGCTGCCGCGAAGCGGCCTACTTCGTCGCGATGACGACCTCGTCCAGCGCGACGTAGGGGTAGGTGGCGCTGCCGCCGCCAGGACCGCCGGAGCCGACATCCTTGGTATCACTGGAGATGCCGATTAGGTGGTCGCGGAAGTGGTTGAAGGAGTTGACCGAGAACATGCAGTTCTTCACCCGGCCGACGATCTCGCCCTTCTCGATCTTCAGGCCCATAGAGATGGTGCCGCTGACGGTCCCACCGTAGGGGTTGCCGGTCCAAGCGCCCATGGAGCCGAAGATGATCAGCCCCATGTCGATGGCCTTGATCATCTCAGCCAAGCTTGTGGTGCCGGGGGCGAGGATGACACGGTGCGGGGCTGGGCCACCTGCGGTGCCGTTGCCGGTGGAGACCTTGCCCAGCTCCTTGGCGGTCTGTAGGTCGAGCAACATCTGGTTGGCTACACCCTTGTCGATCAGCGCGTTGCGCTGGGTCGGAGTGCCTTCACGGTCAAAGGGGGAGCTCGTGGTTTTGCGCGCCAGGGTGCCATCATCGATCAGGGTGACCCGTGGGTCGAGCAGTTGCTCGCCGATCTTCTCCTTCCAGGGGGAGATCCCGCGAGCGATCGCTTTGCCGTTGAGGCAGGCTAGGAACGGGGTCATCAGGAAGCCCATCTGGATGGGAGCGAAGATGACCGGATAGGTGCCAGCGGTGAAAGGTACGGTGTTTTTCGCCCAGATAAACTGCTGCAGCACGTCCTTCTTCAGCGCTTCGTAATCGAGATCGGGGCTGATCGAGACGGTCTGCTCACCGAGCCAGAGGAAGTCATCACCCTGAATCAGCTGACCGCCCAGGCCCGCTCCCCAGATGGTCTTGCGGTAAGAACCGGCAAAGCCGTTGCTGTTGGTTAGCGCTACTTCGAGCTCATCGCGCCCCACACCAGCATTGGCGCGGATGCGTGGGTCATAGCGCAGGAGCGACTGGATGAGGTCGTCGGAGATCTCCACCATGGTCTTGGTGTCGACCTGCCGATCGTTGGCCAGTTCGATCTGGGCTAGGTCCGCAGCGCCAGGGAGATCATACTTAACCGGTGTGCCAAATCGAACCGAACCTAAGGCGCTTCCGACCAGCTGCTCTTCGCTGCCGGGCTTGGTGCTGGTAGCGGTGCTCATGCGCCCGTCTTTGATCACCCGTAGGGTGCTGCTGGTATTGATGCTGTTCTTGATATCCTGAAACTCGCTGTCGGAGAAGCTGACTTCGACCGATTGCACGCGGCGGGTCATTAGTTCGCCCTGTACGTCAGTGGGGAGTGTTTGAAAGAGCTTCGTCATTACTTCGCACCTCCCATGATCACGTTCTGGATGCGAATGGGTGGGCAGACACCGCTGGTCGGCAGAGGCATCTGACCGCCCTTGCCGCAGCCGCCGGCGCCATCGCGCCCCTGTAGCTCGTTGCCGATCATATCGATGTTTTCCAGCGTGGTGAAGACGTTGCCCATCAGCTTGACGTCTTTGACCAGCTCGGCCAACTTGCCGTTGCGGATCATGTAGCCGTGGCCAGCGTTGAAGGTGAACATCTCACCATTGGTCTCGCCGCCGCCGCTGCCGATGGCGTAGACTCCCAGCTCGATATCCTTGATCATCTCATCGAAGCTGCTCTCGCTAGGGGCGATGCAGGTGTTGCGCATGCGGCAAAGAGGCGGGAAGGTGTAGTTCAGGGCGCGGGCGCTACCGGTAGGCTTCTCGCCCATGATTCCGGCGGTCTCGCGGGAGTGCAGACGCCCGACCAAGATGCCGTCCCGGACCAGGTAGGTGCGCTCTGTGGCCACGCCCTCATCGTCATACTTCAGAGCACCGCGATTGGCGTAGTACTCGCCGGTGTCGTAGATGGTCAGGATATTGCGCCCTAGCTTGCGGCCCATGGTCATGGCCTTGGCTAGATCGGGGTTCTTGTAGGCGTTATCCGCCTCGCTCAGGTGGCCAAACGCTTCGTGGACGAATAGCCCTGTGAGAGCGGAGTCGCAGATGACGGTGTAGACGCCAGCTTTGACCGTGGGGGCGTCCAGCAGCTCCAAAGCCAGGGCGCAGGCTTTTCTGATATCCTCATCGGCGTTTAGCATGCAGTCAAAGCCGATCGAGCTGCCGCGTCCGACCCCCTTGGAGACGGTGGTGGTGCCGCGACGGGCATTGGCGGTGATGGCCGAGCCGATATCGAGCTTCTCCTGCTTGATGTAGGTCCCTTCACTGTTGGCGAAGTAAAGTGTCGTCATCTTCTCGTTGTAGACGATCGACGCAGCGGCGATGGCCGGATCGTAGCCAAGGATGATGTCGTTGTAATGGGTGAGGATGCGGACCTTTTCATCCAAGCTGATGGCGCGCGGATCGAGGGTGAAGACCGGGGTGAATTCGTCTTCGATCACCGGGACCGGAGCTAGCTTACTCTCGCCACCCTGACGCTCGCCCGCGAAGAGTGCCTGCTCACAGGCTGCCGCCACCATGGTCTCGAGATCATCGAGGCTGTTAAAGGAGGCAAAGCCCCAGCTGCCTTTGTAGAGGGCGCGGACATTGCCGCCATACTGGATATCGTTGCCAATCCGATCCAAGCCTCTCCCTTGGAAATTGATCGAGAGCACGTGACTCTCTTCGAAGCGGATCTCGCAGTAGTCGGCCTTCAGGGCGGCGGCCAGCGCCACCGCCGTGGTGTC
>CAZINL010000234.1:3387-3676 GCA_964540595.1 uncultured Clostridia bacterium
CGCATCGCCGACCGTAGTCGTTCCTTCATACTATCCCACCTTTGCAGTTACTAGGCACTCCAAGACTGTCAGTGACTGGGTCTTCTGCCATCAATAGTTCGTGAGCCATGGTTGATTATCCTTCCATTAGTTGGTTTCGGTAGTGGTGCGTACAGAAAAAGGAGGCTGCCAGAGGCAGCCTCGCATGCCCTAGATGGTAGTCGGTCCTACCGCGTCATCTGTATCACGCGTTACATAGGCAGATACTCAACTTGGTTTCTACCAGCAGCCTTTGCTCGGTAGAGGGCCT
>CAZINL010000235.1:0-1563 GCA_964540595.1 uncultured Clostridia bacterium
TAGGAGCCATCAACGTCCGGGCAGCGGTATCGGCCAATGTGAGGAAGGTGCCGCCAGCTAGGAGCGAGGCAGGGATCAGTAGTCGATGATCGCCGCCGATGATCAGACGCAGGATATGTGGGATCAGTAGCCCGACGAAACCAATGATCCCACCGGCCGAGACCGCCGCTGCCGCCAGCAGCGATCCGGCCGCGACCAGGATCAGACGTACCCGTGCCACGGGTACCCCGAGATGGTGGGCCGCTTCGTCGCCGAGGGACAGGGCATTGAGGTGACGGCTATAGAGCAGGGCGACCACCGTGCCGATGGCGAGGTAGGGAATAGTGGTGAGTACAGCCTCCCAACCGCGTCCACCTAGGCCTCCCATCAACCAGTAGATCAGCGGCTGGAACTTGTCGCCGCTGAAGTAGACCAGAAATGAGACGATGGACGAGAGGACGGTGCTGACCGCGACGCCCGCCAGCAGCAGCGTCAAAATCGATAGCTGACCGCGTACGCGGCCAAGCCGGTAGACCATGGCTACCGCCAGGAGCGATCCCGCGAAAGCGAACAGGGGGACCGCTCCCATGCTAAACAGTCCGGCACGCGTTGCCAGCGTCATGGCTAGGGCAGCTCCCAGTGAGGCTCCGGCGGAGATGCCAAGGACATAGGGATCGGCCATGGGGTTGCGCAAGAGACCCTGAAAGATGGTCCCCGATACAGCCAGCGCCCCGCCGACTAAAGTCCCTAGGATGATCCGCGGCGTACGGACGCTCCAGATGATGGCATCAGCGGTCTCAGCGTCCACCGCTTGCGCGAAGGGCCAGAGATGCGACCACAGGATGCGAGCGGTCAGAGGGAGCGAGACTTTGACCGCTCCTAGGCTAGTGCTCACTACGACGCCTGCCGCCAGTAGCAGCGCCAGGATCAGAAGTGTAGCTCCTGCACGGACGCGTTTCTCCATGTGCATTCTCCGGCCTCCTTCCTTTCTGCGTCTTTATCAGCCACGAGACGTTCCACTTCTGTCTATGGCAGTCCTATGCTGTATCTCTTACTGTGGTCTTGTGAGCTTGTGGACTCTCCCTATTTCACCAACTCCGGATGAAGGGTCTTGGCGATGATCTCCAGCCCATCAATGATGCGCGGGCCAGGGCGGGAGACAACATTCTCGTCGACAAGGTAGATCTTGCCATCCTTCGCGAACGGCATGGATTCCCAACCTGGACGCTTCTGGACCTCGTCCTTGGCCTGCGCCCCATGGCCATACATCATGATCTGCGGCTTGCCTGCGATCAGGCTCTCCAAGCTCAGGGTGGGATAGCTCTTATCCGTATTGGCAGCGACGTTGATGCCTCCCGCCAATGTGATCAGCTCATGGTGGAAGCTACCCGGTCCGCCCGTCATGATGGGATCATGCCAGACCTCATAGTAGACCACTGGTTTGTCTTTGTCAGCGAGGCCGGCCAGCTTATCGGTGATGGTTTTCTGCTTCTGCTCCATATTGGCGACTAGATCATCGGCGGCCTTCTCGGCACCGGCCAGCTTACCAACGGCCTTGATCTCAGCTTCCACTTCGGCGATGGT
>CAZINL010000235.1:1573-3657 GCA_964540595.1 uncultured Clostridia bacterium
CAAGACCAGATCCGGCTTGAGGCTAACGATCTTCTCGATGTTGGGCTTGCTGAAGTCGCCGACCTTTTCCTTTTGCTTGGCCTCGGCCGGGAAATCACACCAATCCGTTACCCCAACCACCGCCTTGTCTAGGCCGAGGGCGAAGAGGATCTCGGTATTGCTGGGAGCGATCGAGACGATCCGTTCAGCCTTCTTCTTCAAGGTGATATCACGCCCCATGGCGTCGCGGACGGTGATGCTGGTGGATTGAGCCTGCGGGGCAGGGTTGGTGCTTGGCTGTGACTGTGGGGTCTTGGCGCAGCCAATTAGTGATGCGAGCAAGATCAGGACCAATACGGCAGAGGCTAGGCGTTTCATCGATGCATCTCCTTTTAGGTGTGGTGTAGTAATAGGGCTAGGGCTATCGTGGCGACAAAAAGCCTCAGCCAGCAGGCTGAGGCAGTAAAACGCAGCGGATGTCAAACATCCTAGGCATGCACTCCCCTTTCTCCCGAAGGCGTCGCATTCCCGAAAAGGCAGGTCTCCTGGCTAACGATCATCGCCCTTGATCGCCTTCCCATCGGGCTGCGTTAGGCAGCCGTCATAGTGGCTTCGTGATCATCAAGGACTCCCGTATACAGTGGCGGGACCGCTCAGGCTTCGCACCTGATTCCCTATTATCCCCGCATCCGGCGGGGCACCTTTCCGGTCGGTATTCAATTGTCGTCGACATTATAGCACATGTTTCAGCAGAAGACCAGCACGGGAGGGGATGGGTGTCTGGTCTCGGGGTGTTGGGGTTGACCCAGTTGCTACGAGTGCGTGAGACGCTCAGAATTGTGGGCAGACTAGTTCTTGGATTCCCACTTGCTTCAGAGGGAGTGAAGATTGATGAACTGGAAGCTGTTTGCCCTTGCCTTCGGAACGTTGTTCCTAGCCGAACTGGGTGACAAGACCCAGCTGGCCGTATTTACCTTGGTCTCGCAGTACAAGCAGCCGATCCCCATCTTCTTAGGTGCATCCTTGGCTTTGATCGCGGTGACCTTGATTGCGGCCGTCTTCGGTGAGGCAATTTCGCGTTATGTTCCCCCTGCGCTCCTGCAGACCGTGGCCGGGCTGCTGTTTGTGGGCATAGGGGTGTTTGTTCTCTGGGAAGCCATTCCTGAGTTTCTCAAGACTTACGCCCGTTCCCGGTGAGACGCCGCGAACCTTAACCTACCTGCAAACTCCCTGTAACAATGGCCGCTGGCAGGCATGATACACTACTAAGTGTAGAGAACAGAATGCTGTGAGAGTGGAAGGTGGTCTCATGATGAGTGTCATTCTGCTGGTGGTCTTTTATATCGCCATCGATCTTTCCCAAAAGATCAGCTGAGCAGCGTGGACTCACCGGACCGCTGCTAGCCGCCAATGTGCAGCGCCAGAATGAGTAGCTCCCCCACCGCCATAGGCAGTGGGGGAGCTTTCGATTCCAGACTATCTACCTAGATGCCCCTTATTGACCGCGTCATGAATGAGCTGCTCAAGGTAGCTGCCTAAGACTGATGAGCCGTCTTTGACCCGCTGATTGCGGGCCAGAACCTTGTCGCTGGTTACGCCCCGCTTTTGCCACTGCTGCCCTTCGGTGATGCAGTTGTGCAGCATCGGCATGAGGGTATCGACGGCGTTGGCAAACTTAGCCTCAGGGCTCGAGCTCTCCTCAAATTCATCCCATAGCGCCCGCAGTTCGTCCCCCTGACCGTCAGGCAGCAGACCAAAGATCCGCGCGGCCGCACGCTGCTCGCGCTCAGCCTTGTCTAGATAACCTTGGTCATCATAGGCGAAGGTATCCCCAGCATCGATCTCGACCAAGTCGTGGACCATGATCATCTTCAGAGTTCTGAGCATGTCGAGGTTGGCTTCGTCGGCATGCTCTGCGAGTACGATCGCTGCCAGGGCCATATGCCAAGTGTGCTCAGCATCATTTTCATTGCGCGAGCGGTCGAGCAGGATGGTCTGCCGGTAGATCTGCTTGAGCTTATCCACCTCAGTGACGAAATCGATCTGCTTCTTCAGGCGTTCTAGATTCATCGGAATCTCCTCCTGATCGACAAGTGGAACCTCAC
>CAZINL010000236.1:0-3330 GCA_964540595.1 uncultured Clostridia bacterium
TCGACGCTGGCCTCTGGCATCCTCAACCTGATCAACCCCCCTGGCAGAGTGGCTGACGGCGAGGTGCTCTATCACCCTCCGGGTGGACCAAGGGTGAACCTCCGTGAGCTCAGCGAACGGGAGTTGGCGACCTACCGCTGGACCCACCTGACCAGTGTCTTTCAGGCTGCCCAAAACGTGCTCAACCCTTCGCTCAAGGTGAAGGAGCATTTCGTGGAGACCGTCTTGGCGCACGAACCTGGACGGAAGGTTCCTGAGATCTTAGGCAAGGCTGAGGAACTGCTCAGTCAGGTCCGTCTGGAACCGCGCGTGTTGGACTCGTATCCGCACCAACTCTCGGGTGGGATGAAGCAACGTACGATCATCGCCCTGAGCCTGATCCTGAACCCCGAGATCATCTTCCTGGACGAACCGACTACTGCTCTCGATGTTATCACGCAATGGTACATCATCGACATTCTGAAAAAGATCCAGAAGCAGTATGGCTTGACCATGGTCTTTTTGACTCACGATGTCTCGATTATCGGTTCGGTGGTGGACCGCTTGGCAGTGATGTATGCTGGTCAACTGGTGGAATACGGACCGGTTCAGGATATGTTTAGGCGACCGACTCATCCGTATACTGCTGGCCTGATGCACGCCATCCCGTCACTAAGAGACGATGTGGAGAAGCGCAGGGCGATCCCCGGCTACCCCCCAAACCTGCTGCAGTTGCCAGACGGTTGTCGGTTTGCCCCTCGTTGTGCCGCTTATCTGGACAAAGCCTGTGATGGCAGCAGGGAAGAGACTAATATACTGTATTGCAGCCGACCTGGACAGTTCACCCGCTGCTACAGCTGGGAGAGGGTGTGCGCGCCATGAGCCTGATGGAACTGCAGAACACCAGCATGTATTTCCCCAATGAACGGAATCCAAAGGCGCCCGTTGGTGCTCTAGTGGACGTGGACCTCGCCATCCAGCCCGGGGAGATCGTGGCGGTAGTGGGTGAGAGTGGTTGTGGCAAGACGACCCTCGGCAAGCTGCTGGTCGACCTCTATCAGCCCACGCACGGCAAGGTGCTCTATCAAGGAAGAACGCTGCGCAGCCTGACCAAGAAAGAGTACATGGAGTATCGCCTGGGTGTGCAGATGATCCATCAGGACTCTTACGCTGCCCTAAACCCTAATCGAACTGTCTTTGCCTCGCTATCGCTGCCATTATTGCAGCACCGATTGGTCAAGAGCCGTGACGAAGCCTGGGACCTGTTGAGTGAACTTTTTAACGAGGTGGGGCTAAACCCCCCTGAACAGTTTCTCAGTAAATTCCCACATCAACTCTCCGGCGGGCAGAGGCAGAGGATCTTACTGGCACGCGCACTGTCTGTACGACCGAGACTGATCGTCGCTGACGAGCCGGTCTCCATGGTCGATGTCTCCCTTAGAATTTCGCTCTTGGATCTGATGGCCAGGGCCAACAAGAAACACGGTATCTCCTTCATCTATATCACCCATGATCTTGGCACTGCCCGTTATATCGCTCACCACGGTCGCATCGTGGTGATGTATCTCGGCAGGATGGTAGAGGCCAACCAGATCCAGGCGGCTCTGGATCGTCCAGCGCATCCCTATTTCCAGGCGCTAATCGCGGCGGTTCCTGAAGCCGATCCCAGCCTCAGAGAGGAGCGGTTGAGGCAGTTGCCCCTCAGGTCGATGGATATGCCCAGTGTGGTCAACGTACCGCCGGGATGCAAGTTCCACCCCCGTTGCCCGTATGCCCAGAAGATCTGCTTTAGGGATGAACCGCGGCTGCGGGACTACAAAGGAGGACTGGTGGCGTGCCATCTAGTCGAGGAACTTCAGGTGGCCACTGGGGAGACGGACTAGGGGTCCCCGAGCTGATCCATCTCCTTAAGCTGATCGCGACGGCCTCGCTGACGGTTTTCTGCATCTCCCTCCTGGCACTAATGTTGGCCCCACGGGATCCCGGGACATTGACCATCTATGGTCTGGTCATAGGTGTGAACCTGCTGCTCTGCCTGACGATCTGGGCAGCAATCAGGTATCTACAGCGTAACAATAAGCAATAGGGGGCGAGTTTGTGATCAAAGAAATGGGTGCCAGCGAGCTGGCGCTGATCCATGGACTCTGGGACCGAGCCGCCACGAGCCGGGATATCATCCACAAGCCACTGGCAGCTGACATGTTCGTAGCGAAGTTCGTCACAGCCCAGCCTGGGGAGCTGAAATACAACCTTGTTTACCACAAGGATGCCCAGGTGGTTGGCTTTGGCAATGCCTACCACAAGCTGGGGACTGACTTAGGATATGTCACCTATATCCTGGTCGCTCCAGAGTACAGACGCCAAGGGATTGGCAGCGAGATCTTAGCCGCTTTGGAGGCCAAGTTGCGGGAGCACGAAACCATCAAGCGGATCAACCTCAACTTCTTTAACCCCATCAACCTAGAATGGCTTATCCCCAATACGCCCAACCATGACCATCCCAATGCTCCGGGGGTCGATGTCGAGTCGCCGGCCTTACCCTTTTTCGCCAAGCATGATTACAAGGAAACAGCTCGACAGTATTCCTATTATCGATTGCTGGACGGCTTTCAGTTCCGGCCCAAGATCACAGAACGAATGGAAGCGATGAAGAAGGAAGAGATCACCGTCACCTACTATGACCCGACTAAGCACCATGGGTTTGACGAGCTCTTCACAAACCTCGGCAATGAGGATTGGCGCCAGAAGATCATGGACAATGTCAATGGCGCGCAGCCCTATCCGGTGCTGGTGGTGGAGCAGCGAGGGCGTATCGGTGGCTTTACTGGCCCCCTGTATGTCCAAGAGAGTGGGCGCGGGTACTTTGCTGGCATCGGGATTCACAGCGATTTCCGCCTACATGGTGCTGGATCGGTGCTTTTCTCCTGTTTGTGTCAGGGGCTGAAGGATGAGGGGGCAGCATTTATGTCTCTCTTTACTGGTCTGACCAATGTGGCGCGCAAGATCTACGAGTCGGCAGGCTTCGTCGTGGTCCATGAGTGGGCTTGTATGCGAAAGGAGCTCAACTAGCGATGGTGGAGAAACAGAGAACGATCATGGCCATCGGTGGTCATATCGGCGACGCCGAGCTTACTGCTGGCGGTGTACTGGCAACCGAGAGCCTCAAGGGAAGCAAGATCATCACCGTGGCGCTTACAGGCGGTGAGCGAGGTAATCCACCACACATGACCGTGGCTCAATATCGCGAGCAGAAGATCAGAGAGGCCAAGGGCTTCGCCGAGGTGCTGGGCGGTGAGGCGATCGTCTTTGACTATGCCGATGGAGAACTCCCTGTCAATGACGTGGTCAAGT
>CAZINL010000236.1:3340-3612 GCA_964540595.1 uncultured Clostridia bacterium
CGCCGCCATAAGCCCGATCTGCTGATCACACACTGGAAGAACAGCATCCACAAGGACCATATCGCTGCCTATGCGATCGTCAAGGATGCCCAGTTCTATGCCGGCCTGCCGAGTATTGAGCGGGAGCTGCCTGCCCACTACGCCGCTGGCCCATACTACGCAGAAAACTGGGAAGACGATATCGACTTCAAACCGTATGTTTATGTGGAAGTAACTCCCGAAGGCTTTGAATTGTGGCAAAGGGCCATCTCCTTGCACTGGGTCGTGACCGG
>CAZINL010000237.1:0-1183 GCA_964540595.1 uncultured Clostridia bacterium
CGTACACAGGGAACGCCTAGCCTGATATTCGACGAGATTGACGTGGGTGTCAGCGGTCACGCTGCCCAACGCATCGCCGAGAAACTGGCAAGTCTGGCTATCGGGGGCCAAGTCCTGGTCGTAACACACTCGGCGCAGATGGCCGCCATGGGCAGTAGGCACTACCGGATCGAAAAGCGCGCAAGCGGCACTCGGACTACCACCAGCGTCGAATGCCTTTCCGACCAGGAGCGCACCGCTGAGATCGCACGCCTATTGGCTGGAGGGACTCACTCAGAACTCGCCATGCAACACGCTAATGAGCTTTTGCGACTGGCCGCAGACTATCGCACCTCGTTAGCTGCCACGGGCTCAGGCCCACAATAAAGGGACCGATAAGTCAAGCAGAGCATTTGTTGCTCTGCTTGTTTGTTTAACAAAGTATACCAAAAAATTGAGCTGCCTAAATCGCCACCATTTGCACAGGAACGTTATGTAAACGAGTCGGATAAAGCAATTTGGCGTGGGTATGATAAAAAAGCGAAGAGATCAGGACATTGGTCGAGATTGAGGAAGATAATTGGCTTCCTTTAACCGTGGGTGGAGGTGAAGGCAAAAACAGGCGTAAGAACAGGAGTGAGAAGATGCAGCCAAGAAATCGCCAGTTTGTCGGGATATGTTTAGCAGTCGCAGTTGTACTCTTCTGTCTCACGCCTCAGTACCGCAGCTTTGTGTTTTTCCCCTCAGAGATCCGTCTGGCGGAAGGTCAGTTGCAGCAACTCAACTACCGCCTGCCGTTTGTTGCTCAAGTGAAGAGCAATCAGCCTGATCTACTTCGTCTAAACGGACAGAATCTCAGTACCGACGTCATGAGGATTAACTTGGGTTCACCGCTGGCGATGGAGCCACTTGGCTTAGGAAGAGTCACATTGGACTTCAAGCTATTCGGTTTCATCCCCTTTCGTCAGATGGTGGTTGATATTGTCCCGAAAATGAAGGTCGTGGTCGGAGGCCACTCTATCGGAGTGGCACTACGTTCCGATGGGATGATCGTGATTGGTCATACGATGGTCAAGGGAATCGACGGGCGGCAACACTATCCCGCCAGGGAGGCTGGCGTTACTATCGGGGACGTCATTTTGGCGGTGAACAGCGAAGTGGTTGATGGCATCGATCAAGCGGGTGACATGATCGAAAAGGCGTG
>CAZINL010000237.1:1193-3479 GCA_964540595.1 uncultured Clostridia bacterium
ATCGGTGGAAAACCTGTCACGCTACGGCTACGGAGACAGAATGAGATCCTTGAGGTGACAGTCCAACCTCAGCTGGACGCTGAGGCCAGAATCTATCGCTTAGGTATCTTTATCCGTGACAGCGCCGCAGGCGTTGGTACTCTGACCTTCTACGAACCCGACAGCAAGACGTACGGCGCTCTGGGTCATGTTATCACTGATATAGATACCAATCAGCCGATTGATGTCGGGGAGGGGCAGATCGTTCGCGCCAATGTAACCTCCATTGAGAAAGGTCGCAAGTCAGCTCCCGGTGAAAAACGTGGGCAGGATGTGGGCGACGCAATTGGTAATATTGAGCGCAACAATTCCTTTGGTATCTACGGCACTTTGAATGAACCGATTACCAATCCCCTTGAGCCCAATCCGCTCCCGGTCGCTCTGGTTGGCCAGGTGAAAGAAGGACCCGCGGAGATCATCACAGTAGTCGAGGGCAACAAACTTGAGCGCTTCCAAGTGGAGATCCAGAGGATCTTTGGCCAGTCAGCGCCCGCCACTAAGAGCATGGTAGTCAGGATTACAGACCCACGTCTCTTGGAGCAAACCGGTGGAATTGTACAAGGAATGTCGGGCAGTCCGATCATCCAAAATGGACGATTGGTAGGGGCAATCACCCATGTGTTCGTCAATGATCCTACGCGCGGGTACGGAGTGTTTGCTGAATGGATGGTTCGCGAAAGCGGCATTCTTCAAAAACAGCGTGTTCAGGCAACCATATGGCAGCAGAGGTTTGACCCTCTGCTGCTTTTCACTTGGCTAGATGATCTTCCGCTCGACTTTCTAGGGATTTTTGCTTTCGTAGGAGGAATATGGTATCGATTTGTCGAATGTCACTTTCAGATAATATCAAATTGACAGTGTGTCAAAGTTTTGATGTCAGAGGAGGGCCCATTGTGACAGTCAAGATCATCTTAGTTGACGACAAGAAGGAATTCTGTCAGCAAGTTCAAGACTATTTGACATCCAACCAGCCCGATATTGAAGTGGTTGGGATTGCTCACAACGGTAATGACGCTTTGGATTTGATCGCCAAACATCAGCCAGATTGCGTGGTGCTTGATATTATCATGCCCTATCTGGATGGAATCGGTGTGCTGGAAAAGCTAGACTCGCTCGGATTGCCACGGAGACCAAAGGTGATCATGCTGACAGCTTTCGGCCAAGAACATATGACCCAGCGCGTCATGGAGTTGGGAGCAAACTACTACATACTGAAACCTTTTAACTATGATGTGCTGGCGCAGCGCATTCGCCAACTGGCAGCCAATGAAGTGATGAGTGTACCGGCGCCCAAGAAGAACATGGACCTGGAACTGCTGATCTCCAATGTGTTGCATGACATTGGGATTCCGGCGCATATCCGCGGCTATATGTACCTGCGCGATGCGATTACCATGGTCATCCACCAATCCGATATTCTCGGCAGCGTCACCAAAATTCTTTATCCTGTTGTCGCCCAGAAGTACAACACGACCGCTAGTCGTGTCGAGCGGGCCATTCGCCACGCGATCGAGGTCGCCTGGAGCCGTGGCAATGTGGAACGGATCAACGCTTTATTTGGGTTCACCGTCAATAGGAAAAAGGGCAAGCCGACCAACAGTGAGTTCATTGCTATGGTCAGCGACAAGCTGCGCATGGAAGCAAAAGTTAGTTAGTAAGTGAATACTGTTGTTGATCAAGCCCGCCATGGTTTTGCCATGGCGGGCTTTTGTCTGCAGGAATTTGCACAGACAATGGCGAAAATAACTCCGAGGCTCAGTGCCATACTAATCTCCGAAACTTGCATGACCTCATTATGGTACACTTTCGCAATCCATAATGCTCTGTTTCTACGTCATGCAAGTTCCGAAAGAATGAGTTGTGGCAAAACGTTAGCCTAGCCGAGGTGGCCTATGAAGCAACTCCCCAGTCGTTTGTGGCGCACTGTCGTCAGCTCCATCCATGATGGAATCATTGCAGTGGATGAGGATGGAGTGGTCAGGATATTTAACCCCGGCGCCGAACGAATTACTGGTCTGCGTCCGGATGATGTGATCGGCCAGCCTGCCGCCATCGTGATTCCCAATACACGACTGCATATGGTGCTGGCACTGGGTGAGCCCGAGCTAAACCAGCAGCAACACTTGGGCGAGGCGACTATCATTACCAATCGCGTCCCGATACGCAACGACGATGGACGGGTGATCGGGGCAGTGGCGGTTTTCCGGGACATCTCAGACCTCAGACAGCTGGCGCTGGAGGTAACCA
>CAZINL010000238.1:0-3468 GCA_964540595.1 uncultured Clostridia bacterium
CGGCGGCCCGGGCCTAGGCACCATTCAGCCGGCTCAAGGAGACTATTTCCAGGCGGTCAAGGGTGGCGGCCATGGCGACTATCGTTTGGTTGTGTTGGCACCGGCCACAGTCCAGGAGATGGTCAATCTGACCATCGAAGCATTTGATATCGCTGATCACTACCGCAATCCGGTCATGATCCTCGGTGATGGCATGCTTGGGCAGATGATGGAACCGGTCAGCATACCTGAGGGAGTGCGCGAACTGCCAGCCAAACCCTGGGCTACCGTCGGCACCGGCGGCACACGCCAGCCGAACATTGTCAACTCGCTCTTCATGCAGGCCGAAGAATGTGAGAAGCACAATCAGCATCTGCAGGCGAAGTATGCGGAGATGGAGAAGAACGAGGTCCGCTATGAGATTTATAAGGGCGATGATGCCGAGATCTTCCTAGTGGCCTACGGTACCACTGCCCGCATCGCCAAGACGACGGTGGACAACGCCCGTCGTGAGGGGATCCCTGTCGGGTTGGTCCGTCCCATCAGTCTGTTCCCGTTCCCCCAAGAAGCGTTTGATAAGGTTGCTGCCCAGGCTAAGGCGTTTCTTGCCGTTGAGATGAGTGCTGGACAGATGGTAGAGGATGTGCGCCTGGCGGTGAACGGCCGTCACCCTGTCCATTTCCATGGGCGTACCGGTGGCATGGTGCCCAATCCAAAGGCCATCTTAGAGCAGATTCGGACCATCTGGGGAGGGAAGAAGTAATGGCCAAAGTATTTGAGCGACCCAAGGCACTGGCTGATGTGGTCATGCACTACTGCCCCGGCTGCACTCACGGCATTATTCATCGTTTGGTTGCCGAAGCGCTGGATGAGCTAGGTTTGACAGACCAGACGATCGGGATCGCGCCCGTGGGCTGTGCCGTCTTTGCCTACAACTATTTCAATTGTGATATGATCCAAGCATCGCACGGGCGTGCCCCCGCGGTGGCTACGGGTGTCAAGCGTGCTCTTCCCGATCGGACAGTGTTCACCTACCAAGGTGATGGCGACTTGGCGTCAATCGGTACCGCTGAGATCGTCCATGCGGCTGCACGCGGTGAGAAGATCACGGTGATCTTCGTCAACAACGCCATCTATGGTATGACTGGCGGCCAGATGGCCCCGACCAGTCTGGTAGGACAGAAAACCACCACCTCGCCCTATGGCCGTCAGGAACAGAACCAGGGCAAACCAATCAGGATGTCGGAGATGCTGGCTACCCTCGATGGCGCCAAGATGATTAGCCGCGTCGCCGTCAACAGTGTCGCGAATATCAACAAGACCAAGAAGGCGATTAAGCAGGCCTTCGCAACTCAGCAGCAAGGCCTCGGTTTTGCCTGCATTGAGGTGCTCTCTACCTGTCCGACTAACTGGGGGCTCACTCCCGCCGAGGCACTCAAATGGGTTGACGACGCGATGATCCCGTATTTCCCACTAGGTGACTTCAAGGTTCCGGAGGAGGTAAAGAAGATATGACCCATGAAGTGATTATGGCCGGGTTTGGCGGTCAAGGAGTCATGTTGATGGGACAGCTCTTGGCCTATGCTGGGATGCATGAGAACAAGAATGTCACTTGGTTGCCGTCCTACGGTCCAGAGATGCGTGGTGGAACCGCCAACTGCACCGTCATGGTGTCCGAAGACGAAGTTGCCAGCCCGGTGGTCGTCGATCCAACCTGCGCGGTGGTTATGAACATCCAGTCCTACGAGAAGTTCGAGCCGCTGGTCAGAGCGGGAGGTGTTCTGCTGATCAACTCGTCGTTGATTGACAAGGTCAGCACTCGTACCGACATCACGCAGTATCAGATCCCGATTAACCAGATCGCCGATGAGATTGGCAACAACAAGGTGGCCAACATGGTCATGTTGGGGGCCTTTATCGAGGCGACAAAAGCGGTCAGCCTAGACTCTATCGTTGAGTCGCTGAAGAAGGTACTGCCAGCTCGCCGTCACAACCTGATTCCGGTCAACCAGCAGGCTCTGGAACGTGGAGCAGCGCTGGTGAAATAAGGGATCAGACATCAGAGGGCAGACAGCAGCGGGTTGTTGGCCATCTGGGGAGATGGTAAAGACCATTAGATAAAGAAAAAGGCTGCACCTGTTTGCACAGAGATGCAGCTGCCATAGAGGGGGTCCAGACGCGCAAGCCGAACGTTGGCCTGCGCGTCTGGCGTTTCTTGGGCTTGATTGCGATTCGCAACGTCGCAGCCGTGCTGCGCATCGATCTAGTGCAGGTTAAGGCGGATGAGCTCACATAAGAGGAGCTCTGAATCTCGCCATGACGAGAGATAGTGCCGCAGTTCGCGTACCGTCCCACGAAAGAAGAAGCCTTGCTTGGTTACCATCATCTCCATACCCGCCACCCCTTTCCTCTAGCCAGCGCGACTATAATGCCGTGCATGACAGTCTATGGCAGGCTTGGACAGGTTATACCTCCGGAACTGGCATGACCGCGCTGTCTCCAGACGAATGTCATATTCCCTCGTCTGTACGAATAGTCTCTAGCGATGGCTGTCCGCTGATAGGGGGGGATCACCTTGGCCCGACGAAGCTACTCGTGGCTTGCACTTTGGGACGCTAGCTTCTTTGTCTACTTTACCGTTGCGGTGATGTTTGTGGTCGGTGTGGGCTTTGGCGCGGTGGCCAATAATGCTCTAGACCAGCGGCAGAAGCAAGAGCTAATCACGATGCTTGATAATCTCGTCTATGGTCTCAACAGCAATACCGATCTGAGTGAGCAAGTGGTGGTCCAGGATGAGCTCTGGCAATCCACCATTCTCATGTTGGTGATATGGTTCTTGGGTCTGACCGTGATTGGTATCCCACTGATCGTCATCATTGTCTTCTTGCGCGGGTTCGTTCTCGGGTTTGCCGTCGGCTTTCTTATACGCGAACTAGCTTATCGAGGCATGTTGATTGCATTGGTGGCCATCCTGCCCAGCAACCTGATCGCCATCCCCGCTATTGTGTTAGCGGGGACAACAGCTGTCACCTTCTCCATGCAGTTGTTTCGGACGCAGAGCCGACAGTCGCATCTGACACTGCGCAATGTCGCTCGCTACACCGGGACCATGGCGATCAACACCACCATCTTGGGGGTTTCTGTACTGGTCAGTGGTTATCTGACACCGGTTTTCATGCGCTGGATTGTGAGGTGGCTGGTCTAGCGAGAGTAGGGGCCGGTCCTTAGCCTCGCCGCTCAGCTGCGAGGTTTGCCGGCCCGCGGGTCGCCGGTAGGCAACCCACATGCGCATGTCCATACTATCTTCAAAAGAGTGGGGGAGGCGAGAACCATGTTTCTCACCATTTCGGCGGTGAAAAAGAAGCTAACGGTATTTCTGCTGGTCGTGGCACTCATTATCGTAGGTTTGTGGGGTGCGCCACGAGTCATTCAACCAGGCCCTAAGGAGCAGCCGACCATTGTTACGGTCGGTGAGAAGGGGGCCCCGCC
>CAZINL010000239.1:0-3421 GCA_964540595.1 uncultured Clostridia bacterium
AGGTGGACCTACGCGACTTCTGCACGGCCATGGTCGAGGAGATGTGGCGCTGGTCGACCAATCGCGAACCGGCGATCATCGTTTACTATGGCAGCGTCTACTATCCACGGATCGAGATCACTGGCCAGAACCAATCCGAGGAGCGGCTCCTGAATGCGATTAATGGCGCTCTGGCAGAGGTAGAGACCGACGCCGGGCAGCCGATCCGCCTACGCAAGTTCTATCCCTATATCTCCGACATGAGCTTCTTGTCGGTCAGCGACGATCCTGCCGCTATCGAGGCCTACACCGCCAACTTCCCCGCCTGGGGGCTAAAGCACTACCTGGACTTCGACCTGATCAGCCGGCTCAACCTGCCCGTGGTCAATATCGGCCCCTACGGTCTGGATGCCCACAAACGTTTGGAGCGACTGGAGATCGACTATAGCTGCCAAGTGGTACCGAACTTGATACTTTCAACCATCAAGCATTTGCTTGATAGTTGAAAGAGTCCACAAGAACACAAGTCCACAAGTCCACATGCTGGGACCATCATATCGAACTCACGGAAAAAGGAGCGCCAAAACTGGCGCTCCTTGCGTTTGAGCAAATACTGGCTGCATTCCACTGTGCCCATCCAGCGCCCGTAAATGGACGCCCGCTAGAACTAGACTTGTGGACTTGTGGACTCGTGGACTTGTGAACTCCCGGCGCCCATGGCGCCGATCATCCTCGTCACTATCTCATACGACCGCCGGGCGGCGAGGAGTTTGAACTCGCGGTAGCTGGTGTCCGCTGAGCCGTCGGCTTTGTCCGACATGGAGCGGATCACGACAAAGGGGATCTGGTTCATTACACAGACCTGCGCCACGGCAGCCCCTTCCATCTCGGCACAGGTGCCCTTGAGCTCTCGGTGCAGCTTTTTTACGTAGTCCCGATCCGCCACAAAGAGGTCGCCAGAGAGTACGCGTCCCTTGACCGTCTGGCATTCGGTGATCTGCTCACTGGCCTTGACCGCCAGCTCGATCAGACCGTGATCGGCGGCGAAGGTCGTCGCCACTCCCGGGATCTGACCCCATTGGTATCCGAGCGCGGTCACGTCGAAATCGTGCTGCAAGCAGTCGACCGATATCACCACATCGCCGACATTGAGCGAGGGGTCGAGGGCGCCCGCCACACCGGTAAAGATCACCTGGCCGACCCCGTATTGGTCGATCAGGATCTGGGTGCAGATGGCGGCGTTGACCTTGCCCACACCCGACTGGCAGAGAACAAGGTCACGTCCGAGAAACTTACCGCGCCAAAAGGACATCCCCGCCCGTTTGGATTCCTCTACGTCCGTCATTCCCTTGAGGTAGAGCTCGATCTCCACCTCCATGGCACCGATTAAGCCGATAGTCATATGTAGTCTCCTTTGCTTGCCCCTCGTCCCTCGAACCTCTAGACGTGCCCAGGGATCACAGCGGTCTCGCCATCTGGGGTGGAACCAGTCTGCATTGCAGATTATAACAATAGGCTCCCCTGGTCACAAGTTGTTTCTTCGTGCAAAGCAGAAAGGCCACCAGTGGTGGCCTCTGCTATTTGGGCGGGATGCCATAGCCGCCGGATGGGCGATCGAGGAAGAGATCCCAGCGAGGGGGAGAGAAGGAGAGGCTGAGAAAAGCGATCAGCGCCAATCCCAGGACCAGTGTCGCCAAGCCATTGTAGCGGCTGAGATCATCCGGCGACATCAGGACTCGATAGCTCAGCCACTGGGTTACGACTACTGCGCTGATGAAGGTGAGCATGTCGAAAACAAAGACATGGTGCCCCAAGACAGCAGTGTACCCATAAAATAGCAGGACGATCAGGAGTGGTCCGATCAGAGCACTGAGGACCGTGGCGACCAGGAGATTGGTAGCTTCGACCCGCAGCCACCACCACTCCACGACCCCAAATAGCAACGTTGGCCAGAAAGCGAGTTTGAGATGTTCCCAGACACTCTCATTGACAGGAAAGACAAACGCTAGTGGCCACCATCTACCTGCCAAATCAAAGACAAAGTGCCAGATCGTTCCGAGTATGATGACCGTAAGCGCACCAAGGGTTGTCAAGGAATGCTGGCTGCCAAGGTTCACCGCGCCACCTCCTACGCAATAATCGTGCATTATCCAGTATGCACCAAATCACGCGACGTAGGATACGATCTGTCGAAACAACGAAAAAAGACAAAACACGGATTGATGCGCTGATCAACCCGTGTTTTGTCTACTACCGATCTTTTGCTGTTCTGCAGGCCTGAATGAGCATCACGCGGATCGATGTGCAAAGGTCGTTAAGCTTCTTATAGCACGCCTGGTCAATATGGCCGGTCTTGTACAGGAGCTCAAGCCAATAGCCTGTCTCACTTGACTCCTTTAATGCAATCTCAAGTTTTGAGATAAAGTCCTTCTTCCCTTGAGCATAGTTGGCTTCGCGGATGTTCGCGCCGATGGAAGTACCGCTTCTGCCGATCTGGTTGGATATGACAGACTCTCTTTGCTCCTTCAGATTCTTCACAAGGGCGACGATCTCAATCGCAAATTCCATCGACATATCCGCAAGTTTGTTTTCTTTCATGAGAACGACCTCCAAAGATAACGATGATGTATGGCACGGGGGCACCATATGACGTCGCTTCGCGTTGATGTGGCATAGCCGCAAAGATTAAGGATGCAGATCGCCGCTTGCGCGTGCGACTGCGAGACGTGATGTTTGCCTCCATGTCCGAAGGATACGGCAATTGCCCGATAGGCAATTGAATGATGTATCGCCTGCGGCGATATGATGTATGTCGGCGCAGCCGCCATATGATGTCGCTTCGCGATGATGTAATGTTTGCCCCTAATGTCCGAAGGACACATCATTGCCGAAGGTAGCATCATGTCCGTAGGACATATCACTTGCCCGGTAGGGCAAACATCATTGGCAAAAAGCGGATTGATCAATAGATCAATCCGCTTTTTGCCTGGTGGCGGCGACTAGATTCGAACTAGTGACACTGCGGGTATGAACCGCATGCTCTGACCAACTGAGCTACGCCGCCATGTAAAGCCACAATCGATGCATCCGTTAAGCTATCGTGGCATATCGTAATGAAGATAATACACGATCTCAGTTCGTTTTACAACAGCCTTTTTGCTCCTACATTGGGAGGCAATCAAATGATGTATCGCCGGCGGCGACATGATGTATGGCGCCGCTGCGCCATATGATGTCGCTTCGCGATGATGCGATGTCTGCCAACATGTCCGAAGGACACATCATTGCCGAAGGCAGCATCATGTCCGAAGGACACATCATTTGCCCGCTAGGGCAAACATCATTGACAAGAGAGGCGGATTGATCAGAAGATCAATCCGCCTCTCTGGTCATGGTGCCACAAGCCCGAGTCGAACAGGCGACACCCCGATTTTAAGTCCGC
>CAZINL010000240.1:0-3420 GCA_964540595.1 uncultured Clostridia bacterium
ATGGAGAACCTAAAGGCCTTGACTAAGAAATTGGTGGAAGCATACGGCCCAGCAGGCAATGAGGAGACGATCGCGAGGCTGATCCAAGAAGAGGTCCGTCCTTACGCCGATGATGTAAAGGTTGACGCTCTGGGCAACGTGATTGCCCATAAGAAGGGCAATGGCAAGAAGGTCATGATGGCCGCTCATATGGATGAGATCGGCATCATCGTCACTCATATTGACGACAAAGGCTTCCTGCGTTTCTCCAACCTCGGAGGCCTGTCGCCTGCAGTCCTCTTGGGTCAGCGTTGTGTCTTTGCCAATGGGACCGTTGGCGTCTTTGGCAGCGAGAAGTTGGACAGCATCAAGGACCTAGAGTTGGCGAAAATGTTCATTGATATCGGTGCCAAAGATCGCGCCGAGGCAGAGACCAAGGTGCAGATCGGTGATACTGCGGGATCCTATCGCGAATGCACTGACCTGGGCAACCGCATGGTTGCGAAGTCCATGGACGATCGTATTGCTTGTGTGATCTTGATCGAGTCTCTCAAGCAGATTAAGAACCCGGTCAACGATCTCTATTTCGTCTTCACTGTTCAAGAAGAACTCGGTATTCGGGGTGCGCGCACCGCGGCCTATGGTGTATCACCGGACTATGGCATCGCCATCGATGTGACCCGTACTGGTGACACGCCTAACACTGTTACCATGGAAGTAGCACTGGGCAATGGTCCCGCTATCAAGGTGAAGGATTCGTCAGTGATCTGTCATCCCAAAGTGAAGCAGTTGATGGTCGATGTGGCCAAACGTGAAGGGATCAAGTATCAGATGGAGGTCCTCGAGGCGGGTGGCACCGACTCTGGCGCCATCCACCTTACCAAAGATGGTGTGCCTTCCGGTGTCATCTCCGTGCCGTGCCGCTACATCCATACGCCTTCGGAGATGGTGGACATGGGCGATGTGGCAGGCTGCATTCAGCTGCTGACCGCTATTTTAGAGACACCCCTCGCCTGATCGTAGGGAACCACCATAGAAGCAAGTGACCCGAAGCCATGGGCTTCGGGTCACTTGCTTCTATGGTGAGGCCGTGGCCGGCTGGAATGCAGTGAATAAACGAAGCATTGTAACATTCCTTTTGGTCTTTGTGGAGGTAAGCGGCCAAGCCTGTCGAATACAAGCCATATCTCAGGAACTTGCATGACTTCATTGTGGTCAACTTACGCATCCCCAAATGCTCCAATTCCACGTGTCATGCAAGTTCCGAAAGAAAGAGTAATGCAAGACGCTAACATTTGACTTGACGCGGAGGGAACTATATGAGGTACTGGCTTGCAGGCGCATTGATCGTCCTGCTCGTTATTGGTATAGTCGGCTATCAGGCTCTCACTGTACCATCGGTCAGTAGCAGCCCCGTGGCACAAGCTGTCTTTAGCTATGACATCATCATCCGCGATGTGGTTATTGTGGATGGATCGGGCGCTGAACGGCAATATGGCAGTATAGGTATTCTGGGCGACAAGATCGCCGCCATCGGTCCTTCAATTAGTGGATGGGCGCGGCGCACCATCGATGGCAGGGGGCTCTACGCTGCACCGGGGTTCATCGATCTTGGGCCGCTGACGAAACCTAACGGTCGCAAGCTCCAGATGGGAGTTACTACGCAGGTTGTTACCAGTGCCGATGGAGCGTCGTTGAGCGGCATGTTGGCAGGCACAAACCTAGCTTGGTTGGTCGATCAACAAGCACTCACGGGGCAGATTGTCGACAGCCAAGGTTCGTCGCTGAGCTCCACCCAGGCTCAGGCATTGTCAGAGCGACTAAGCTCATCTTTGCGGTCAGGGGCAAGCGGCAGTTTCATCCGAGCATCCTCACAGGGCGCTCAACTCTTGCGTAACGATCTATCTCTATGGTCCGCCTTTAGTGAGCAGGGTGCGAGCCTCTTTTGGCAGATGCCTGTCGATGATCCAGACACGATCAGTTCGGTGACTGGGCTTTTAGCCAGGGCTGAGAAATATCAGGTGCCAATACACCTGAGCAGAGTAAACCTAAGCCACCCGACCCAGTGGGGACTTGTCTACGATATCATAAATCTGGTCGACCGCTCTGGCGGTGCCGTGACTGGTGACATCGTCCCCTATTTCGAGCAACCACCAGTCGCCGAACGCGATCTCACCGTGTTTGTCAGCCACCCTTCTCTGGCCATAGCCAGTGGCAGCGATGATCAACATCCTGCCATAGCGGGTGCGTTTCCACGGTTGCTGCAGCGCTTTGTAAGTCAGAAGCCTATCCTGTCGATCGAAGAGGCTGTCACCAAGTCGACCCTTCTTCCGGCTCAGATCTTGGGACTTGCTAATCGGGGCATACTGCGTCCAGGTTATTTCGCTGATCTCGTCTTGTTTGATCCAAGCACCGTTCACGCCCCATCTAATCCACACGCCCCAGATGGATTGCCAAGTGGGATTAGCACCGTCTTGGTCAACGGTAGGGTCGCAATCCAGGATGGGCGAGAAACAGGCGAGGCGGCTGGGAGAGTGCTGCAGAGAAACCAGTAGGTCAATTACGGTGTGGATAGTTAGCTATGCAACAGTGTAATCCTATCGCTGCTCCTCTCTTGGCTGAGTCTCTCATTCACCCTAGAGTAAGTAGTTGCAGGATCAGCATCAAACGACAGAGGAGTAATCGCTATGTATCGTCGCCCGTATCTGCAGATCCCTGGTCCCACCAACATCCCCGAACCGGTGCTCAACGCACTCAACCACCCTGCGATCAACCACCGTGGTGCGGACTTTGCTACCCTATTAGAGAGCAATATTCAAGGTCTCAAGGAGGTCTTTAAGACCACCAATGACATCTTGATCTTCCCGGGCTCCGGCAGCGGTGGTCTTGAAGCTGCCATCGTCAATACGCTTTCACCTGGTGACAAGGTTCTAGCGTTTGGCCTAGGCGTTTTCTCTGATCGTTTTGGGATCATCGCGCGCAAATTTGGCTGTGATGTCAATCTGATCGGGCTTGACTGGGGCGCCGCCATCAGCGAGGAGCTGGTCCGCGATGCTCTAGCCAAGGATGCCAATAAAGATTACAAAGCAGTTCTGGTAACTCACAACGAAACTGCCACTGGCGTGACCAACGATGTCGCCATGGTCCGTCGCCTGTTGGACGAGTTCAGCCATCCGGCACTGCTGCTCGTCGATGCCGTCAGCTCTTTGGCAATCACTGATCTGCCCACCGACAATCTGCACATCGATATTGTGGTGTCGGCATCCCAGAAGGGTCTCATGCTGCCTGGCGGTCTCGCCATCATCAGTGTGAGCCCCAAAGCTTGGGACGCGCACAAGGCGTCAACCGCACCTAAATGGTACTGGAATCTCACTGCCATGAAAGAAAAGAACGCTATCGGCCAAATGCCTTATACCCCGGCTATCAGTTTGCTCTTCGGCT
>CAZINL010000241.1:0-3404 GCA_964540595.1 uncultured Clostridia bacterium
GATTAACGCGCGTTTTGTCAAGCCGCTCGATCAGGAGACGATCTTGACTGCAGTGCGGCGTACCGGCAAGCTGATCACCATCGAAGAGAATGTCGTCTCAGGGGGCTTTGGCAGTGCTGTAGTGGAGCTGTGCTCCGCGCACGGCCTCTTCCCGCAGACGGTCTTGATGGGGCTTCCTGATCACTTTGTTGAACATGGATCTCGCAGTCGGTTATTGGAGCGCGTAGGGTTGACATCCGATGAGCTGGTAGCTAAGGCAACGCACCTGGTTCGAGGTGAGTTGTAGTCCATGCCGCAGGCGGCATAGAGAGGAGGCGCTTGGAGTTGCAGCAGAAGCAACGCATTGATCTGCTCCTTGTCGAGCAGGGACTATTCCCTTCGCGCGAGAAGGCCCGCGCCGCTCTCATGGCGGGCCTCGTCTTTGTGGATGGACAGCGTGTAGACAAGCCAGGAGTACAAGTCTCTTCCCAGGGTCAGATCGCGATCAAGGAGGGTTTGTGTCCCTATGTGAGCCGAGGCGGTCTCAAGCTAGAAAAGGCGCTGGCGGAGTTCCACCTGGACCTGCGCGACAAAGTGGTGCTGGATATTGGCGCCTCCACCGGCGGTTTCAGCGATTGTGCGCTCAAGAATGGGGCTAAGCAAGTCTACGCCGTCGATGTTGGCTATGGGCAGCTGGCGTGGTCGTTACGACAAGACCCACGGGTGGTGAACTTCGAACGGACCAACTTCCGCCATATTGTCTACGAAAAGATCGGTCGGACGGTGGATCTGGCTACTATCGACGTGTCGTTTATCTCCCTTGATCTGATTCTGCCGGCACTCAAGCAGTTTCTTGATCCCGATAGCCAAGTGGTTGCCTTGATCAAGCCACAGTTTGAGGCAGGGCGCGAGAATGTGGGCAAACGGGGTGTCGTAAGGGACAAAGCTGTTCATCTTCAGGTGATCGAGAAGGTGATCGCTCATGCGGAGACCATTGGTCTGTTTGCTCATGCACTGACCTTTTCGCCTGTGACAGGACCGGAAGGCAATATCGAATACCTGGTACTACTGGGTATGACCCCGCCGGATAAGCGGCTAGTGGACAACACATTGGTTCCATCAGTGGTGGAAGCCGCCCACCAAACTCTGCGCATCCGGGAGGAGTAAGCCCCATGCGGATTGGCTTATGCGT
Source organism: uncultured Clostridia bacterium (assembly GCA_964540595.1). Taxonomy (GTDB): domain Bacteria; phylum Bacillota; class JAAYKD01; order JAAYKD01; family CAYOCI01; genus CAYOCI01. Next base: position 1,172 of record CAZINL010000241.1, read on the forward strand.
TAATCTTGGCAAGCCTCAAGGGCAGGCTGTGGTCTTAGAGATGGCCCAGTGGCTCATGAGCCAAGAGGTAGAGATCTGGTGCGAGCCCATGGTTGAGCCACTGCTGCCTCATGGTGTCCACGTCTCGGACCGCGCTGGATGGGCAGGACGAGTAGATATGGCTGTGGTTCTCGGGGGTGACGGTACACTCTTGGGCGCTGCCAGGTCGTTTGCTCCGCTCGGTGTTCCTCTCTTTGGGGTCAATCTTGGGCGCCTGGGGTTTCTGACCCAGGCGGAGGTCAGTGGCTGGCGTGAAGCCATGGGCATGATTCTCGGTGGTCAGTACACCGTCGAAGAGCGCCTGATGCTGTCCGCCGCCATCGGTGACTATCACCCGGAAGACACGCCACACATCGCGCTTAACGATGTGGTGATCAGCCAGCATGATATCGCTAGAATGGCGTTCATCGAGGTCCACATTGATGGGGTCTACTTAGACACATATGCCGCCGACGGGATCATCATCGCTTCACCCACAGGTTCCACTGCCTATTCCCTGAGTGCTGGCGGGCCGATCATTAGTCCTAAGGCACACAATATCGTCGTGACTCCGATCTGTGCCCACGCGCTGCACGCTCGGCCGATGGTCTTGGCGCCCCACGAGGAGGTGGTGCTGCGGGTCGTCGGCACCAATCAGGGGGCGGCGATGACCATTGATGGTCAGGAGGTGTTCAGACTCCTGCCGGAAGATGCGGTGAGAGTGCGGCGTTCGACATATGTAACCCGTTTGGTCAGGCTAAACCGCCGTCCATTTTACGAAATACTGCGTAAAAAGATGAAAGAGGGGCAGCTTGATTGAAGGATTTTGTCCTAATTGGCAAGAATGTGATACTCCGAGGGGGTGGCCGTACGTGAAAGGGAAGCGTTTGGCGCTCATACGTCAGATCATAAAGACACGATCAGTGGAGACCCAGGAAGACTTAGTCGAGATGCTAAAGGAACACGGATTATCAGTCACGCAGGCTACCGTTTCACGCGATATCAAGGAACTCGGCCTGCTGAAGGTGGCACTGGAAGACGGGCGTTACCGCTATGCGCTGCCTGGAAATGGCACGCATATCGCGCCGCCTATGGAGAAGGTCAAGAGAGTCTTGACGGATTCTTTTGTCTCCATGGATTCCGCTGGTCATCTGGTTGTGATCAAGACACTGCCGGGCAATGCTCACGCGGTCGCTGCGATGCTGGACGCCATTGGCTGGGGTGAGGTCATGGGGACCGTGGCAGGGGACGATACCATCCTGATCATCCTTCGCACCCCAGAGGACGTGGTACCCTATTGCGAACGGATCTATAGCCTGATGGAATAGGTCAGGAACTTACATGACTTCATTATGGAAAGCCCATGTACCCCTGATGATCTGATTCCGCAGTCGCACACGTGAGTGGCGATCTGCATCCTTGATTACTGCGGCTCTGCCGCATCATTGCCATGCGGGTTCCGAAAGAATGAGTTGTGACTGATGCGGGTTGACAAGAGTCACGGTCGGAACGACACGATCATGCTGTGCCGCAGCTGCGATTTCCGACTGCTGGCTTTTTTCATTTCATGGCGTCGAAGCTCCTTACATTTTGTAGACCATCGCTGGATGGTCTAGCTGGAGATATGGACATGCTCAAAGAAGCCATCATTGACAACATAGCCCTGATCGATCATCTGACCATCAGTTTCGACCTCGGCCTATCCGTCTTAACTGGTGAGACCGGGGCTGGCAAATCGATCGTCCTCGACGCCATCGGTCTACTATTGGGCGGGCGAGCGAGTACCGAGCTGATCCGCAGCGGCCATGACAAGGGTCAGGTGCTGGGGCTATTTGAGTTGCCTGGCGGCGGTGAGGCGGAGCGTCTGTGGGCCGAGCAAGGGCTGCCTTGGCCCGAAGATGACCAAGTGGTCATCACCCGCGAGATTACGTTACAGGGCAAGAGTAGTGCCCGCGTTAATGGCCGACCTGTGGCGTTGACCACTTTGCGTGCCATTGGCAGACATCTGGTTGAGCTGCACGGACAGCATGAGCATCAGGCACTGTTCGATCCACGACTGCATCTATCGATTCTTGACCAGTTTGGTGGGCCGGTGCATCTGGGAACGGCGGATGAGTTTCGAGCTAGCTTCAATGCGTGGTGGTCGTGTTCAGAAGAGATCCGGCGCCTGGAGATGGACGAGCGTGAGCAGATGCGGATGGCGGACCTCTGGAGG
>CAZINL010000242.1:0-216 GCA_964540595.1 uncultured Clostridia bacterium
AGCTCCATCGGCTACCACTGCCACGAGGGCGATTTTGAGGCCTACTATATCCTCACAGGTCGTGGCCTCTACAATGACAACGGCGATCTGTACGAGGTAGGGCCTGGAGACTTCCTACTCTGCCGTGATGGCGAGAGTCACTCGCTGACCAACACGAGCGATCAAGATCTTGAGTACGTTGCCGCTATCCTCTACACAAAGAAATAGGATGTCTCA
>CAZINL010000242.1:226-3364 GCA_964540595.1 uncultured Clostridia bacterium
GAAGATCAGGCCTTAGAGCGCCCTGTCAGTGGCATCACTGTCATGGAAGCGCCCGATATTGAGCAGTGGCTAAAGGGGGGCGAACTGGTCCTGACCAGCCTCTACTCCGTAGCGACAGACATTGCACGTCAGCGGCAGTTGGTTCGCGCCCTGGCAGGCAAAGGCGCTGCCGCCCTCATTATTAAGCTGCATCGCTTCGTCGACGATCTAGCACCAGAGGTGACGGCCGAAGCCCAAGCTGTCCAGCTCCCGATCCTGCAGATCAGCCCTGAGCTTCGTTTTGTTGATATCTTAGCAGCGGTGATGTCCGAGCTGCTCGATCACCAATACCAACTCAGCGCCTACTACCGCCAATGCCATGAGATCTTCACCCAGCTAAGTCTGGATAGTGCAGGTGTTGCAGTCATCGCCAAAGCACTGCAGGGGATGATTGGAGCTCCAGTCTGGGTGGTGGACAGTTGGCAGGGCCCCTTGGCTCAAGCTGATGATGAGCAGAACCTCGTCTGGGACAGCGAGCAAGCCTGCCTCAGAGATCGCCACACGCATATTCAGGTTCCACAACGGCAGCACCCCTTACGATTGATGGGGCAGAACCGTGCCGCCTTGGTCGTGGCTGAAACGGGCAAAGAACTGACCGATCTTGACCTTATAGCTGTGGAAAGTGCCGCCACGATTATCTCCCTGCAGCTGCTCAAGGAACTGGCCGTTCAAGAAGCGGTACAGCGTTTCGAAGCGGACCTGCTCGACGAGATCATCAGGGGTCACGCGACCTCAGATCATGGCCTCCTGAAGAAGGTTAGCCAGAGCGGGCTATCACCCACGGGCGACTATTACGTCATTACCATGCGCTTGGCCGCCTGGGAGCACTATCTACGACAAGATGGGCCGACCGATCAGCATGGCCATCTCGCTCACTACCTGTCCCGCCTGCAACGACTACTTCATGCGGTACTGACCCGCAGCAACGAGGCAGCCTTAAGCCGAGTGGGCCCCGATCAGATCGTCGTTCTCTGGCAGCGACGGCTCGAGGAACGTCTGGAGCTGCGGCGCATCAAGGATTTCGTACAGCAGCTGCAAGCCGCGCTGCGCCGTGAACTGCCGGAGATCAAGGCAGCCGCTGGGGTTAGCGAGCTGGTTCACGGACTGCATGAGGTGGGGCGGGCGATGAAAGGGGCCCTAGATGCGCTCACGATTGCTGAGATGCTCCATGGTAGCGAGGGTGTAGCGGTCATGGGCGAGCTGGGTATCTACCGCCTTTTATGCGGCTTGGGTGATTCTGAGCAGTTGCGCCAGTATATACCCGATTCACTAAGGCGGCTGCTGGATTATGACCACCATCACCATACATCCTTAACAGAGACCTTGGAGGTCTTTTTGAGGCATCAGGGCAACGGGCGAGCCGCAGCTCAAGCACTGTTCATTCACTATAAGACGCTGCTCTACCGTCTCAGACGCATCCGCGAGATAACCGAGATCGATCTCGATCGCCACGATGAGTCGTTGGAACTACAGGTAGGCCTGGCCATTTGGCGCCTCTTAGCGAAACAATAGCGTGATAATGAAGACGTTCCCAGCCCATGATCGGGCTGGGAACGTCTTTATTACTGCTTCTTGATCTCTGGGAAAGAAGGCGGGAAGAAGGTATCGGTCGGACGGTGGAAAGCATCAAACTCGCCGTAGAGACTAACGAATTTCTCATACACCTGTTGTGCTTCCCGCTTAAGCTTCGCTTCATCGAGGCTGGGGATCATACGATCCTTCATCACCGTGCGCCCATTGATGATGGTATGGCGCACGTTGTGTCCAGTGCAGCTCATGATCAGGGTGCGGATGGGGTCATCATACGGTCCGACACGAAGATCGTCGAGATCGATGACCACGATATCGGCCTTAGCTCCCGCAGACAGCTTGCCGAGATCGTCACGCCCAAGCGCCTTGGCCCCATTGGTGGTAGCCGCACGGAAGAAGTCAGCCGCCGTGGTGCGGGGGTATTGCGGTTCGGAGCGATAGTGGTTGATCACTTGGTTATCCTCGCCATAGCGGTTGTAGATCTGCTTGGTCTCAAACAGGCGGGCTAGGTCCCAAGCGAAACGCAGATTGCGGATCATGTCATCGGGTTGGGCGTCGGTACCCATGGTGATATTGACGCCTGCAGCCTGATATTTGCCAAAGGAGTGCAGCGCCCAACCGACATTGGCTTCGGCAAAGGGGGTGTGCACGATCGAGACACCGCGCTCCGCTAAGACAGGCAGTTCACTATCCTTCACTGCGATGGCATGAGGGATCAGTAGCCGAGAGCTGAGCAGGCCGATGCTGTCAAAATACTCAACGCTGGTCTTCCCGTGGAGAGGCAGAAGATACTCCCACTCGCGCGGGCTCTCACAGGCGTGCAGGCGAATAGGGGCGCCTGTCTCCGCACTGAAGCGCGTAGTCCGTAGCAGGAAGTCCTCCGTCAGGAAGACCACCTGGCAGGGGTTCAAGAAACCACGGATCAGGCCGCCATGTGAGCCATCGTGCTTGGTATGGAAGCGGAACGCATCCTGCAGGCTCTGCTCCCCGCGCTCCATATCCCAGAAGGTGCCTCGCCAAGCAGCGGCCCGGTAGCTGGGGCCTAGATACATGCGCAGTCCCAGGTCAGCTGCATTGCGCGCCATCTCTTCGAATTCGTCGTAGGTCTGACACCAGCCACGGAAGAGCTCGCCGGCGATGGGCATGGCGGTGGTAATGCCGTTCATGATCAGCTGGACGATGGAGTAACGCTGACGCACGCGAAAATCCTCTTGGCTAAACGGATCGGCGGTACGAAAGCGAGTGCTCATCTGGAAGGCATCTTGTTTGTTCCTTGGGAAGGCGACATCGATCAAGGCATGGTCGGTGTCGACATCAGCATCAAGGTCGATGAAGCCAGGGCTGATGATGGAGAGGCCGGTATCCCATTCTTCATCGACATGGCCTGCGAAATCGTGACCTACGTAGAGAATGCTGTCACCTTCATAGACCACCACGCCATCACGGTAGACGACGTGATCACGTCCGTCGTGACCAATGACAAACTTGCCGCGGATCAAGGTACGTTTGGACATGGGACTACTCCTTTCGTTCTGCTTATTCCATCGGCAGCCTGACCGGCTTAGTGAA
>CAZINL010000243.1:0-3353 GCA_964540595.1 uncultured Clostridia bacterium
CGGCCTGGGCATCGATGCCGAGATCATCGCCGCGATGGAACGCCAGCGCCGCGATAAGCCAGACGCCGATGATCCCCATGCCCATGTTGCGGGCCAGGAAGTACGACAGTGGGAGGCGAATGCCCCAGAGACCGATGGCGCCGTTGACCATCGGTGCCTTTGAGTCGCCAGAGCCGCGCAGGGCGCCATTGAGGACACCGGTGAGCTGCTGGGGGATCTGGGCGATCCCCATCATGATCAGATAGTAGGCGCCGAGGTTGATCACCTCTACCTCGTTACTTAGCAGTCCGAAGACCAGCTTCGGGGTGAAGACCAGGAACGACGCGGTAAAGGCGGTCAGGATTAGGCTCCACTTGGCTAGCTCGCGCACGTAGCGTTCGGCCAGCTTGACCGAGCCAGCGCCCATACTCTGACCGACGAAGGCGGTCGAGGCGACACCGAAGCCCATCGCTGGCATGTAAGAGAGCGACTCAGCCGTCAGCCCCTGTTGGTGAGCGGCCAGGGCAATGGTGCCAAAGCTGACCACCAAGCTGGTCAGCAGGATCTGACCGAACTGCATCAGCATATTCTCTACGGCGGTGGGAACGCCGATGGAGAGAACCGCCTTGACATCGGCCCAGATGACGCGGAAGCCCTTGAGCGACATGTCAAGGTCTTGTTGGCGGAAGAAGATAATGTAGAGCGCTAAGACAGCGCCGACCCCTTGGGCGATGTTGGATGCCCAACCGGCACCGACGATCCCGAGAGCTGGCAGACCAAGATTACCGAAGATAAGTCCATAGCTTAAGACCACATTGACCAGGTTGATCACCATGGCGACGACCATGGGAACGCGGGTATTGCCGGCACCGCGCATCAGGGCGCTGGTCACCTGCATGACGGACATCAGCGGCACACCCCAAGCGGTAATGCGCAGGTACTGGGCACCGGCTTCCAGCAACTCGCCTTGGGTGTGATAGAGTCCAGCAATCAACTGGCGGGGGAAGATGAGTAAGATGAGGAACAAGCTCCAGACTAGAGCCATGGTTAGTACGAAGGCCTGCTTGGCATAGCGCCCGGCCGCCTCACGGTCACGGGCCCCCACCGAACGGGCCACCATGACGGTCGACCCGGTACCGATGGCGGCAAAGACGCCCCAGATCAACATGGTGATGCGGCGGCTTAAGCCCACGGCGCCAACAGCCAGAGAGCCAACCTGCCCCAACATGGCCGAGGAGACGATCCCGACCATCATCTGCAGCACGCTCTCGATGGTCACGGGCCAGACCATGGCAAAGATCTTGCCCCGCATCTCGGAAGGTGTGATGGCATCTGGATCAGCAAGGGGTTGTGGACGAGTGTCGACCAAAAACCTCACCTCGATTTCTTTCGCATATCTAAATTTACGTTTATATTGGCTGTGGTGGGTGATTTCTCCTGCATTGTTCCAGAAAAGAAACAGCGAGGGCAGGAGCCCTCGCTGGCTTGATTTAGTGAAACACACTTCCCCCAATGAACTCGCGAATGATGGAATTGGTCGGGATGGAATCCGGTTCAAGCGGCAGGAAGTAGCTGAGGAACTTGTGCAGGCGGCGGGCCTCGGCGTATTCGGAGTGTTCGGGCCCGATCGCGGCCAGCAATGGCTCAGCGCAGCCCTTGAGCACCGCTAGTTCGTAGACCAAGTGCGAGTTGAACATCGCATCGGCCTCTTCTTGAAAGGGGAAGATATTGGTCTCTTCGCCACGGCGCACGGATGGCCATCGTTCCAGGGTAGTAAGTGCGCTGTGTCCGCGGAACTGGTTGTCACGCACGATCCGCCTGAGGATACGCGCATCGGTGGTGGGGACGCGATTGTGATGGTCCAGGTTTAGCTGGGTAAGAGCGCTGACATAGATCTTGAACTTCTGATCCTTCGGGATCGCGGCTGACAGCCGCTCATTGAGGCCGTGAATCCCTTCGATCAGGATCGGCTGGTCGGGATCAATCTTAAGCGCATGACCGGTGGTTTCGCGCTTGCCAGTGAAGAAGTTGAAGGTCGGGATCTGCACCTCTTCCCCTGCGAGCAGTTGCTGCAAGTGCTGGTTGAAAAGGGCGATATCGATGGCCTCCAGCGCTTCAAAATCCCATTTGCCGTTTTCATCACGTGGCGTATGCTCGCGGTCGACAAAGTAATCGTCTAGGCCGATGGTCACTGGCCTCAGACAGTTGACCCGCAGCTGGATACGCAGCCGCTGGGCAAAGGTAGTCTTGCCCGAGGAGCTCGGTCCTGCGATCAAGACGATCCGGGCTTGACGCTGAGCGATCTCGTCGGCGATCTGAGCGATCTTCTTCTCGTGCAGAGCCTCCGCCACTTGGATCAGTTCCTGACCATGGCCATTCTGGAGCAGAGTATTCAGCGCCGGGACATCGCCGACATCGAGGATATCTGCCCACCGCTCAGACTCGCGAAAAATGGCGAAGAGTTTGGGGCTAGGTACATGCTCTGGGATGGCGTCAGGCGTCTCCTTGGTGGGAAAGCGCAGCAGGCAGCCGGGCGGCTCCGGAATCAGGTCAAACTGGCTCAAGTAACCGGTACTGGGCACCATGTAGCTATTGAAATAGTCGTAGAGCCAGCCGAGCTGGTAGACATGGATGATGGGCGATGGTCGGAAGGCGAGCAGTTGCACCTTATCTTCCTGCCCTTGGCGGTGGAAAAGAGCAATCGCCTCGTCCCTGGGCAGGACATGCTTGTTAAAGGGCTGATCGTCCTTAATAATCTGACGCATCCGATCACGAACTCGGTCGATATCTTGCGGCTCGACCGGGCGCCCGATCTGCAGCTCGCAGTAGAGCCCCTTGCTCAATGAATGCTCAATGGTAACGTCGCTGTCCGGAAAGAGCTCTTTAACCGCCCGGATCAGGACGAAGGTCAGGCTGCGGCGATAGATGCGGTTGCCCTCCTCGGTCCCAACATCCAGAAGTTCGATCCGGTCCCCGTCCTGAACCTCGCGCGTTAGGTCGTGAAGTTCGTTGTTGACCTTGGCAGCGAGAATAGGGCGAGGGGGGCAGGGATGGGTCTGCTCGATCAGCGCGGCCAGGGTTATGGGGGTGGTCACGGTCAGCTCCTGACCGTCGATAATAATCTGGGCCATGTGAAACCTCCGTTTCGAGCCTTCGTTCGGGGTCAGGTAACAAGACCCCTGACTGTTCATCACGATATGTGAATCGCTTCCTCGTGCCACAAGAGGACAAACTCCACTCGATGGCGAAATAGCCAAGCATCTCAAACACAAGAGGAGGCCTCGACTATGAAGATCGAACAACGTCTGGCAGAACTCGGCTATACCCTTCCCGAAGTGCCACAGCCTTTGGGCTTCTACCTCCCCGCCAAGCGC
>CAZINL010000244.1:0-2679 GCA_964540595.1 uncultured Clostridia bacterium
AGTTGGGGCAACAGTTCCTCGGGGTGATGACAGCGAGAACTTCCGCAAGTTCGGCCGCGTGCTTTTGGCCGGCCCCCTTGCTTCGCTGTTGTTTGGAGCCATCTGGCTGCCGTTTGGGATCGGGACCGACAACGTCTTCTTATGGCTACTTGGCGCTATGCCGCTGGCCATGGGGATCGCTTGCCTTATCCCTTCCAAAAGTGGGGTCTTCTATTCCGATGGTGGCAGATGGCTGAGAATGCATCGGGATGAGACTCGGGCGGTGGAGAGTGCGATCTGGAACATCAACCAAAGCGCTATTATCGACGGTGGCTATGCGAACATCAAGCCTAACGACATCGCCGTTCTTGCCAATGACAGGGACCCACGTACCGCCTACCTGGGACACTACTACGCCTACTGTTTCTATCGAGAAACCAACGACACGGGCAACATGGCGCTTGAGAAAACGCAGCTGGAGAAGCTAAAACCCCAAGTCCCGAGACAGGTGGCCGCTATGTTTGAAATCGGAGAGGCAGGTCCCCAGGCTAGACGCGAGTAATACAACTAGTCTACATTCCTCGAGCTTGACATACCATTTAGTGTCAAAGTTTTCGGGGAGGTGACGATACATGCAAATGCCTGATGTGGTATTTGGGATCGGTATCCCTGGTGTGATCATGGGGCTGATGAGTGTCCTGAAGGCGGCGGGCCTACCCAGTAAGTTGGTGCCATTGGCATCCTTAGTGGTTGGCATGTTCTTAGCGATTATGCTGCGCGGCTCAATGGGTATGGAGATGACACAGGCCCTTCTGACCGGTCTCTACTGGGGACTAACCCCTGTGGGAGCCTACAGTGGGACGAAAAACGTCGTCCAACATTTCACCCAGTAGATAGAATGACTGATAACACGACTGAGCCCACCCGACCGGGTGGGCTTTCCTTGTTGGCACCAAAGGGCTATGATTGTGTCAACCAGGACCCTCACGCAACTAAGACGAAACATTTTTGCCCGGACGTGTAACGAAACCGCTTCGACTTACGACTAAGTGTATGAGGACGTGAGGAAGCTTGGACACTGTGACGGAACTCTACCAGCAATATGGTCAGGAGCTATTTGCCTATCTCTGCTGGCTAACCAAGGATCCTCACCGTGCTGAGGACCTCTTGCAGGAAACCTTCCTGCGTGCCGTGACCAGCATCCTACGCTTCGAAGGTAAGTCGAGCGTTAAGACCTGGCTCTTCGCTATCGCGCGCCGTAGCTATGTGGATGACCTGCGCAAGCAGAAGACCAGCATACAATCCCTAGATGACCTACCCGAGCCAGCTGCTGCCTTCGATCTGGAGCTCGAGATCCTGGATCGTGAGCTGAAAGACCGCATCAGTGCCGCACTGCAGTCCCTTGACCAGCGAGCGCGCCAGGTGGTCGTGATGCGCAGCCACGGTTACAGTTTTGCTGAAGCGGCGGCTACCATCGCTATCTCCGAGGGCTCGGCCCGCGTCATTTACCACCGAGCGATGAAGAAGCTGAAAGATCTATTGGGAAAGGAGGGAGCGGTATGAACCTACCGTGCGAAGTGGTCATGGATCTGATCCCACTCTGCCGGGATGGAGTGGGCAGCGCCGAGAGTTGCCGCTTGGTGCGAGAACATATCACTGAGTGCCCATCCTGTCGGGCCGAATACGGCGAAGCTGCGGATGTCGTCGCGCCCAAACTCCCGTCTCCTAACGAACAGCGACTATTGAGCAAGCTCCGCGGCACTGTACTTAGGTGGCAGGCGCTAGCCCTGATCGGCGGCGCGGTGCTCGGCGTCTCCATGACCTTTAGCAGCAACGTCTTCTACAACTTCTTGCTGATGCCCATCGTGGGGGCTTTGTCCTACTTGGTATTCCGCATGCGTTTTCACATCGTGGTGGCGTTGGTCTTCGCGCTTTCGCTGATTAGCAACACCATCTATGGCGTGATCGAAGGCGGCCTCAGATTGAACACGCTGCGCGTGGTCTTAACCGGCTGGATCTTCTACTCGGTTATCTATGCGATCCTGGTGCTGATCGGCTGGTGCATTGCCTGGCTGCTGCACTATGCTCTTGGCGGGAGCAAGGAGGCTGTCAAATAGTCTAGCACCAGTGCCACACACCACCATGCGAGGAGGTATTACCATGGTTGAGAACAAGAAGCCGATCATCGCCCGCATCGCAGCAGCGACGGTGGCGCTAGCCCTGATCGGGCTAATCGCATTCGTCGCCAATGCCTTCGTCGGCAACCCGATCTCAGCGTATCTTGCTGGCCGCCAGATGACCCGCTACGTGAGGGAGAAGTATCCGGAGACAAACCTAACCCTCTCCAAAGCCACCTACAACTTCAAGACGAACGACTACTCGCTACGCGCTAGCTCGCCCACCTCTCCTGATACCACCTTTCGGGTCATGCGCTGGCGCAGTGGCAAGATTGTCGATGACTATCAAAGCTTTGTTCTAGAGGGCTTCAATACGGTCGATCGCCTTGGACGAGAGATGACCAATGAGATCGCGCCACTTCTTAAGGATCTGTTCGGCGATCAGATCGTAGGGCGCTGCTTCGCCGATCTCTTCGGCGAGCGCAAGGAGCTGCCTAAGCTGCCGCTGGATACTCCCTTCAGCCGCGACTTACCGCTCCCTGCAACCATTTACATTGACTTCCAGGTCCAGAATCCCACCCTT
>CAZINL010000244.1:2689-3320 GCA_964540595.1 uncultured Clostridia bacterium
TGCCGATGCGGCCGCCAAGCTGCAGCAAGCCGATGCCCGGCTGAAACGTGAGGGCTTTACGGTCCGCGCCTATATCGTGGAGCTGCTGAAGCCCGACACGAAACAGGGTTACTCCATACAGGTTGACGCTAGCCTAGTCAACGACGATCTAGCCAAAGCCCTAGAAGGTGTGCTTGACAGCAAGGACTACAATGAAAAGCTCTCAGCAAGAAGTTTCGGGAAATGATGGAGGAGTGATCTGTATGCCTTGGTATTGGGTCCTATACTGGCTGGCCAACCTGCTGGCCATTGGTCTGAGCATCGCAATGATCATCAGCAGTATCCGCAAGAGCCGCGGGCGACTAATACGGGGGCTGGTGGCCCTTGTCTGCTCGATCGCGGTCCCGGTCGTAAGCTTTGGGTACTGTATCGGTAGGGATTTCAGGACGAGTGAGTTCGAGCACATTGGTAGAGGACTGCTGTCTGGCAGTCCGGTTGCCTATTTCATCTTGGTTGGTTATGGTTTTGTTCTCTACGCCTGCGGCAGGACGATCCGCGAGGGCTTGATCCTGAGGTAATGATGCGCTAGGACCAAATGGCAGAAGGCCTACCCGCCGCTGGCGGGTAGGCCTTTATTGCTGCTGCGCACCGC
>CAZINL010000245.1:0-3318 GCA_964540595.1 uncultured Clostridia bacterium
TGCATCTCCAGATCTGGCTCGACTGTGTAATCATCCGACGCTGTGAAGACGAGGTTGATCGGTGAGGAGTTGAGATACTGCCCGCTGCTATTGGCGATGCTCCCTGTCGGGGCCGCTATATCGGCGATAAAGGGCGCAGATTTGAACTCGGCGGTGTTGCCAAGCAAATCCGTCGCTCGGATGTATAGATAGGTGGTGGCACTCAGCTTGGAGAGAGTCACGGTGCTACTGGTTAGCGGCTGCCAGGCTAGACCCTCGGACGATTCGGCAGTGCTGAACGCGTACTGCACCCTCAGGTCGGCAGTAGGGGTGACTTGGTCCTCTACGGTGACACCGATTTCGTAGTCGCTGCTCCCGACAGTGCCACGATTGCCATCAGGAGAGATGGTGATCGTCGGCGCAGAATTGTCCAGATTGAAGACACCACTGACGGCATAACCAGTGTTACCCGCGCCATCGGTTGATCGAATCTGCAGGTAGTAGCTGCCTGATGCTCCCTTGGGTGTAGCGAATTCAGTCTCTTTGGTGGCAATCCAGCCGGTATCGGCTGCGACCGGTACCGGGGAGGTCGTCCACTGATAGGCGTAGCTGGCTACGCCAGATTTCACGTCGGCTAAGGTGATAATTACCGCATACGCTTGCTTGTGCTCATCCCCATCGTCCGGTGTAAAGGTAACCGTCGGCGGAGTTCTGTCGATGCACAGGTGCTCCGCGGTGATCACAGTCTGATTGCCCACATGATCCTTCGCCGTCACTGTCAGACTGTACTCACCGTCAGCGCTGGGATAGGTAATACCGTCTGACAGATCGCCGCTGACCACAGTCGCGGCCTCTGCATCTTTCCAAGCATACGTTTGGCTGGCCACGCCGGCATTACTATCGCTCACTGCCACGGCAACGTCGACTAGTCCTGGGTAGCCGGTGATTGTCTGCGGTGTGATCACCACTGTCGGTGGTGTTAGGTCGTACTTGTAGGTGTAAGGCGCTTTGGTCGCCCTGGCGTTCCCCGCCCGATCGACCACTTTCACCCAGAGGTAGTACGTCCCACTTTCGGCTGGGGCGGCCACAGTGTTGCTACTGCCGACATTGGGATTGACCGGGAAGGCAGGAGGGTTGCTGCCGGTGTCTGTCGTCCATGCCGAGTACAGCTCGTCAACCCCGCTGCCGCTTAGGGAGCTGGAGACATCCGTAGCCGTGAGGGGCACGATGTAGTCTCGGTCATGCCAGCCAGTACCGGGATCGCTCATGGTGACACTGGGCGCGATTGTGTCGATCTGTAAGTGATAGTTGTTCAAGAAACTGTCGTAGGCATGAGTATTGTAGCGGGGCGACTGGTTGACCTTGTCCACGATACCGGCAAAGTTCACACCGGTAATGGTTAGCTGGTCAGTATTGCTGTCGTCGCTGCCAACAGTATAGATGAAGGTCGCCAGGTTAGTCTGGCTGCCGCTGCCGGCTGTGTAAACGGCTGCTCGGCCATTGGAGAGGGAGATAGACGGACTACCGGTAACAGTGATCGCTTCATGGAACTCGACATTGAAGGTGATCTTATCGCCACTGGCATAGCAGGCATTGGCGCTGGCAGTGGTGGCAAAGCGGCTGACCTCCGGCGGTTTGTTGTCCATGTAGAGCCCATAACCATCTGCGAGGCTCTTCTCAACTGTGGTAGCATTACCAGCATCATCCTGCACGGCGAGGCCTGCGATCGAGCTCATCTTTACGGAGGCATTGTCACTGACGACACCTGATGTGGGGATGACATAGTCATAATAAAGCGTCATCTTGTCAGCACTCTGCCCTTTGTAGGTGGCAGCAGATGTCGTGCCGCTCAAGGACACATTGAACGTACCAGCGCTCGTAACGGTCACCGGTTCGTCGAACCTCACGGCGTAGCGGAGTGTGGTACCGGCGGGGTATGTCCCAGCAACTGATCCTCCGGCAGGGATTGTATGACCATTGATAGCAAGGAGCGAGGCCGTGGCGTAGGCTGGCTTCTGATCGTCGTAGATCGCCAAGGACATCCGCTCTAGTTCGAGACTTCCAGAGGTACCGATGTGCACAGACGCTTCATACGTGATTTGGGTCGTGCCTTTGGGGACTATTGTTTTTCCGCTGTCGTAGTCATAGCTCGCGTGAGCAACCCAGTACGTCGTACCGCTTTTCTCATATTCCGCCAGTACCGTTCCGGATGCATTTTTGCATTGCACAATCAATTGGCGTGTCACCGTTCGACTGCCATTTGCCCCGATATGGACTTTGGCTACATAGGACAGATCCCCCTTGTCAGCCCGGGTGATATCGGCTGAACTGAGGGTGATGGTCTGCGAATACGACAGATCTTTGCCGCTACCGGTTGTCTTGTCGGTAGTTGTCAGCAGATTCGTGCTATAGGTGACCGCTAAAGCTGTGGTGGAACCACCGAAGATCAAAATCATGGTAGTGGCCATAGCCAGCACCAGCTTAATCAGTCTAGTCACTCTCCTAGGCATGATTGCTCTCCCCCAATCATTGGATAGATTGACCCAAATCCATAACCGTGGTCATAGCCCTTGGGCCCCTTATCTTCGGCTATACTCTGCAGGTAGGCGCGGAATTGAGCGGCGTTCTCCATCTGAAGCTGCGCAGCCAGTCCAGCAACCGCTGCTGCTGAGAACGAGGTCCCCGTCACCGTCAGTGCCTGCCCGTCCACGGTCAGAGCCTGCAATCGCTCGCCACAGCTGACGAACGATACGCCCGCCCGCTGCGAGAAAGGCGCCACCTCGCCGTGCACGTCTGTCGCACCGATTCCGATCACCTGGTCATAGCCAGCCGGATAATAGACCTTGTTTCTCTTGTATGTCTGCCCCTCGTTGCCTACCGCCGCGATCAGCACGACCCCTCGCCTGGCCGCGTACTCCACCGCTTGCCTGAGCGCTAAGGTGTCGGACTGACCGAAAGCCATGAGCAGAATGTCACAGTCGAATTCATCCACAGCGCCGCAGATCGCCGCCGCCGCAACCTCTGCTGTCGTGAGGGCGCCTGTGGCTGCTATCTTGAGCGAGACCAGCTCTGCCTCAGGGGAAGCCGCCGCAATGATTGATGCAAGGGCAGTGCCGTGTCCCGTATGATCGACGGAGAAGCTCTCGTCTGTAAGGTAATTGCGCCCGGCCACGACATTGAGGCCAGCCGTAGCCGAAATGCCCGAATCAATCACCCCGACGCGGATGACCCCATCACCCGCAGCGGGTGCAATCAGATCATCCACAGGTTGCTGCTCATCAATCAATGGCGCGATATCGCTAGCGAGATCGCTCTCAGCCTTGGTACCAGAATTGATTA
>CAZINL010000246.1:0-3308 GCA_964540595.1 uncultured Clostridia bacterium
CCACCCCCCTTATCAATATGGGTAGAGTGTGAACTTAATCATAGCTATTGGTCGCTAAAGACTTGCGCACGCCAGCCAGCTGCCCCAATCATCAGACGAGTTCCATATTCATGGGGTTCCGACCTTCTTGCACAGCGACAGCAGATATTGTCAAGCAGTAGCATGGCGATCAAACGCCCTCGCCCACCTTCGCTCTCCTGCTTTCATCTCACTGGGCTCCAATATTGTTGTAGGTCCATCGCCTATGTTGGAGGATCGTGCGGTCAATCCACAGAAGCCTGACGCGAATACCCATGCCTAGTGGGATCTCGGTATTGTCCAGGTTTTCGGTGCATGGCCGGTATCGTTCTATCTTGATTAGGACAACGGCCTCGGGAGACTGCATCCGATGGCCAACTGCTGGCAATAGCTCTATTCCCTTCAAGTAGTCTACGGCAAATTCCTCGGAGTAAATGCCCTCGCCTCCTGCAACCCCGGGAGGCACGACCCATGCATCGGTGCGCTTATAGTACGAGTTGTCGTATTCAACGCCCGTGATCGTTAGGAAGCGCCACCATATTGACTTGGGTCCCAAGAGTTTAGTTGAGCCAATGTAGGTGTTGATTGCAGACTGTGGGTGGCAGCTGAAAGCCCCACCGATATCAAGGCTATTCATGTAGGCATACATCGACCAAACCAGAGCAGTCACGACTACAAAAGCCACAATGGGGATCCAGACCGACCGTCTTTTGAGGATGGGTAGGGCCGTGTCGGTGACCCATTTTGCCGTGTCCATGGCGCTCCTCCGTTCAACCTTGTTATCGGTGATAGCGTGGATGCAGGTCATTCCCCGTTTCCTCTCCATTCTAGGCCAACCGGTACAACCAAGATGCCGAACGAACCAGGATCTCAGGCGGTGGCTGCGGTTCACGGCGTAGTGAATGGAGTTACATACATATGACGAGAAAAATAGGAAGTTGTTCCCAAGAGCGCGGATTCTTCATCATTATCTCGAATGTCGAGCCTGTCACTTCAACTGCGAGGCTATAGGCTCTTACGGAAGAACAGCTCGCCAATACGGCCTTCAATCATGCCCGCTATGATCCCACACTCTCTGAAGCCAACCCGTCGATGCCGGGGCTGTGGTGCTGGTTCGTCCGCTTGCGATGAAGAGTGGAGGCTGTTATGTCCAGCCCATCGCTGGGAAACAACTGAGTGCCAGGTACTCAGTTGTTTCCCGATCTGGGTGGCTCCTCCGACGAGAGGAGACTCTGTCCCCGGTGGCGAACGTATGAAGCAAGCGACCTGCGATAGTGCGGGTATAGACTGACAGGCAAAGAACGAGAAAAGGCGGTGTCTTGGCGATGAATGAGACCATCAAGAACATCCTGGGGAGACGATCTGTACGCAGTTACGCAGCCACCCCGGTCAAGGATGAAGACCTAGCGCTGATCGTGGAGTGCGGCCTGTACGCTGCGACCGGAATGGGCCTACAGCCCTGGCATTTCACCGTGATCACCGATAGGAAGGTCCTGGACATGATCTCGGCAGAGAACAAGCAGGTCCTGCTCAACTCGCCCAATGAACGGATGCGACGGGCAGCCGAAGAGCCCGGCTTCGACAGTTTCCGGGGTGCACCGGTGGCGATCATCGTCTCCGGTGAGAAGAAGGCAGGCATGGCCGTAGCCGACTGTGCCAATGCCGTGGAGAACATGGCGATCGCAGCTCACTCTCTGGGCTTGGGTAGCTGCTACCTGGCATCCTTTAAGGTGGCGATGGGCACACCTGATGGTGCCCATCTGCTCCAGGATCTGAAGATCCCCGAGGGCTACGAGCCCCTCTTCGCGCTGTCGATCGGCTATGCCGACCAACCGTTGGGTGAGCGCGCTCCACGACGCGAGGGAACAGTGACATATATCAGATAAACGGTCAGCAGGACTATCCGATATTCCCTCGGGTAGTCCTGCTTTTTTGTGTACCCCCTTAGCTCGTCCCAGGTCCTCACAGAATCATCAAAAATGTCGAGCCTGACCATAGGACCTGCTGTATAACGGCCTCGGTCGCGCGACTAGCAGAGATTGCTAGCGCGGCATTAGTGCAGTGGGGCGATAATCCCGTATGATCCGATTGATCTCAACCAGTTGAGGTCGTATGAGATCTAGGCCATCACTACGGGCTGGTTCTGTGTACTGGTTGTTTGATCTGCCTGCGAGGATGATGCCAGGTATCTGGCGCACCTGTTCTGCCAGTGCCTGACACAGGTCAACCTCCGCCTTGCCCCAAGCTGTTGTCTTGGACGTCTCGCGCAACATGAACGGTAGAAGACTGGCATCACTGATCTGGGCAAAGGTACTCGAACGAACTGGCATGCTGATATCATAGTTCTGCCACCAAACACGCTGTTCTTTCGGATTGCCATCATCCTTCAGAGTGACCATCACGGCGAGGCTCTGGACGATCAGTTCCCATTGATCGGCAGCGGAGAGCAGGTCTGCCGAACGTTCATCATCATTGATCTCCCCGGCGGCTAGCCGCTCCATAGACGCTGTGAACTGGTCAAAACCCGCGGTTCTGAGAACGTGAAGATAGGCTCTGTCCATATAGCGACTGAACACCTTTATTCGCTCAGCTTGATTGTGGATAGTGTAGGTGGTGAAGAAGACAAGTCCGAACACAGCGAGGGTCATCAAGATGCGAGCCAAACGGCCTGAGGCTGAGTCTGATCTGTTCACGTTCTCACCCCTCTAATATTGAGCATACGCAACGGACTAGTCTGAGCTCACCCGTCCGCTAACTCCAATGTAAGCCTGAAAGGTAGACCAAGGTATCGGTACTTTACTGTTATGCGGCTCCAAGCTGATACGTCATCCTCTCGATCAAAGCGGTACAAAGTCATCAACCCATGGTGAACCGGACGTCCCATGGTGCGTATTGTATCCTCCCGGCGGAATGGGTGAGTCACCTGTCTATAGGTTCTTGCGGAAGAAGACCTCCCCAATGCCGCCTTCGTTCATTCCCGCTATGATCCCGCACTCGGCAAATCCTACCTGGCGATGCCAGGACTGTGGTGCTGGTTCATCCGCTTGTGATGAAGAGTAGAGACAACTGTGCCCAGCCTCGGAAAGATAACGTTCGAGGGCAGACAGAAGCGCTCGGCCAACCCCCCGCTCTCTGTGCCCCTGCCGAACAAGAATCAGCCCAATAAAAGGTATCCTTCCCCACAGGAAGTCGAGTCGTAGATAGCCGATCAGCTCATCTGCTTCTTCCGCGAGCAGGATCTCCTGTCCGCGCAGCTTATGGGCTAATGACGCTGGTGGCAGGTGCTTATC
>CAZINL010000247.1:0-3279 GCA_964540595.1 uncultured Clostridia bacterium
AGCCAGCACCGATCAGCTCGGGCGGCGAGCCCTACCGCTGTAGTGTCTGTGGCTATGTCTACGAGCCAGCGGCTGGCGACCCCGAAGGCGGGGTGAAGCCCGGTACCCCATTTGCCGAGCTGCCTGAGAACTGGGGCTGTCCGATCTGTGGGGCGGGGAAGGATATGTTCGCGAAGGTGTAGCGTTCCTGTCTCCTTGGTGAGTGGTAGAATGTTAGCAAGAGAAGACCGGCCTCGCGTTGGCGAGGCTGGTCTTCTGTTCGTTTCCTGGATGGTACTATCGGCAGCCCTGAAGGTGCGATGTTCTGTTATGTGAACTGGCGAGGGACGAGGGACTGGGGGCAGGGGACTCATTTCTCGCTAGATCAGCCCCGCGGTCCTGAGCAGACGCATAAGGATAGCGGCGGTCTCGGCCCGAGTGATGCTGTCTTGCGGTCTGATCTGGCCGTCGCTGCCACCAAAGAGGCCGCTCTGGACACAGATCTGAGCCGAGGCGCGAGCCCAGTCAGCGATCTCCCGGCTGTCAGAGAAGTCCTCCAGGTTAGTCTCGGTTCTGGTGACCGACAGATTGGCGCCGATCTGGGCGATGCGTGCGGTATTGGCGATCACTGCCATGGCCTCTTCACGACTGATGCTGTGGTCAGGACGGAAGGTGCCGTCGGTATAGCCCGCGAGCAGACCATTGCCGACCGCCAACTGGACATCATGGTAGTACCAGGCATCCTCACTCAGGTCGCTGAAGGCGGCCTCGTTGCTACCGGTGTGGATCCCAAGCGCTCTAAGTATGACCGTCGCAAACTCGGCCCGCGTAATCGCTTGATCGGGCCGAAAGCTACCGTCGCCGTAGCCGCCCATGATCAGCCTTGATGAGGCCTCATTAACCTCGTCCTTGCCCCAATGGTTGACAAGATCAGCCCACTCGACCGGGTTCCAGATCGCAGTATAGGTGCTATTGCTGAGGCTGCTGATCCTGACATAGTAGCGACCAGCGATCTGCACGATCTGGCTGGGGACGTGGGCGACGGTGCCGTCGGGGTTGACGAGAATGCCCGTCGTGACTCTGCTTGGGTCCACGTCCACGGGGAGAGCGATCAGGCGCTCGACATAATCATCGAAGCTGGGGATCGGGATCGTCGTGGTCCCGTCGGTCCACGCCAAGTTGAACGATACGGGCGGGGCCACGATGGAAATGGGATTGCGGCTCCGGCTCGTTGCCTCGCTCATCGCCTTCAGAGCATCACGTATTGCCTCAGTTTGGCTCAGCGCCATCTCCATCTCAATCTGAAGAATGGTGTTTTCGATATTGAGGCCAGGGCTTCTCGCCCGGTTGGGATCGAGTAGTTCGGGCGGGAGAGTATAGGCAGCAAAGCCGCTCTGGAACTGGACGCTGGCACCTGCTCGGTGCAGAGCGGTTGCTAGGCCGCCGGGTATCTCTCCGGCCAACGTGGAGATAGGGGCGGATTGCGGTGGTGGTGGCAGGACCACCACCACCTGCATGGTCCCTGTCGGCGACTCTGCTATCGCTTGTAGGAACGCTAGTCCATTCAGACGCATGGTCGCGGCGAGTTGATCTTCCTCACCGGCGTAGCTCACGGTAGCGCCCCCAGGTGTCAGCTGCCCATTGAACATGATTGGGGAGAGGGGTGGAGGTGGAGGGGGCATGGATGGGAGCATGGATGGGGGCGCATTAGGGGGAATGACAAAAGGGGCAGGGGGCGCAACAGGGGGACTAGGGGGCATGGGGTCATCATCGGGGTTGAAGATCCACGGGGCGACGTCGGTGATAGGGGAGGTCACTGTCGTGGCGGGTAAGAACTGGGTGCCAGCCCCGCCCTCGCCCATGAACCAACCAACGAAGCTGTAGCTAGACCGTGCGGGGATGGCAGGCCAGCTGTTGGCACCGATGGCCGCGCCGTAGAAGACAGTCCGCGTGGTATGGGTGGCGCTGCGATCGATAAAGGTGACCGTGTAGGTGTTGATGGTGTACCGGGCGTTGACCGCTAGGTCAGCGGTGACGTTGCTGAAGACAGCGTCCCAGCCGGTGAAGGTGAAACCTAACCGTGTTGGGTTCGCGGGAGCAGTGGCTGCCTTCCCGTGTTCCACGGTCTCGGACTTCAGCACTTTGCCGTCGTGATCCTTGAAGGTCACAGTATACTGCGCAGGCGGAGCGACCTCAAATGTGACAGTGTAGGTCTTACTGGTCACGCGGTCTTCGGCAGTGACCACGATGGTGGCGGTACTTTTGGAGCTGTCCGCCTGGGTAATGACCAGCTGCGCTTTGCTATTCTCAGCTACGGCGGTCACCTGCGGCGCTGCGGTGGTTCCGTACGGCAACTCGACGGTGTAGCTTTCGATAGTCGGGTCGAAAGCCAAGGGATGGCCTGCGACCGTGAGATCGCTGAGCAGAGCACTGCTGCTCGGGATGTAGCTGTCGGTCACGGCGATGGTGAACGTGGCGGGACTAGCTAGATCAAAGGTGATGGTCAGGACGAGCTGATCGTCCTTACTCAGAGCTAGACTGTCTAGATAGCTCTGCTTGATCGTTAGCGTGCTGTCGCTGAGATCATAGGCCTCATTGGCCAGCGCCTGCTGACCATTGGAAACCTCTGCGATTGCCCTGGCGTCGTTCCAGGTGATGGTAGTGGCGAGATCGACCGGGGAGTTGAGATCGAAGTCGGCGGTAGTGGGACTAAGCGTAGCACTGGTGGGGGCGCCAACCTCAAACGTGACAGTGTAGATCTTGCTGGTCACGCCGTCTTCGGCCGTGACCACGATGGTGGCTGTGCCAGTGGGGCCTTCGGCCTGGGTAATGACCAGTTGCGCTTCGGTATTCTCAGCGACGGCGCTCACCAGCGGCGCCGCGATGGTTCCGTACGGCAACTCGACGGTGTAGCTTTCGGTAGTCGGGTCGAAAGCCAAGGGATGACCTGCGATCGTGAGATCGCTGAGCAGGGCGTTGCTGCTCGGGATGTAGCTGTCGGTCACGGCGATGGTGAACACGGCGGGATTGGCTACATCGAAGGTGATGGTCAGGTCGAGCTGATCGCCCTTGCGCAGAGGCAGACTGGCTAGATAGCTCCGCTTGATCGTTAGCGTGCTGTCGTCGCTAAGATCGTAGGCATCATTGGCCAGCGCCTGCTGACCACTGGAAACCTCTGCGATTGCCCCGGCGTCGTTCCAGGTGATGGTAGTCGTGAGATCGATCGGGGAGTTGAGATCGAAGTTGCGGGTAGTGGGGCTAAGCGTAGCACTGGTGGGGGCGGCGACCTCAAAGGTGACG
>CAZINL010000248.1:0-3242 GCA_964540595.1 uncultured Clostridia bacterium
GAGTAGATCGCATCCATGTCTACAGTGGTGCAGCGTTGATAAGTGATCATACAGTCCTCCTATCTCGTTCATGGTCGCTCAGTGAGCAACTTCTTGTGAGTGTTTGGCGTCTTCCGATGAACTGCAACCGCTGCCTATCCTAATGGGATAGAGCATGCCGCATGACGAGATCACTTGCTCGCACAGAGGCAGCAACCAAGAGACTATATGCTCCGCCTCTCATACTCAAACGGTTCCTCACACGAGTAGATTTCGTGGAAGAAGCCCTTGTACGGGATATCATCTTCCAAGCACTTGATGAGATAAGATAGCTCTTCATCACACTCTGGTTCTTCACCATTGTTCCGCATCACTTCAAAGGCATCGACGATATTCTCCATGAGCGTGGCTTTAGTGAACAAAGGTAGTTGATCTAGCATCGAGTCTTCAATACTGGTCTCGGATCTGTATCCCGCGAGGACTGTCGCAAAATACTGCTCCATAAACTCGCGACGCTTGTCGGCATCTGGCTCAAATTGCACCCATCCCGCTCCGTGTGTCCAGAGGTTTGCTAGGTCGTACATATACCAGCCGAAGCATGAGTTGTCGAAGTCAAAGACCGTTATCTGGCCGGTCTCATAATCTATGTTGTAATTGCCATCGCTGAAGTCAAAGTGAAGCATACCGAATGACTCGCGGCTCTGGTCCAGTCTCTGCAGGGTCTCGAGGAGCTCTACCATCTTAGCCTTAAGCAGGGATAACGAGTCGGGGATCAGCTGATCAAGGTATTCGGCATTGTATTTATCGAAGAAACCATACCGGCGATGGACCGGGGCATAGCCCTTCGACAACTGATGAAGTAGTAATACTCGGCCATAGGAGCTCCCTCTCGATACCGGTAGTGGTTCTCCGCCAGTTGCCTCCCCTTGGCCCTCTCAAACAGACAGACGAAGAAGGTGTGACCATCATGGGTGATCTCTTCGAGCAGATTCCCATCTTGGGAGCTGATCACATCCGCAACACTGCCGCCATGTTCGCACAGATATCTGACATCCTCCACTTCAGCCAGCATGTCTTCCCGGCTCCTGTCTTTTAGGTAGGCGATTCTCAGCATCTTAGCGCCGGTGCCACCCTTTTCACAGCTATAGACGATATTCCGCCCTCCAGTATGGGCCTCGATCAGTTCAATGTCATAGCCTTCCAACCCGTAAAGCTTTGCTAGCTGCGGGAGCAGATACGCACTGATCTTTACCGCATCGTTATAGGTCAAACTATCCCTCCTGCTCAGCGTTGGATCATGTGATTGTTCTACCAGACTATTGGTTTCACCTTTGAACCCACCGAGGGACTCTGGAAGAACTGAGTCCTGGCACCGATCACGCACCAGGAAGTCTATCACAAGTAATCTGGAGGGCAGGAGAGCTGAGCCGATAGTCCCAAAGACCTTAATTGTCCGCATCCATATCCTGAACACTCTTCAAGGCAGCCTTGCCAGTCATGTGTTCAATGTCGATGGCGACCACACAGACCAAATGCAGCTCACGCTCAATCTCCGCTTGACCTTCTTTGGGGTGATCCGGGGCATATTTCTGCAATATGGCGTCGAGAGCAGCTCGACGCTCACTATCATCTGTCAATATCCTTGCTCGCCCAAACACGATCACGCTTCTGTAATTGGTGGCTAATGCCTGAGGTACAACTCTGTCCTTATCCACAACACAAAAGGACACCTTGTTATTTTGCATGATCGCGTCAGTCTTATGGCCCTCTCTTGCGCAATGGAAAAACAGCTTGTCATCGTGTAGAACGAAGTTCAATGGCACGGTATAGGGATAGCCATCATCACCAACCACACCCAGGATGCCAGTGTGGCAAGACCGCAGGACTTCAGTCATCTCTTCATGGGTCAACTGCTGCATCTTGCGTCTCATATCTCGGAACATAAGTACAACCTCCAATACCGTTTTCTGAGATCGGCCAAGAGACCGATTACACGCAGCGAAGTGGCTTTCCATATCTCACTAGAACATGCCACAACAGTTTGAGTTCCTGGAGAACTTCTTGGTAGGTTCCTCGATCACTCCAAGCATCCGGATCACGCTTTAGGTCCATTGCCGCAGACCCAATCATACTCGTGTCGACAAAGCCATGGCTCGCAATACGGTTGGCCAATGAAGGCATCGATGGACCTCGAAAATCCAGTGGAACCAGGTCTACCGGAAGTGCAAAGCCCATGTGCCAGTAGAGACCGATGGAATACTTTGAGCATATCTGTTCGAGGATCTTCCCTGTGTCAGTACCCCTAAATGATGGGTCGGCAACAAGGATCTCTACATCCTCTAACAGAGAAACGTCGCCATGGACTTGAGCTTCGACGTAGTGGTTAAGATTACGATTTGGCGGTCTATTGGCTGGGTCCTGGAACGGTTTTTCCAGATTGACAAGCATATGGTCGATCAGTCTTGGCACCGTCAGATCTCTTTCGCCGATGGCGAAGTCACCAGAGAATGCATCGCTCATCAATGCAGCCAGAATGAGGTCAAACTCCTCATAGGTGCCCTTTTCCTTCGGGTCGTGATGAGAATCCAGGTAAGTATACGTGCAACGCTGTGACACGTCTGGCGCAAGCAGGAAGTAGCACGATCCAAAACGAGGTGCCGGTCCATCGGGATGCAACATCACGTCGAGCGCTCCATACTTGGGGCGTTGGCTATTGGTAGAGCCATCGATGTGATAGGCTCCGCCGAACAGTCTTTTTTCCCAAACATCACGGCGACCACCTGGGTAGGCCGATACACTGCCGCTCGACAACAACGTCTCAAACTGGCTCTTGTAAACTCCCTGCTCAAGCAATGTTTCAGCAACGCTTTTCATCGTCGGGCCTGGTCTGTCCGGGTGAAAATGCAGGGCAACTCGTGCGTATTTCTTCAGTTTGGCGACAGCTTCTTCGAATCTCTCCTGTCCAATGTTGGACATCTGCAGGATCTCCCCGATTGTCTGTTCAGCTTCATGTTTGTTGCTTCTAGCGTACTGCGTAATGTGCTCCAAGGCCATCAGCTGGGGCTTTGACAAGACGGCGGGCATAGGCGTCACCTCGCTCACTTTACCATCATAATACATTGGCGAGAAGCGAGATCACAAGAGTGGAAGCAGTTGACTATGAAAAAGGTCAGGCAATCGGTGTGCAGCGAAAGATCCGCTGGTCACCTGATGCCTGACCAAAGACTCATCTATTTAGTATCCCTAGGAACTCCTCGCCGGTG
>CAZINL010000249.1:0-3203 GCA_964540595.1 uncultured Clostridia bacterium
GGTTACTCACTGGAGGTCTTTACGCGACTTGCTCCAGAGCTCGGCTCTTTGCAGCAGCGGATTCAGCCAGTCGAGGTTCCGCAGCTCGAGATATCAGCTACTGATATCCGCTCGCGTGTGCAACGTGGCTGGTCGATCAAGTATCTCGTTCCCAACGTGGTGGAAGACTATATTCGCCAGCATCAGCTGTATAGTCCAGCTACACAAGAATGAGTGATAAATGGTGCATCCTCTGCCCGAGAATGGCAGATCCCAATCCTGAATAAAGGGTTTCAACAGGACAGACAATACTGTTAGAGCCCGGAAATCCACAGAAGAGGTGACGAATGATGTCCAAGACTCTCTACGTCGGAAATTTGCCATGGTCAACCACTGAAGACGACCTGATGGCTCATTTCTCATCACAGGCCGAGGTAAAAAGCGCTCGTATCATTACTGACCGGGAGACTGGTCGCTCGCGCGGATTTGGTTTTGTGGAAGTTAATGATGAGGATGTTGAGCGCGTGATCACCGCCATGAACGGTACTGATTTCAACGGTCGCCAGCTGATCGTCAACGAAGCCAAACCCAGAGAGAGAGCGTTCTAATTACAGTCGACCATAGCATCAGAACAAAAAGCGCGCGAGCGCTTTTTTGTTTGTTCCGGAACTTGCAGGACATCCCTATAATAGAACTTGACAGCCCCTAAATGCTTCTAGTCTACGACATGCAGGTTCCGCAAGAATGCGTCATGCAGACCTGACGAGTGGAGAATGGGAGGAAGAGTGATGGAGTGGACAGCCCTCTATGCCGTAGCCCAAGAGACCATGAGCGAGCGCCGTTTTGCGCATACCTTGGGGGTGGTCGAGCTCGCGACGAAGTTGGCTCAAAACTACAGACTTGACCCAGAAAAGGCCCGCTTGGCCGCGCTGCTCCATGACTGGGTCAGGGGGTGGCCCGGGGAGCGACTATTGAAAAAGGCAAAGGACTTTGCTATAGTTGTCACAGAGATCGACAAAGTACAACCGGATCTGCTACATGGTCCTATCGCCGCTGAAGTGGTTCGACGGGAGTATGGGATTACTGACCACGATCTGCTGGAGGCCATCCGGTGGCATACCACAGGGCATGTCGGCATGGGGGCACTGGCCAAGGTCATCTATGTTGCCGATAGCCTAGAGTCGGGACGAGACTATCCTGGCGTCGAACCAATGCGGGCCATGATGCTCAATGGGTTGGATGATATCTACTTGGCCGTTCTGCAGCATACGCTGTTCTACCTATTAGAGACCGCTCAGCTGATCCACCCCGAGTCTATTTTGGTACGCAATCAACTACTCCGCGAGATGAGGAGGCCCTAAGGCAGTTGATCCAATCAGATTGGCGACAAGAGATACAGACAGAGAGGCAGCCGGTTGTAGAAACGGCAGATAGCTAGAGAGGAAGCAAACAATGAGGATGAGCAAGGGATGCAAACGTTATGCGGTTCTTGCCCTCATGATCATCTTGTTTTTTGGAGTAACAGCAGGGGCTACCCTGTTCTTTTACTTAAGAGGGCTGCAACCGGATGACGAGAACGCAGTGAAGGGTACCGCTCCACGTGCCAACGAACGGGTCAACATCCTGCTCCTGGGGCAGGACGCTGGACTGGTCGAAGGCGGCGGCCATGGCAATACAAGAACCGATGTCATGATCTTGGCTAGCTTTGATCCCAAGGATCAGACGATCAACATGCTTTCGATCCCTCGCGACACGTTGGCCAATATCCCTGGCTACGGCAGCACCAAGATCAATGCAGCCCATGCCTATGGCGGGGTTCCCTTGGCGGTTGAGACGGTCGAAGCGCTGACCACGCTCAAGGTCAACTACTACGTGAAGGTCGGCTTTGAGGCCTTTACGAAGTTGGTGGATGCAGTGGGAGGCGTAGAGCTCGATGTTGAGCAGGACATGCACTATATCGATCCTTATGCCGTACCGAAACTGGTCATCAATCTCAAGGCCGGTAAGCAGCGCCTAGACGGTGACAAGGCCGAACAGTACATTCGTTATCGCGACGAGACCGGTGATATCGGTCGTATTCAGCGCCAACAAACGTTTATGAGCGCTCTGGCGGATAAGCTCTTGTCTCCAGCGAATATCTTCAGGCTGCCGGAGATCGCGCGCGTGGCGTCTCAGTATGTCGAGACCAACATGGGGGCATGGGAGATCGCCAAGTATGCTCTCATTGCTCAGACGGTTGACCGCGACAAGATCTCCATGCATACCGTGCCCGGCTATCCCGACTGGATTGATGATATCAGCTACTGGGTCCCCAAACGGCAAGAGTTCAGCACGCTCTTGGATCAGTATTTTCGTAATAGAGCCTCGTTGGCCAATTGGGATATCAAAATCGAAGTGCTCAACGGCAACGGATATCCTGGCGCCGCTACGAAGATGAAAGAGCGTTTGGCCAAACAGGGCTTTCAAGTCATCAGCGTCGACGATGCTGAGAACACCAATTTCCAGACCACAGAAGTGGTCAATCACACTGCCAACCTCCAAAAAGGCAAGGCGGTGCAGGCAACCATCAAGGGCTCGATACTGCGTAAGGAGATTCGGTCCGAGACCGAGGTCGACGTTACCGTGATCGTGGGCAAAGACTATCCTAATTGAGGGATAACCCAAGGTTATCCATAGGAGGTTACCGATGCAATCTACGAAGGAACTGGCAATAAACTTAGCCACGTGGGCGCTGGAGAAAAAGGCCAAGTACCCGGTGGTCATGGAGATCGGACAGCAGTCAACTATTGCTGATTACTTCGTGGTGCTCAGTGGGTCGAGTACCGTGCAGGTTAAGGCGATCGCTGACCATCTGGCGAAAAAGCTAAGCGAGCTGCAGATCGATCGCCGTAGTGAAGGCTATCAGGATGGGAACTGGGTCTTGATCGACTGCAGCGATGTGGTGGTGCATATCTTTACCGAGGAGATGCGTCAATTCTACAGCCTCGAACGTCTATGGTCAGACGTCCCGACCGTTGAGGTGTAGGCATCAAAGCCAACAGCCGAAGCCCAAAGTGAGACGGCTGTCTGGGCAAACTTGTATGATAATCGAGCGTTGACAAGTTGCTATGAATGCTGATATAATGGTCCATGTCGACAGCGCACTGAACCTGCGCAGTCGACAAGACACGGGGGTGTAGCTCAGCTGGGAGAGCGTCTGAATGGCATTCAGAAGGCCAGCGGTT
>CAZINL010000250.1:0-3197 GCA_964540595.1 uncultured Clostridia bacterium
CCACCATGCTTACCAGTAACATAGCCCAAAGCACCCTTTGCCTCGCCAGTCACCACGCGAGCCACATTGCCAACACAGGCCAGAAGGTTGAGACCGCCATTTTTTGCCGCATCATCAAGCTTCATGCTTACGCCTGGTTCTACATGGTCAGCTGCTAGATCCATGCAAGTGTCACCGATGGCAAAGTTGTAGGTGATACCGCCGGTTCCAGGCAACGCCTGGACTGTACCGTCTGTCTTGATTCGATAGGGCATCACACTGTTGGGCTGGGAGATCGCTCCCTCCACCCCGATCATGACTAACCTGTCGCGATTGGTTTTGATCATCTCATGACCTCCTTTCAGACTTATGCACTTATTCGTGAAGGCGGCTAGGAAGTCCTGCCTGTCTATTCCTTTCTCCGCCCATAGGAGCGAGGAGCATCTTTCAGGGTGGCGATCTTGGTCTGTACGCCCAAGTTTTGCGGGTCGAACTCCAAGACCCTATTGAGCGTTTCGATGGCTCTATCGGTCTGGTTTGTCTCCTCATAGAGCTTCGCCAACTTGAGGTGGGCGTAAAGGTGTCTGGGGTTGGCAGTGATTACGGCCGCAAAAGAGGTCTGAGCCCGTGCTCGATCACCTTGATCCGCAGCAATACATCCTAGGTAATAGTTGGCTGTAGTAACATACTTGCGAAACGCCATCAACTCGGTAAAGGCCGCGACTGCTTCGTCGTAACGCTTCTGCCGGTACAAGGCCACGCCGTATTCCTTCCACAGGTATCCCTGCCGCGGACGGAGTTTGACGGCCTCAGTTAAGCTGGTAAGAGCCTCGTCCGGCTTGCCCAGCATTGAGTACGCGCGGCTGAGCTTGTGCTGGATATACTCTGCATCTGGTTTGTCAGCTAAAGCCGCTTTGAAATAGGGAACTGATTCCTCAGCTCTTCCCAGCTCGAGCAGTTCAACCCCGATCTGGTACTGAACATAGGGATCATCTGGGTTCATCTGATAGGCCGTCTGGAGATGCGCGAGGGCCTGCTCATGATCGTTTTCGCTGGCATAGATGCGTCCCAGATAGACATGCCCACGAACATGGTTTGGCTCACGTTCCACCAACACGCAGAGATGCTGCTTGGCCTCTCCATAGAGCCCCTGCTGAAAGAGTGCCTTGCCCAAACGGAAACGTGCTTGCAGATAGTCGGGGTTGAGCTCCACAGCACTGCGTAAGGCGGCAATAGCAGCGGCGGTATCGCCCATCAAGAGCTGACAATAGCCGATACCATAGTGGGCCAGGAACAGATCAGGGTCCACATCCAAGGCGGCCTGGTAGTTCTCCACGGCCATCTGATACTCACGTACGCGAGAGTAGGCATAGCCTAGACGTAGTCGTGTCCATATATCGCGGGGGTTCGCTGCCAGCATCTGTTTTCCTGTTTCAATGATCCCCCAAAAGCTTGCCTCTTGAGACATACAATCACCCCCATAGGTTTTCCCTACATCCTATGGGGGTGACAGAACGATTATGAGTCTTTGTCCAATCAAGAACCCTTGATCTTAGCCAAGTT
Source organism: uncultured Clostridia bacterium (assembly GCA_964540595.1). Lineage (GTDB taxonomy): Bacteria > Bacillota > JAAYKD01 > JAAYKD01 > CAYOCI01 > CAYOCI01. The sequence goes on from CAZINL010000250.1 coordinate 1,543, forward strand.
ATCATCATAGGGTGGTCTGATCACCCCGACTTCGGTGATAAGTGCGGTCACATAGCGGTGTGGTGTGATATCAAAAGCGGGATTATAGACATTGACGCCTTCGGGCGCCATTCGGTGTCCGTGGACGTGCGTAACCTCGCTAGCGGGGCGTTCCTCGATGATGATCTCAGCACCACTCGCCAGGCTCATATCGATGGTGGACAGTGGAACCGCTACATAGAAAGGAATCTCGTGCTCTCGTGCCAATACGGCCAGTGAATAGGTCCCGATCTTATTCGCCACATCACCATTTCTGGTCACTCGATCGGCACCTACGATGACCGCATGAACCTTGCCCTGCTGCATGACAAACCCCGCCATGCTGTCCGTAATCAGGGTCGCGGGTATCTGCTCGGTCATCAGCTCATAGGCAGTCAACCGAGCTCCTTGCCAGAACGGGCGTGTCTCATCGGCATAGACATGAATACGTTTACCAGCCTCATGGGCGGCTCTAATAACGCCCAGGGCGGTACCATAGCCCACTGTGGCTAGAGCCCCGGTATTGCAGTGAGTAAGAACACCTGCCCCGTCAGGAATCAAATGCGCGCCGTATCGAGCCAGATTACGGTTAATCTCCACATCCTGCGCAGCGATCTTCTGAGCCTCGTCCTCAATTGCTTGGGCCAGCTCGTGGCCTGACCCTTGAGCCTGGACAATGATCTTCTCGATGCGCTGCAGAGCCCAGAAAAGATTCACCGCGGTGGGGCGGGTGGCCGCAAGCAGCTCTTTAGCACCGCGCAGTTGGGCCTTCATACTCCTTAAGCTATCATCACTTGCCTGATGAGCGGCGATGGCCATGCCGTACGCCGCCGTCGCCCCGATGGCGGGTGCTCCCCGGACGATCATGACGCGAATGGCGTGCGCGACTTGGTCCACCGATCGGCAGACGACAGTCTCCATCACTTGGGGCAGCTTGGTCTGGTCGAGTAAATAGAGAGTATGATCATCATAGCGGATCGCTTGCATGGTACGACACCTCTTGAATCAGCCATTAGGCATTAGCCACCAGGCCGTAGTTAGGTTGAGAACGAACCGGAGCTAACCCCTGATGCCTGCGGGCTTCATCAGTGCATCGCGTACTGGCATCGGCAGCCACGTTTAGCTGGCAAGATCGTAATAAGCTTGCGGATCAGCTCCCGCGCCTTTGCCACATTGGACTGCATACATGCCACGACCTCTTGGTGAGTAAGAGGTTCCTGGCTTATTCCAGCCGCCCAGTTGGTCACGATGGCGATTGACGCATAGCAGATCTCGGCCTCACGGGCTAGAACTACCTCTGGCACACTCGTCATGCCGACTATATCTCCGCCAAGCATGCGAAAGGCCCTAATCTCTGCCGCTGTCTCATAGCGGGGTCCCTCGGCGCACACATAGGTGCCGTGAGTGTGAATAGGAAGCTCCAGCTTCTGGGCGGTCTGAGCCAGCAGCTCACGTAACTCAGGGCAGTAGGGGTTAGTGAGATCAACATGGGCGACCCCCACCTCGCCTCCATCAAAGAAGGTCGATGGTCGGGACTTCGTGAAGTCCAAGAACTGATCCATGATCACACATTCGCCTGGTCTCATCTCGGGATTGAGCGACCCGACTGCTGATGTCGCGATAACACGTTGTACCCC
>CAZINL010000251.1:0-3084 GCA_964540595.1 uncultured Clostridia bacterium
TTTGCTGGGTCACGGCATTGAGATCCGCAAGATTAACCACCTGATCGACGATCAAACCCCAGATGGATACCAGCAAGGGCTAAGTGATTACTCCGCCCACACCGACAGCCTCCTGCTTGAGCATCAGAACCAGGTCCCCTCCAGCAACAGGCACAGTACTATTCCTGGTCTGTCTATCAATGATGAGAGGAAACGGCAGTCTGAACTAGGTCAGCTAAGCCGTATTGGTACCGAGGAAGCTCGCGGCCCCATGGCAGACGCTCTTAACGACACGTCCTCGTATGTGTCAAGGATCAACAGCGCCGCCTTGGTTGAGGCGGTGCCGTTTCTACCTGGCAAGGAAGGCAGGCAGCTGCGCGGCAAGATCAGATACAGCTTCGCCCACAGCCTGCGCAGTTCGACTTACGCGGGGAGTCAGTATATGGGGCCGCTGACCCTGGGGCGTACTGGCAAACGAGGTCGATCAGAGGTCATGGCTTACGAGCGTGGCGCTCGCCTGAGCGAACTCGCTGTCGTCGAGACCATGGTTACTAGTTTGGTGCGTAGATCCAGTGCAGACAGCGGCCGGCAGATCGGAGCCTCAGACCTAAAGTTTCGTAAGAGCAGGGTGCACTCGCCCTGCCATGTCTGCTTGCTGATTGATGCCAGCGCGAGCATGAAAGGAAAGCGGCTACAGGCTGCTACGGCGTTAGCCAAGCACCTCGTCGCGGCCACTCGTGACAAAGTGGCAGTGGTGGTCTTCCAGGAGAGTGAGGTGCGGTTGGCTGTTCCGTTTACTCGGAAGCTCCATGAACTGAATGCAGGCCTGGAACTGATCAAGCCATACGGGCTCACCCCCTTAGCAGCGGGTCTTGCCCATGCACGCGATTATCTCAAACAATCCAAGGTGCGGAACCCGCTTCTAGTGCTAATCTCCGACGGCATCCCAACGGTCCCGCTTGGTACCACTGATCCCATCGGAGATGCCCTCCATGAGGCCGGCAGCTTACGCGCCGCCAACGTGCATTTCTGTTGCATCGGCCTCGAACCTAATCACAGGGTTTTGGCGGAGGTCACAGCGTCAGCCAAAGGTACTCTGCACACCGTCAAGGAGCTAGACGGCGATGCCTTGGTTCAGATTGTCAGCCGAGCCAAGGAGACTATTGACACGCGACGCTAGACTGCACATCAGATCCCGCTAGTACAGCAGTGCGATCTGCTACCCTAAAGCTACCTCTTACTGGGGTAGCTTTTTTGTTGCCATGAAAACGCAGGAGAACGGGCAAAAACTAGCGAACAAGAAAAAGGATAGGGTCTTTATCATGACCACGGGCTAGGGCTCGTGGGTGGTGTCTAGCGTCTTATAACTTGGATGGAGGAGACATGCCTAGATTTATCTCACGATGGCATACACGTCAGATGGTCTCTCCGCAGCATGTGCAGCTTGCTCGGATGAGCAACTGCCACCCGATTGTCGCTGCACTCTTGTCTGCCCGGGGATACGAGACCCCCGAGCAGATCCGTTCTTTTTTTTCGGGCAGCCTGGACGAACTGGCTAATCCCAAGCTGATGCGGGATATGCTCTCCGCTCGTGATCGTATCGTCAGCGCTATCCGCGGCAACGAGAAAATCGTTGTGTATGGCGACTATGATGTTGACGGCATTACCGCTACGAGCACCCTACTGATAGGGCTTAGACGGCTCGGGGGGGATGTCAGCTATCATATCCCACATCGCACAGAAGAGGGCTATGGTCTGAACCGTGACGCATTAGGTGCGATCGCAGACAGTGGTGCCTCGGTTGTGATCACAGTTGATTGCGGCATCTCCGCTCACGAAGAAGCGCTCCACGCCAGACAGATCGGTCTGGATCTGGTCATAACAGACCATCACCAGCCTCCCCCAGAGAGGGTTAGTGCCGTAGCAGTGGTCAACCCCAAACAACCGGGATGCAATTACCCCTTCAAGGAACTGGCTGGCGTCGGGGTTGCTTATCTGCTCTTGGTCGCCATCCGCGAGGAACTCTCGCCTGGGACTGCCATCGATGACCTACTAGAGCTGGTGGCCATGGGGACCATTGCCGATGTGGTACCACTCGCGGGGCCCAATCGCATCTTGGTACGAGAGGGTCTCAAACACCTCTCACATAGTAACAACTTAGGGCTGAAGGCGCTGCTTGCCGTGGCCGGCCTGGAGCGAAAACCGATCTCCGCTGGCAATGTTGCTTTTGGGCTGGCACCTCGTATCAATGCTTGTGGGCGCATTGGCCACGCTGACCTTGCCGTACAGCTATTGTTAACCGAAGATAGTTCTAGGGCTAAGGCCTTAGCTGAGGAGCTTGACGAACTCAACAACCAACGTCAGGCACTTGAACAGAGGATACTGGATGAAGCGCAAGCCATGCTCGATGCGGATCCCACGTGGATGGAAAGGCGTGCCCTGATCCTCGGTGCGGAGACTTGGCATCCCGGAGTCATCGGGATTGTGGCCTCACGACTAGTCGAGGCGCATCATCGCCCGGTCCTACTTTTCTCATTTGACGGGGATGTGGCCAAGGGGTCTGGACGTAGCATCAAGGGCTTTCACCTATACCATGCCTTGGCAAACCATGCCCCTTATCTGCTCAAATATGGGGGACATGAACTGGCGGCGGGTCTATCGCTTGAACGCCAACGTTTTGATGAGTTCCGGGCGGCCTTTCTCGACTATGCGCAGTACGCCCTTACCGACGAGGACATGCTGCCGATGGTATCCGCGGATATGGAGATTGATCCATCTGCGGTTAGCCTCGAATTGGTGGAACAGCTCGTGCAGATGGAGCCTTTTGGCATGGGCAACCCTACCCCTGTGTTCATGCTGCGAGGGATGAGTACGACGTACACCCGTGAGCTCAGCCAGGGGAGGCATTTTAAGGCGCGGGTCAAGAACGGTGACTCGTCGCTGGACGCTGTCGCTTGGCGAATGGGCGGGCAGATGGCGGGTTTCGTTGGCAGTCTCGACCTCGTGGGTAGCTTGGAGCGCAATGACTACAACGGACAGTCTTCTGTCCAGCTGGTTTTGCGCCATTGGCGTTCCAGTGAGCCTGATCGCACCTATATAGCCAAT
>CAZINL010000252.1:0-3008 GCA_964540595.1 uncultured Clostridia bacterium
ACAACAGGAGGCTCTTTTGACTCAATGTCCGATTTCTAGGGTTCAGTTCACAGGGTCAGGCTTCATTAATTCATTAACTTCAGCTGTTCGGTGTCTCGATCCCTTCGCTGATCCGAGCGGTCATATACTCAGCAAAGGCATGTAACTCCTCTGGATCAAAGGTAGCCTGACTGGCATCGTCAATTGTATCGCCCCGATAAAGCGCTAGTGCCAACTCAACCATCTCGCGGTGGGTCTGAGAAACAGCGTTCAAAGCCCATTCCCCGCCTTCGTCTTTGGAGACGATCAAGCGATCAGTGACATAAGCCAGTACCCGGCAGAGATTCAGCACTGCGTAGACTGGGTTGGTCTCGATCCAGTCACCGCAGTCGGCCATGTCGTATTGCCAGATCGCGCTGAGGTAGTCCTGCGCGGGAACTGCAGGAAAAACTGTCTCGATGGACGGGCCGCTTAAGACGATGCCCCGGTGACGCAGGATCGTGAAGTGCGCCGCTAGGTCCGGGTCTCCCGGCGACGCGTCGGCAAGCAGCCCCTGACCCCCTGAAGCCAAGCGGCTTTCCATCCGTGACCGCCAGTTTTCGCCGTAGTGAAAGTCATAGGGAGTTGGAAAGCGCCATGGGACTAGCTGTTCCTGGGTCATGAAGGAGATCTCGATGGGATGGGGATGCAGTGACAGGTCGAGCAGCAACCGTGCCAGCCGTGCAGCTAGCTGCGCGGCCAGGGGCTCGCTTAGGACGACCAATATGTCAACGTCGCTGCGCAGCGGGTTAAAGCAGCCCATGGCCAGAGAACCGTGCAGATAGATGCCGCTCAATCGCTCTCCCACCATATTCTTGAGCGATTGACACAGCCGCATTACCTGCTCTCGAGTCGCAGTGGGGGCGGTAGTCCAGTGATACTGTGCCATGTACCTCGACCTTTCATATGTAGCAGTTGGCGTCATGCCAGCAGCCAAGGAGCAGACCGTCAATGCACGTGCTGGTCCCTAGTCGATGGCCGCTTGGCAGGATTCCTGTTTCTGGTGTGGAATGAGTCATCCATCTTGCCGTAGGAGGTATTTGTATGTCGAACAAGCTAGTTCGGCGGATCGATACAGTGTTCCTGCCAGTTAGGGACCTTGACGCCGCCATCGATTGGTACACGTGTGTCATCGGTCTGACCCTGCGCTGGCGGGTGGATGGCTATGCCTGCCTAGATGTCGGCGAGACGCCTTTGACCCTCTACGAGAAGAAGGGTTGTACCGCAGATGGCGACCATCCCTTGTTCAACCTCTACTCTGATCAGATTGATCTGATCTATGCCAAGCTGCAGGGGGCAGGCGCGACCGTGGGTGAGATGGAGAGCCATGACGGACTCAGGCACTTCCGTTTCCGCGACCCTGATGGCAATCCGCTTGAGGTTTGCTGGTGGGATGAGACGAAGAGTGACTAGGGGTGCTAGATAATGTTGAAGTGGCAGAGTATCGAGCCTGCATGGCGTGAGTGTTTTGAGCAAGCCTGGGAGGCGTATTGCTGTGGCTCAATCCCGATCGGGTCCGTGGTCACGGACGCCTCAGGAGCGATCATCGCGCGCGGTCGCAACCGGATCGGAGATCCTGAGGCACCCAAGGGGCAGATCTGCTCGGGGCCGCTGGCTCACGCCGAGTTGAACGCGCTGCTGCAGTTGGATCGGCGTAGCCACCACGTGCGCTCGTGTACCCTGTGGACCACCTTGGAGCCGTGTCCGCTCTGTTTTGGCGCGCTCTATATGTCTGGCGTCCGGACCCTGCGCTATGCCGCCCGTGATCGTTACGCCGGAAGCACCAATCTATGTGGTGCAACAGGGTATCTCAAGCGCAAATCACTGACTATCCTCGGACCAGAGACTGAGTTGGAACTCCTACAGATGGTGATCAAGACTGACTATCTGCTCCGCTATGCCCCCGGTGAGATGACGGAGATGCTGCTCGCGGCGTATGTCCTGGATTGCCCAGACGGCGTTGCGCTTGGGCGGCGGTGGTTTGCCGATGGCATCCTGCCGCAGGAGAGGCAGAAAGGCACGCCGATCGGGGTCATCGCGGAGCGGATCTGGGCAAGAGTCGATAAGGAGGAACGGGCAAAATGGGAGACCATGACCTGATCGCGTACTGTGGGATCAGATGTGCGGACTGTCCTGTCTATGTCGCCACGGCGAATGGCGATCGCACCTTGGCCGAGCAGACTGCCCGTGAGTGGACCGAGTCTTCTGGCGTCCCCCATCGAGTTGAGGATATGTATTGTCGGGGATGCAGGTCCGATGAAGTCTTTCGCTGGTGTAAAGAGTGTGGCGTTCGTGGATGTGCCGCTGGCAAGGAGCACCTGACCTGTGGCCATTGCCAGGACTACGAGGGTTGCTCCACCATCGCTGAGTTCCTCAGCCACTCACCCAAGGAGAAGGCGTTTCTGGATGCCATCAGCCACTCAGCGGCATCCAGGCAGGAACATTGGAGCGTTCGCCGCTTCAAGTGAGAGCTCGATACTGCCGATGGTGTGAACCAGAGCAGCAGGATACCCCCAGAAACCCAGGTGTAACCATTGAACTTATCTAGCAAGCTGATAGGATAGATGGTAGGAGGTGGTTACTGTGAAGGGCTTTGTTCGTTTCTTGATCATCGTCGTGTTGATCGGGGCAGCTCTATACTATGGCGGCAATGCCTATCTCAGACGGACACTCAATACTGACGTCGACATCCAGGACCTGATCCGTGTCAAAGACACCGTGCAGGATTTCGTTCGTTCACAATCACCTCAGGAAGCCAAAGAGGCCTTGGCACGCAACGCCAAAACCGTCCAGCTCGCCATCGAGAAGGGCCTGATTACCGCCCGTCAGATCGATGAAGCACAGTTGAAGCTGGAAGAGATGATCCGCGACAAGGCTCCGTTTGACAAGATGGCATTGGCTGACAGATACCTCAAAGGCAAGGTTAGCGCCGCTGATTACGCGCAGGTCCAGTCGATCTTGGCCAGTGGCGGCATCAGCCTGTCCGACTG
>CAZINL010000253.1:0-2879 GCA_964540595.1 uncultured Clostridia bacterium
GGGCCCTTGGCCAGATCTGTAGCTGTGGTTCTTCCAAGGTCTCAAAGATGAGCATCATGCTCGCGGACGTCGTCGGCCCCAAGGTGAGCTCGATCTACACCACTCGCCTACGGTCAGACGGCATGATGGAGCCTTTCAGTCACTTCGCAGGGGGAGATACCGCCTATATCAACCTGAGGTTTGACGAGAACATTCGTTTTGCCAGTGATGAACCCATGGCTCTAGCAGATGCCCCGAAGCTCAAGCTGCGCCTCAAACGCATCGTTGACAATGTTGAAGAGACCGGCATTGCCGCCGAGGCAACGCTTATCAGCCTTAGCAAGGACACCCTCACCTTCGCCTACGCCATCCCCGAGAGCTTCGATCTAGGCGGGCAGAAAGTCACCGCCAACCACTATATCTACGCCGTTGAGCCGTATGACCAGCAGACCTCTTGGATCAGCAGCGCCGCAGAGTTTGATCTGAAGCTGTTTGGCACGCAGAATGGTCAGGTCAACTATCTCCCCAAAACTCGTAAAGTGAACTCGCTCATCGTGGATCTCGCCGGGAACCCCATCGCGACTGGCGGCTCCACCGTCATGCTGAAGGCCCCAACTTATGTAGATAGTCTAGGTCCGGTAGTGAGGAGAATGGACCTGCTCCGTACGACAGCGACGACCAATCCTCTGCAGCTGAATAGAAGCGACGTGTTCGCCAAAGTCGGTGAGCAGTTTGGCTTCCTCGTTTACTTCTCTGAAGAGGTGCTCCTGCGCAGAAGCGATGGTGCGCTCGTAACGCCCGAGAATGGCATTTGGGCAGGGGGACGGCTAGGGTACGACATGCAGAACCCCTTCGCTGGAGTGAAGATCCGTATCGTGGCAGAGCTAAACGTGAGCAAGAGCGGGAAGCCTATCACGGCCGTGGCCAAGAACATGACCTTTGTTCAGGATGGCAAGAATGGCCCCATGGTCTCGGCAGTATATTTCGAACTAGAAAATCCCATCAGCGGCGATATGGCCATGATCAAGTATGGCGGCCAAGAGCTGCCCATTGGCATCAATCGCATCTACATGGAGCCCAACGAAGCCGGTTACACCTTAACCGATACTAGGGGTAACCCCTATGACGGGACGAGAAAGTTGATCGACACCTCCGCTAGTGAGCGGGTCATGCCCTCCCAACAGCTCTGGCTGGACACTACTCCGCCCACAGCGACCACCGACTTGGTGAGCACGACAAAGGGCTATGTGCCGATCACCTACACCGGTGTAGAAGGCGGTGAAGCCTTCTGTATTCCGATAACCGTTGCCGATCAGGCCGGTGTTGGTGAAAGCCAGATGAGCTTGACCAATGGTATCAACGGGTCCTTCTCCTGGCGAGGGATCGGCGAGGACGCCACCGACTACAGCTACCAATATACGGTTACCGCCAACGCTGATCGACCTGACGATAGCTCCTATCAACTTGGGATCACTGGTAAAAAGTATTCCTTTACCCAAGTGGATAGCCGCAACTACATCCATATCCGCTTACTCGATGAGGTCGACTACAACCTCGCCAGCGCGGAACTGGATATCTACCCGGTCGACTATGCTGGCAATACCGACAAAGTCACTCTGAAGCTCGATTATCAGATCGATCGAGTGGGACCGAAGATCAGCAACGAGGGATCTACGACCAAGTACAGCGGTACGTACGGAGGCCAAATCACAGCTAACATACACATCCGAGATGTCAGCGAGATTAGTACGGTCGAGTACCAATGGACCCCAAAAGATGTCCAGCCGGTCGAAGAAGCTTGGACCAGTGTCGACACGGTCTACTCCAGCAGTCATAAGCGAGTAAACATCGCAAGCAGCTATCTGCCAGCAGGCTTCCATCACAAGTATACTCTCCATGTCAGAGCCATTGACACGCATGATTATGTCACAACGGCGAATTACGATTTTGAGTATGACCTCACCCTACCGACTTACAACATGGAGTTCGTCACTAACCCCAACGATCCAAATGCGCTCCACAGTCTCAAGATCTGGGTGCCAGAGACGGGTGATAAAGCCGCAACCGACGTTTGGGTCATGCTACAGCATCCAGACGATAACGACCTGCGCTACATCAAGCGCCTCAAGGCGACTTACATAACCGAGTCTAGGGCTTTTGACGTCTTAGCGGTTGACGCGAATGTGAATGAATGGTATTGGTGCCGACTTGAAGGTTGGCAGACAGTTGGGGCAGATGCTAACGATAAAGATTCACCCCTTACGAAAGCTGCCTACTTTTACCGTATTGGCGAACTAGAACCAGAGGAAAAGCATGATCTCTACTCCAGGCTGACTCAATCATATGGAGAGCAGACGCTAGAAATCATTGCTAGGCGAATAGATCTAACTTACTATAACGATTACATTTTCATTGACGAACTCCACGCCGACGATAGTTTCACCTACCGCTTCGCCAGTGATGCCAACATTGGCGTCACTGACAAGATCAATAACGTCTCCGTCACGCCAAGGACGGGGGGCTCTTACGGCGCAGGGGCGACGCCGGGAGAAGTCCTTCGTTCCCTTCCTGACAAGCCCCAGATTCCGTGCAGCCTTGATGGCGCCGTCTTCACCGTGACCTTAGGCAACGCACAGATCCCGACCTGGAACCTCGCGGACATTGACTTCAGCAGTCTCAAGACGCAGTTCGCGCTCTACAAATCGGGTGAAGATGCCTCCTCTACCCCACTCTTCACCGCTCCCCTGATCGCTAAAGCATCGCAGGAGATCACCATCCCGGCGGGTGTCGCTACCGCCAGCGGTCAGTATAAAGTGGTGGTCACCGTCAAGGCCAAGGGCAGCGGTCATATCGACGAGGACAAGTACACGAACATCTTCATCGACCGTCGCGAGATAGAG
>CAZINL010000254.1:0-2749 GCA_964540595.1 uncultured Clostridia bacterium
CGTAGAGCTTGTGCTGAACCATGGTCTCGACGGCAACCACGATGGTCTTATCCATCTTATTGCTGACAACTACGCCGGTTCTAGTCTTGCGGCGAGCGCGTTCTTCCACGAGTGTTGCCTCCTTCCGATGCTCTTATCGATGCGGTGATCGATGATGCTCGGCCATTAACCGATGTTCAATTCCCGTTCACGAATACGGGTCCTGACGCGGGCAATTGCCTTTCTGACCTCACGGATGCGCGTATGGTTTTCCAGTTGCCCCGTGGCCAGTTGGAAACGGAGGTTAAACAGCTCATCCTTCAAGCCGGCGAGCTTCTGCTCAAGCTCGGCGACATTGGCGTCGCGGATCTGCTTGCGCAATTCATTAACCTTCATTTGCTTCACCACCCACTTCTTCACGCTTTACGAACTTGGTCCTGATGGGCAGCTTATGGGCAGCCAGGCGAAGGGCCTCGCGAGCATCCTCTTCGGATACACCGGCGATCTCAAACATCATGCGACCTGGCTTGACGACTGCTACCCAGTATTCCGGAGCGCCTTTACCGCTACCCATACGGGTTTCAGCAGGCTTTGCAGTCACTGGCTTATCGGGGAAAATCTTGATCCAGACCTTACCACCACGCTTGATGTAACGGGTCATGGCGATACGGGCAGCTTCAATCTGACGGTTGGTGATCCAGGCAGCCTCTAGGGCTTGAAGACCGAACTCACCAACGCTTAGCTCACGACCGCCTTTGGCCTGACCGCGCATCTTGCCGCGCTGTTGCTTACGATACTTGACGCGTTTCGGGAGCAGCATTTTACTTGCCTCCTTCCTTCACTTCCACCCGCTTGGCCTTGGGAAGGACTTGGCCTTTGTAAACCCAAACCTTAACACCGATCTTACCATAAGTGGTGTTTGCTTCCGCAAAACCATAGTGGATATCGGCGCGCAGGGTATGAAGGGGAATGGTACCTTCATGAAACTCTTCTTCGCGGGCAATCTCGGCGCCGCCTAGACGACCATTGCAGCCAACCTTGATTCCCTTGATGCCGGTACGCATGGCGCGTTGAATGGCCTGCTTCATGGCACGGCGGAAACCAATACGCTTCTCAAGCTGAGCAGCGATGCTCTCGGCTACCAGCTGAGCCTCAGCCTCAGCAACCTTGATCTCCTGGACTTTAAGGTTGACGTTGCGCTTGGTCATGGCCTCCAGGGTCTTGCGCAGATCCTCGATGCCAGCACCACCACGACCGATGACGATACCGGGCTTGGCGGTATGCAGAGTAATAGCGATACGGTTGCCCGAACGCTCGATCTCAACCTTGGAGAGACCAGCGTGATAGAGCTTGGTCTTGAGGAACTTACGGATCTTAAAGTCCTGGAGCAGGAGATCGGAGAAATCCTTACCTGCAAACCAGCGGGATTCCCAGTCTTTGATGATCCCTAGACGAAGTCCGTACGGATGAATCTTCTGGCCCACTCGTTATCCCTCCTTTATTCGGCTGCGGCCTTATTTCCCTTGGCGCTCCTTCACCACGATGGTGATATGGCTGGAACGCTTAAGAATGGGGAATGCACGACCACGTTGACGAGGTTGGGCACGCTTCAGGGTAGGCCCCTGATCGACATATGCCTCAGCGACATAAAGGCTCGAGGGATCCATGTCGAAGTTGTTCTCGGCATTGGCTGCCGCCGACTTCACGACCTTGGCGATCACATTAGAGGCTACCTTGGGAGTGAAGCGGAGGATAGCCAGTGCTTCGGCAACATTCTTACCCCGGATGTTATCAACGACAATTCTAACTTTCCGGGGGGCGATACGGATGTAACGCGCGATGGCTTTAGCTTCCATGATTATTCCCCCCTACTTCTTGCCCGTCGCACGCTCGGCAGAGCCACCGTGACCGCGGAAATGGCGGGTGGGGGCAAATTCACCGAGCTTGTGACCGATCATATCTTCAGAGATGTATACGGGTACGTGTTTCTTGCCGTCATGGACCGCGATGGTGTGGCCAACCATTTCGGGAATGATGGTGGAAGCGCGCGACCAGGTCTTGACAACCTGTTTTTGCCGCTTCTCATTCATCATGCGGACTTTGGCCAGCAGATGGTCTGCCACAAAGGGTCCCTTGCGAACGGATCTGGACATGACGTGGCCTCCCTTCTACTACTTGCTGCGTCTCTTAACGATGTATTTATCTGACGCTTTCTTCCCGCGGGTCTTGTAGCCGAGGGTCGGCTTACCCCAGGGGGTCACAGGGCTCTTACGACCGATGGGGGACTTACCCTCACCACCGCCATGCGGATGGTCGACAGGGTTCATAACCACACCACGGACGGTGGGACGGATACCCATATGACGGGTGCGGCCGGCCTTGCCGATGTTAACGTTCTCATGGTCAAGGTTGCCTACCTGGCCAACAGTGGCGCGGCAGTTACCATGGATGAGGCGCATCTCGTTAGAAGGAAGGCGAACGTGAACGTAGTCGCTCTCCTTGGCCATCAGTTGTGCGGAGACACCAGCGGAACGCACTAGCTGTGCACCTTTGCCTGGCTTTAGCTCGATGTTGTGGATAACAGTACCGACAGGGATCTTCTTCAGCGGCAACGCATTGCCGGGCTTGATATCGACTTCCTCACCCGAGGCAACCAGATCGCCAACATGCAGACCGACGGGAGCAACGATGTAACGCTTCTCACCATCAGCGTAGTTGAGCAGGGCGATATTGGCAGAACGGTTGGGATCGTATTCGATGGAGACCACCT
>CAZINL010000255.1:0-2223 GCA_964540595.1 uncultured Clostridia bacterium
ATACGCGAATGGCATTGAACTGGTAACGTGGGCAGATCCCTCTAGCCTCTAGTTTGGCATAGAGATCCGGTCCTGGATATCCCTCCACCTCGAAGTTGACCAGCCCCATGGAGTGGTCTGGGTCCCAGGGTGAGAAAAGTGTCATGCCGGGCACCTCGCGCAAGCGCTGCTTCAGGTGGTCCGTGAGTTCCCTAATCCTCTCACGGATTAGGTCGATGCCGATCTCCTCGATATAGTCGATCGCTTTGCCGAGGCCGACGATCAAGGCCCAGTTGCGCGTGGCAAACTCGTGACGCCGAGCTTCATGGGGCAGGACCAAGCTACCGTCTTCTGCGTAGCGGAACTTGTGACCTTTGACATCGCCTACCCAGACTGGATTAATCAGATCGAGACGATCCTTACGGATATAGACCGCCCCTGTTCCAGCGGGGCCCATCAACCATTTGTGTCCATTGAGAGCGTAGAAATCACAGCGCAGATCATGTAGATTGACCGGGATCTGCCCGACGGCATGGGCGCCGTCGACCAAGACCAGTGAGCCATTTTGATGGCTGACCTCGACCATCTCCTTGATCGGCAGGATCTGGCCTGTGGTGGTCGTCACATGGCTGATCGCCACCAGGCGGGTCTTGGGGGTTAGGAGCGTGCGAAAGCGTGCTAGAAGCTCTGCTTGATCATGGCAGAGCTTGAGGATGCGCACACTGATCCCCAGGCGTTCGTGATGATACATCCAAAAGAACGAATTGGCTGGGTGTTCCTGATCGGTGATAATGACCTCGTCGCCCGACTGCCAGTCTAGCCCGCTGGCGACGATATTCATACCTTCTGTGCAGTTGGATGTAAAGGCCAGTTCTTCGGCATCACAGCCTAGGAAGCGGGCGAGCTTGCCGCGCACCTGGGCAGTGACGTCATCGCGCATGGCCTCGTAATGCTTGGCAAGGCCAGCCCCTTCTTCATGCCAGCGCTGATAGGCTTCGAAGAATGCCTGCGTCACAGGCGTAGGGGCTGGGCTCAGAGTGCCAGCGTTGAGGAAGATGTATTTGCTCAGGACGGGTATGTCGGCTCTGACCTCCGCTACAGACTTCATCTTATCGCCTCTTTCCTAGGACTCAGGTGGTCTCGCTTGCCCTAGAATGTTTCGCGTTGGATCAGAGTAATCCTCCCCCTTGTGATCACTCCTGAACCAAAGATGGCTAGACTGGTAGGAAAGCAGCACAGTCTTTGCGAACTATAGGTAACCATATGAAGGTAAACCAATGGGTTCCGAGGGAGGCCTGCCAGTATGAGCACCATGACCTGGCTTAAGATGCCATTTAGGTACAGCGGCGAGAGAGATTTCTACCAACGGTTGGACGACTGGATCGGCGACCTCTTCTATGAGAAGCTTCCCGAGATGGGCTACGAGACCCGCGAAGAGCAGATCTACACGACCTTTCATATCATTAGAGCACTGCGAGAGAAGAAGGTGCTTTTTGCTGAAGCTGGTTCAGGCACCGGGAAGACCTTTGCCTACCTACTAGCCTGTCTCTGCTACGCCAGGTTGAGAGGCAAGCCGGTCATCCTCGCGTCGTCCTCACCGGTATTGCAGGAGCAACTGATGAGTCCGGATGGGGATATTGCGAACCTTTCGCAGCAATTGAGATTGGAGATTGATGCCCGGATCGCCAGGCGCCAGGAGCACTACGCCTGCGAACTGAAACTGGATGAGCTCGACCCAGAAGACGAGACCACCCGTGACCTGTTCACCTGGTCGGGGATCTCTCGTCATGCCGAACGCTCCGAGATCCCGCATGTAAGCGATGAGATCTGGGCTCGGGTGGCATGGGATCCATCCCTCCCCTGTGACCGCTGTGCCGAGAGAGGATCTTGCCGCCAGCTGAAGTCACGGATGAGGTTTCGCGAGGCAAGCGACTTTATTATCTGCGAGCATGAGGTCTTCTTTCGGGATCTGTGGCTGCGGGATGAGCTTCAAGCGCAGCGTAGACTTACCTACCTCCCGGAATACTCAGCGGTCGTCTTTGATGAGGCCCATCTGATTGAGCTACCCTTGGCTAAGACTCTGGGTAGGAAGCTGAGCCAGGCAGAGCTGGACGAACTACTGAACAGGGTGACTGATGTCAACGACCAGCGCTTGATCGTGACACAGAAGGCCGATCAGACCAGGGCAGCGTCAAGCCAATTCTTTCTGCATCTAAAAGGCTCGATCCTGGTCGACGAGCATGC
>CAZINL010000255.1:2233-2733 GCA_964540595.1 uncultured Clostridia bacterium
GAGCGGCTCCATGTGCGCTCTAGCGACCAGCTGATGGATGATGCCGAGGCGCTGGCGAGCGCCATCAACGCCCTGCAAGACGAGCTAGTGATCGAAGTAAGCATGAACGAGGGTACACCCATGGAATGGGTACTGGCTTACTACCAGGAGCTGCTCGATCGCTACCTGCAGGGGCTTAAGTTACTGCTACAGGGAGAAGAACGAACTGTCACTTGGTGGGAAGAAAAGGAGTTGTCAGCCTGGGTGATCCCCAGAGAGTTCAGCCATGCTCTCCGGGATCAGTTGTTGGCTAAGCGGTTGCCAGTTATCTTTACCTCGGCAACCCTCGCAGTAGGGCAAGACTATAGCTATATGCAGCAGATTACTGGCGCAAAGGAGGCTATCCAGTCTCAAGTCGGGGTCCCCTTTGACCTGGACAAGCAGGTGGTAGCGTATATAGCGGGTGATCTACAGCCCGCAACCGAGTCCTTGGATCAGGCTGTGTTAAGGATAGAAGAGTT
>CAZINL010000256.1:0-2693 GCA_964540595.1 uncultured Clostridia bacterium
CTCGATCTAGGCATGGGGGACTGGCTAAATCGTGCTCGCCAGTTCAAGGAAGGCGACCTAGTTGTCGCGATCAGTTTTCCACGTTATAGCCGTAATGTGATCAATATGCTCGAGGTTGCCACTAAACGCGGGGCCACCAGTCTGGCCATTACCGACTCGGCGGTGTCGCCCATTGCTAGCATGTCGGACGAATTACTCACCGTTAGAACGGATGGTGTTTCTTTTCACCGAACACATGCCGCTGGGATCAGCCTGATCAATGTCATCCTTGCCATGCTGGCCGCTAAGGAGAAAGATCGCGTTCGGGCCTCTTTGCAGGAGCTTGATCAATTACTCAGCCAACCGTATTGATCTAACAAAGGTCCAGCTCACCCATAACTCATCAAGTGGGCTGGTAATCATCCTAGGGAATGGTTCCAGACTGACTATACGGTGGTGATGCAATGTAGCTTCCGGATCGGTTCAGCTCCAAAAATAACAGTGCAGGGGGGATCGGAAGATGACCTTTATTGCAGGCAAGAGATTCGCATTGCTTGCCCTAGCCGTTCTGTCGTTTGTCATTATCTATAGCATCATGAGGTCGCGCAAAGCGGACAAGGCGATTGCCATTCGACGGATAGCCGGTTTGGAGTCGCTTGAGGAAGTGGTTGGCCGTTCCACCGAGACGGGGCGTCCCATCCATTTCACCACTGGGATCACGGGTATTGAGGGTGGTGATACCGCCGCACGGGTTCTGGGCGGCCTAGAGCTGATGGCATGGATGTCTAGGCGCGCGGCTCACTACAGTACCCAGTTAGTGGTGACCGTCTGTAAGCCATCAACTTATGCCGTGACCCGGGAGATCGTTAGGAGCACGTATGTCCAGGAAGGTAAGGAAGAGCTTTACAATGAGAACATGGTTCGCTTCCTTTCGGACGATCAGTTTGCTTATTCATCCACCGCGGCGAGTATCATGCAGGAAGAGAAGGTTTCAGGCAATATCATGGTCGGCGGGTTCGGTGGTGAGTCCATCTTGTTGGCGGAAACCGGCAGTGCCTTGGGAGCCATTCAGGTTGCCGGTGACACGAATATCAACCAGATTCCTTTCTTTGTGGTGACATGCGACTATACATTGCTCGGTGAGGAGATGTTCGCAGCCGGGGCATCGCTCGGCAAGAACCGTGATGTGCTAGGTTCCCTCCGCGCACAAGATATTGGCAAAGCGGTCGCGGTGGTGCTCATGGTCATTGGTTCCATCCTAACTACGATGGGCAACCCGGGCCTGACAAGTCTGCTTAAATGGTAAGGGGGTAGTTCAATGAGAAGGCAAGTTCCCTTGCTTCTGGCTTCGTTCATTGGCTTCTTAATGCTGGCCGATAGCTTCATTAAGATGCCTGTTATCAATCAGACCGCCATTCTCATTCGTAACTGGGTTGTCATCATCTCCATCATGTCGTTGGTGGTCGGTGCACTAAGCCTGTTGCGGGTTCACGCTACCCGTATTGCAGGACAAAAACCAGGGTGGGTAAACAGTTGTGTCTTGGTCACCACCATGACATTGACCGTAGTGATAGGGCTTGGTCTTGGTAAGAACAGCTCTGCGTATTCGATCCTGTATGACGGCATTATGCAACCCGGTAGCTCCACTGTTTACGGTTTGCTGGCGTTCTACATCGCATCAGCTGCGATCCGGTCCTTCCGTGCCCGTAGCATCGAATCAACCTTGTTGCTGGTTACAGCGGTTATTGTGATGTTGGGCAACGCTCCCATCGGTGCTACGATCAGCTCGCGCATCCCCTTGTTAGGTGCTTGGATTATGAAGATACCCAGTAATGCCGCTCAGAGAGGCTTAATCATTACCAGCTCACTGGCGTTTATCGCCATCAATCTCCGCAACATTGTGGGTCTGAGCTCCGAGTGGCTTGGTGGCTCCAAAGACTAGAAGGGGGTGTGCACATGAAATCAGCCATATTAAACCCTGACCGCAAGGTTATCTACTTTCTAATGTTGTTGGCTTTGGTGGTGCCGCTAGTCAAACCCCTTGGCCTGCCCATTCCAGTGTCGGCTGAGACGCGTGCTGCTTACGACTACATCGATGCGCTCAAGCCGGATGCCAAGGTGCTGATGTCCATTGACTTTGGCCCCAGTGTGGCTGCTGAATTGCAGCCGGAGGCTCGCGCCATCATGAAGCATCTCGCCCAACGCGGTGTCAAGACATATGTTATCTGTACCTCCGCTGAAGGGGACAAGCTCGCCGATGCCCTGGTGAGGGAGGGCTTTGATGCGGCAGGCAAGAAGTATGGCGAAGACGCAGTCTATCTGGGTTATGTAGCCGGGGGTGAAGCTGGATTGTCAGCCTTGGGTGACTCGATTATGTCGGTCATCAAGGTGGACAGCCGTAGAACCCCGCTTGAGAAAATACCTATGATGATGGACGTTCAGAAGCTCGCCGATTTCGATCTGGTCGTGGCGTTTAACGGTTCAGGCGTGGCACCGTGGATCAGACAGGCCTACACCAAGTTCAAAACGCCAATGATCTTCGGTGTGATGGCCGTCATGGCACCTGGCACTGTTCCCTACGTCCAGTCCAAGCAAGCCGTCGCCATGCTGACTGGTCTCAAAGGCGCTGCTGAGTACGAGACACTGATGAAGGATCCAGGCCTTGCCACGGCTTCGATGGACGCGCAATCCATGGCTCACCTACTGATCATTGG
>CAZINL010000257.1:0-2657 GCA_964540595.1 uncultured Clostridia bacterium
CATAACACTCTCAGTCATCCTTGGCCAACTGGCGAACTACCTCTCTTGCCCGTTCCAGGCGAGGATCGACGGATGGTGAGCTGCCCTGGATCGCCTCATCGAGCAGTCGCCCCAGCTCAATGAGCAGGGTGTGATGATGCCGATGTCGCGCCACCATCCCAAGCTTCTCTTCCCAGCGTTCCAGGCTCTCCACCGCTCTGCGCAGAGTATCATAGACCGCTTGGCGGCTGATCCCGGACTGCTCAGCGATCTCACTCAGCGATAGATCATCACTATAATAGCGTTCAACCAGTTCCCGTTGGTGCTCGGTGAGAGTACCACCGTAGAAATCCAACAACCAGTTGATACGCTCCGTTTTTTCAAGCATTCCAGCACCCCCTGTCAAGGGGTTTTCCTTTACGCACAGGAGCTATTGTAAAGGATTTTCCCTTGACTGTCAAGCGTAGGCGCCCCTATCGTTCCGCCGTGTAGGGTCGAGCGCCATCGAAGTGGGCGCCAAACCTATCTGGCGAACAAGGCGTGAACAAACTCACCTGGCTCGAAATCCCTCAGATCTTCGATCTTCTCCCCCAGACCTACTAGTTTCACGGGTATCTTCAGCTGATCGCTGATCGCTAGGATAATGCCGCCCTTGGCTGTCCCATCGAGTTTGGTTAAGACGATACCACTGACTCCGGCCGCTTCACCAAACAAGACCGCTTGGTTGACCGCATTCTGCCCGGTGGTGGCATCGAGGACCAAGAGGGTCTCATGCGGCGAGCCTGGCATTTCACGTTCTAAGATGCGCCGCACCTTCTTCAGCTCTTCCATCAGGTTGCTCTTGGTGTGCAGGCGGCCAGCCGTATCGATCAGCAAGATATCTGCTCGACGAGCTCTGGCCGCGGCAACCGCATCGTAGACCACGGCGGCAGGGTCAGAACCTTCTTGGTGCTTAATGATCTCAACCCCTGCCCGGTTTGCCCATATGTCAAGTTGATCGATGGCGGCCGCTCTAAAGGTATCACCAGCGGCCAAGACCACCTTCTTGCCCTCACCATGCAGTCGACCGGCTAGTTTGCCGATGGTCGTGGTCTTGCCTACGCCATTGACACCCACGACCAGGATCACGTTCAGCCTACCGGTCTCGATATTGAGAGGAGCGGGCTCCCTGCCCATCAGCTCTGCCATCAGCTGTTCGAGCAGCTGCCGTACCTGAGCTGGGTCGCTGACCCGCTCTTTCTTGACACGGATGCGCAACCCTTCGATCAGCTTTCCAGCCGTCACAACGCCCACATCGGCGGTGATCAGAGCCTCCTCCAGCTCGTCAAACAGCTCATCATCGATCTTGTGGAACGATGAGATCACAGTATCAATCTTTTCGACCAAATTTTGCTTGGTCTTGGTCAGGCTCTCTTTCAGCTTGTCAAAGAAGCCCAAGTACTACCCCTCCTTCATGGTATGCAATGATCTGGACATAGTATCTCCTTAATCTACCTGGATGGTCTCCTCTTTGGTGGCGGCTACGTCGGCGTTGGCCAAGCGAAGATTCATGACCGTGGAAATGCCGAGGCTCTGCATCGTCACTCCGATCAGGAGCTCAGCCACTTCCATGGTTCCTTTACGATGGGTGATCACGATGAACTGCGACCGTTTGGCGTATTCCTTCAGGCATCCCGCTAGACGAGCCACATTACTCTCGTCCAGGGACGCCTCTATCTCATCAAGAACGCAGAACGGCGTCGGCCGTGAGCGGAGGATGGCGAACAACAGGGCGATCGCTGTCAGAGCTCTCTCCCCGCCGGAGAGCATGGCTAAGCTCGACGGCTTCTTACCGGGAGGCTGAGCGACAATCTCCACGCCAGAGCTCAGGAGTTGGTCCGGATCAGTCAAGGTGAGCTGGGCACTGCCGCCGCCAAACAACTCCACAAACACCTGGCCGAACGCTCGATTGACCGCTCTAAATGTCGCACCAAAACGATCAGTCATGACCTGTTCCATCTCCGCGATGATCTGCAACAAGCCCTGCCGTGCAGCATCCATATCGGCTTCCTGAGAGGACAGGAAGGTAAGGCGTTCCTGCACCCGCGCCAGCTCTTCGATGGCGCCCAGATTCACCAGCCCCATGGCCCGTATCTCCTGTCGGAGCCGTGAACTCTGCTCGACCAGTGAGCGTCTTCCTTGACGCTGGTGTCCCGTCATCATCTGCTCGAGCGATTCGTCACTCAGCTGATACTCTGACCAAAGTCGCTCGTTGAGGCTCTGCAGCTCGCTCTCGAGTCTAGATAGACGGACTTGATGACCATACTGCGCCTCACGCAGTTGATCAACACGCCCACGCAGCGTCGCAGCTTGGCTTTCCTGGGTCGCGATCTCCGTAGCCATGACCGATCGATCTCGCTTTAGTTCTTCGATCCGTTCTTCCATGCTGCCGCGCCCGCGGGACAACTCAGTGATCTCACTCTCTACCTCATGTCGGGCGGCTAGGATTTGCTCGATCTGCTGTTGCCATTGCGCGATCGCCACCCGATGCTGTTCATGGCTCTCCAGTTGCTGCTGCAGCTCCTGCTCAAGACGAGCCAGGTCACGCTCGGCCTCCTGCAACTGCCGCGTCTGCAGTTCGCTGCGCCAACGACTCTCGGCGATCGCTTCATCCAATGTCCGCCGCTGTTCGCGGCGGC
>CAZINL010000258.1:0-2640 GCA_964540595.1 uncultured Clostridia bacterium
TGCAACCCTACGACAGGGCTTTTCTTTGGTGTCTAATCAACGGGGTTCAGTTCAGTTGCGGTGTGGCTTTACGCTAGCATGCACTAGGAATTCGAGACCAGGGACTGCGCTACGCGCGATATCCCGCCTCAAACGCTTTCTTGTTCAGATCGAGATAGCGAGCCGGGACGGTGGTTTCCAGTGCCTGTAGCCAGGCCTCGTACGGGATATCCCATTGTTTGGCCAGAGCACCGATCAGGACGACATTGACCGCGCGGATGTTGCCAAGCTCTTTGGCGATATCGAGCGCCGGGATCATGGTGACGCTGCCGGCGTGGGCAGTCAGTTGCTCATCGATCCCGCCGGGATACTGGGCTGCCCCTGTCACCACGGTCATGGGGTCGATCTGCTGCGAGTTGGCGACGACGGTGCCACCCTTCTTCAGGATATGCAGCCAGCGCAACGCTTCCAAGTGTTCGAAGGCGACTAGGTAGTCGGCCTGACCGGCCTCGATCATCGGCGAATAGACCTTTTCACCGAGGCGCACCTGGGTGACGACACTGCCGCCGCGCTGGGCCATGCCGTGGATCTCGGTCATCTTGACATCGTAACCTTGACTTTGGGCGACCTGGGCGATGATCTTGCTGGCCAAGATCGTGCCCTGTCCACCGACACCAACCAGGAGAATATCGATATTACGCATGGTTGCCGCCCTCCTTGATCATGGCGTTGAAGCGACAGACCTGGACGCAGACCGCGCAGCCGACACAAAGGGCCGGATTGATGGTGCTCTTACGATCCTTGTGGCTGATCGCAGGGCAGCCGATGCGCATGCAGGCGCGGCAGCCAGTGCATTTGTCTCGGTCGACGCGGACCTGGGCACCATCCTGCTTGACGATCAGGGCACAGGCACGGCGAACGATGATCACCGACGGTTCGCGGACCGCGACCTCTTCGCTGACTGCCTGCTTCAGACCCGCTAGATCATAGGCATCCACCTCGCGAACGCGCTTGACCCCCACGGCGCGGCAGAGTGCCACCAGGTCGACCTGGCTGACCTCTTCGCGGTGGAGATTGCGCCCGGTGGCGGGATTGTCTTGGTGTCCGGTCATGGCAGTAATGCTGTTGTCCAGGATCATGACGGTCCCGGTTCCGCCGTTGTAGACCATATCCATCAAGCCAGTAATGCCGGAGTGGAGGAAGGTCGAGTCGCCGATCACTGCCACAGTCTTGTCAACCATCTCGGGGTGAGCTTTCTCGAAGCCCAGCGCCATGGGGATGCTGGCGCCCATGCAGATGGTGGTATCGATCGCCTCTAAGGGAGCCATGGCACCTAGGGTATAGCAGCCGATATCGCCAGTGACGGTCAACTTCATCTGCTTCAGGGTATAGAAGACACTGCGATGCGGGCAGCCGGGGCAGAGCACGGGTGGACGCATCGGCACCTCAGCGGGTTGCAGGGGTGCTTCGGGCTCTCCGCCCAGGATCTGTTCACGCAGGATACGGGGGCTGAGCTCGCCGATCCGCGGCAGCAGGTCCTTGCCATAGAAGGGGATGCAGCCCTGGGTGCCCATGCAGGGGATGCCAGCGGCATTGATCTGCTCTTCCATCAGCGGTTCGAGCTCTTCTACCACCCATAGTTCATCGACCTCGGCGGCAAAGCGGGTGATTAGCTTCATGGGCAGTGGGTTGGTCATACCCAGCTTGAGCACCGAGACATTGGGGAGCGCTTCTTTGACATATTGATAGCAGATACCGCTGGTGATGACACCGATACGCTTGTCGCCCCATTCGATCCGGTTGGCGGGGCAGGTCTCGGAATACTCAGCCAGCGCAGCGAGGCGCTTCTCGACCTCGATATGGCGCAGGCGGGCGTTGGCCGGGACCGCGACAAACTTCTTGGCGTTTTTCTCATAGGGTTTGGCCTGACGAGGCATAGGTTCGCCAAGCTCGACCAGGCTCTTCGAATGCGAGATGCGGGTGGTGGTGCGCAGCATCACCGGCGTATCAAACTCTTCGCTGATCTTCAGCGCTAAGCCCAGGAAGTCCTTGCACTCCTGACTGTCGCTGGGTTCGAGCAGCGCGATCTTGCTAAAGCGGGCGTAGAAGCGGTTGTCCTGTTCATTTTGGGAGCTATGCATCCCGGGATCATCAGCGGAGACGAGCACGAGCCCAGCGTTGATCCCAGTGTAGGCGACGGTAAACAGTGGATCGGCTGCCACATTGACACCGACATGCTTCATGGCCACCAGCGAGCGGGCACCGGCAATGGCTGCGCCGACACCAACCTCCATGGCGACCTTTTCATTGGGTGACCACTGCCCTTTAATCTCTCTGTACTGGGCAATGTTCTCCAAGATCTCTGTACTAGGGGTCCCAGGATAGGCGGCTGCAACGAGGACGCCGTGTTCGTATGCTCCGCGTGCGATGGCCTCATTGCCGGTCATTAGTACTTTCAATCTTCTACCCCTCCCTCGATCCATCATCTTGTGTGAGTCATTCTTTCGGAACTTGCATGACCTAGTTAACGAATTAAGGGCGACGCAAGTCCATCATAATGACGTCAGGCAAGTTCCGGTATTAGTGGACCACTTATGAATATTATACACCAGGTCAATATCTCCTGCCTGTACATCCGCGCTTGACTACTACTTGAAAGTG
>CAZINL010000259.1:0-2587 GCA_964540595.1 uncultured Clostridia bacterium
GGGCTTGGAGCCACCGGAAGCGGTGTCGCCGCGGACGCCGGGGTCGGTGTCGACAACCTTCAACTCAACGAAGTTAGGCAGGTCGATCCCAATCACCTTGCCTTCATAGAGCTGGACGGAGACATTCATGTTTTCTTTGAGATACTTGACGCCGTCACCCACTTGATCCCCGGTAAGAGTAGTCTGGTCATAGCTCTCGTTGTCCATAAACGTGTAGTCATCACCGGACTTATACAGGAACTGCATCTCACGGTTGTCGATACGTGCACGGGGGAACTTCTCACCGGCGCGGAAGGTACGTTCCTGGACTGCACCAGTGCGGACGTTCTTCAGTTTGGTACGAACAAAGGCTGCACCCTTGCCCGGCTTGACATGCTGGAACTCCACGACGCTCCAGATATCATTATCCACCTCGATGGTAAAGCCAGTTTTTAGTTCATTGGTAGAGATCATGCCCTATTCCTCCCCATATAGCTTGCAGTAGATAAGTTGTCCATCATTGGCGAAAAGCATGTGCTCGTACCAATGAGTGAAACCACGGCTCTCCCGTCAACCGCCATCCATCAACCGTCTGACCGGCAGTCATACCCAGATGACTCCGTCCCTCAGACAGTAGATGCTCGACGGTAGACACATTAAAGGATAATCAGCTGTTTCGATGTCCGATTGAAGTTGTGGAAACCATCCTCGGTCACCATCACCATATCTTCGATGCGTACGCCGCCCCAATTCGGGATATAGATGCCAGGTTCGATGGTGATCACGTGACCTGGACGGAGGGCTGTCTCGCCTCTGGCTCCACAGCTAGGCCCTTCATGAACGACCTTGCCGACGCCATGGCCGAGACCATGACCAAAAAACTCGCCATAGCCCTTGTCTGAGATGACCTGGCGGGCGATGGCATCAATCTCTCTGCCCAAGGGGCCTGGACGCACCGCGTTGAGCGCCTGCATGTGGGCATCCAAGACGATGGCGTAGATCTCGCGCTGCTTGTCACTGGGTTGTCCGACCACCACGGTACGAGTCATGTCGGAGCAATAACCTTGATACAGCGCCCCGAAGTCCATGGTGATGAAGTCACCTTTGGCGATCAGCTTCGCGCTGGCGCGCCCGTGGGGCAGCGATGACCGGGTGCCCGATGCGACGATGGTATCAAAGGCCAGACCGTCTGCCCCGAGCTTGCGCATGTAGTGCTCCATCTCCAGGGCAATCTCGCGTTCACTGATGCCGGGCTTGATCAGGTTGAGGATATGTAAGAAAGCGTGTTCGGCGATCTCGCTGGCCCGCTGCATGAGGTCTCGTTCATGAGCGTCCTTGACCTGACGCAGCTCCTCGACCATCTGATTGGTGGGGATGAGCTCTACCCCTGCCAAGGCAGCCTTGAGACCATCATAGAGGGCCACCGTCACATAGTCCCGCTCAAAGCCAAGGCGCTTAAGCCCCAGTTCCTGCATTTTCTCAGCGAGAACAACGCCTGCGTCCGCAGTCTGGCGGACGATCTCAAAGTGCGGTGCTTGCTGGGTAGCCTGCTCGATATAGCGGAAATCTGTGATCAGATAAGCCTTCTCGGCGGTGACAGCCACCCAACCTGCCGAACCAGTAAACCCTGTGATGTAGGCACGATTCTCGGGACGTAGGATCAGCAGAGCGTCAAGCCCTGCCGCAGCCACAGCGGCACGCAGTTCATGTAAACGGTTGATCATCTCTTCTCCTCCTTCATGGTTTGAAGTAGGTCTACGATTGCAGTACGTCTACGATTGAAGTACGTCTACGATAGCACGCAAGCCCAAGAGATAACTCCGCCAGCCGAAGCCCGCGATGCTCCCCACTGCAACAGGAGCGATGACGGACTGGTGGCGGAAAGGTTCCCGACGGTAGATATTGGAGAGATGCACCTCCACCACGGGGAGTTCGACAGCTGCCAAAGCGTCACGAAGAGCGATGCTGTAGTGAGTCAGTGCCGCGGGGTTGATCAGGATACCATCGTATTGACCGCGAGCGGCATGGATCTGATCGATCAAGGCCCCCTCCCAGTTTGACTGGAAGCAGGCAATCTCGACACCTAGCGCAGCCGCCACGGTGTGCAGGGATCGATCAATCTGGTCGAGGGTGACGGATCCATAGGTCTCAGGCTCGCGCGTCCCCAACAGGTTGAGATTTGGTCCATGGAGCACCAGGATCTGCATCCCAGTCTCACCCCCTATACAACAAAACCGCTTCCGAGCGGCTGCGAGCGGTCCAATGTCCACACGGTATTCTAGCATAAAATGGAGAGGTTGACAATGGTGAAGGAACGTCACTCCACTATTGTCAACCTCTCTTATGGTTAGTAGATCGCCTCGCTGATACGGACGATCTTCTCTGAGGCGAGTCGCCCTTGTTCACCGCTCAGTAGGCGGGGTTGGTGATCCGTAAGGAAGGCCGGGACTACTTCTGTGGCCACGACCCCATTCTTGGTCAAAGTAAAGGTCGCGACCATGCTTTCGCGGACAATCTCGTCAAACTGCTGATCCGTGATGAAGTTGCCCAGGCTGTAGGCGATCACTGCGTCACCGTAGAACTCCACCCCTTGGATGGCGTGGGGATG
>CAZINL010000260.1:0-2554 GCA_964540595.1 uncultured Clostridia bacterium
CATGTTTGCACCCCCACTACAGCGTCACTGGGAAGCGCTCTGACTACCGTCACGGATCATCGTGGTCCATGGCGAGGTAGGCAATTGTCCCCACTAACAACTATTCAGGGATGGACGAAGATATGACACTAAGCCATCCGGCAACAGGCGTCAGGCAGCAGTTTCGACTCCATTTAGAGCGAGTTAGAACCCTGCTCCCCGGGCCTGATAGGTGGCGTAAAAGCGGTCACGTAGTTCATGCAAACTGTCAGCAGCGATCGCCGCGCGGATCTTCTTCATCAGGTCGATGAGGAAATGCAAGTTATGAATGGTCATTAACCTCAGTCCTAGAGTTTCCTCGGCCTTAAACAGGTGCCTAAGGTAAGCGCGCGAGTAGTTGCGACAGGTGTAGCATCCACAAGCGGGGTCGAGCGGAGTGAAGTCGCGTGCAAACTCAGCGTTGCGCACGGTTACTCGTCCGATGGATGTCATGGCAGTCCCATTGCGGGCTATGCGGGTGGGCAGCACACAGTCGAACATATCAATACCACGCATGACGCCCTCGATCAGACAGTCAGGCGACCCTACGCCCATCAGATAGCGAGGTTTTTCTCTCGGAAGGAGTGGAACAGTTTCGTCCAGTGTCTCATACATCAGCGGTTTCGGCTCGCCCACACTCAGGCCTCCGATGGCGTAACCGGGTAGCTCGAGCTCGACCAGTTCTTCTGCGCTTTGACGGCGAAGATCCTTGAAGACGCCGCCTTGGACGATCCCAAACAACGCCTGATCCTCGCGATGGTGATGCGCCTTGCAGCGCTTTGCCCAACGGGTCGTCCGCTCTAGCGAGTCTTTCACGTATTGGTAGTCGGCGGGGTAGGGCGGGCACTCATCAAAAGCCATCATGATATCGGATCCCAAGGCGTTCTGGATCTCCACAGCCTTTTCAGGAGAGATGAAGTGTTTGGAGCCATCGAGGTGGGACTTGAAGGTGACCCCTTCTTCGCTGATCTTGCGCAGCGCGTCGAGGCTAAACACCTGAAATCCCCCACTATCGGTGAGGATTGAACCAGACCAGTTCATAAAGCGATGCAGGCCACCTGCATCGCGGATGATCTCCTCGCCAGGCCGAAGGTAGAGATGATACGTGTTGCTCAGGATAATCTGGGCTCCCATCTCTTGCAGCTCTTCGGGAGTCATGGTTTTCACTGTGGCTTGCGTGCCTACGGGCATAAAAACCGGGGTATCGATGACGCCATGGGTCGTCTCAATTCTTCCGAGCCGGGCGCGGCTGTCCGACGCTTCTTTGAGCAATGTGTATTTGAGCATAGTAACCTCCAATCGCGGGGAGTTAAGAATTAGGAATTAAGAATTAAGAATTGAGAGTTAGAAGTCAGACACCAGCGTTTCCCGTAATCGCGAGTTCATTAGCTGCTGTACTCCTGCATCTCGACCCTGGATGCTAGACACTTGACTCTAGATAATCAGCATCGCATCGCCAAAACTAAAAAACCGGTATCGCTCTGCGACTGCCACCCGATATGCTGTAAGGACATTATCGCGACCGGCCAGAGCGCTCACCAGCATGATCAGCGTTGATTTGGGAAGGTGAAAGTTGGTGATGAGGCCATCGAGAATCTTGAATCGGTATCCCGGATAGATGAAGATATCAGTCCAGCCAGAGCGGGCCTCGACCAAGCCCTGCTCGTCGGCGATGGTCTCTAGGGTACGGGCGCTGGTAGTACCGACCGCGATGATACGTCGCCCCTGCTGGCGTGCCTCGTTGAGCCGACGCGCTGAGTCCTCGGTCACCTGATAATATTCAGAATGCATGTGGTGGTCATGAATATTGTTCACCTGGACTGGTCGAAACGTTCCTAGTCCTACGTGCAGAGTCAGAGGGACAAACTCAATCCCAGCCTGCCTAAGGTCTGCCATCAGCTCGGGCGTAAAGTGAAGCCCGGCAGTCGGCGCGGCGGCAGAGCCGCGTTCGCGGGCATAGACTGTCTGATAGCGCTCCCTATCTGCGAGGCTTTCGTGGATATATGGTGGCAGGGGCATCTCTCCTAGACGATCAAGGATCTCTTCGAAGACACCCTGGAAGTGAAACTCCACGACCCGCTCCCCTTCGGGGCAGTGTTCGACGACGGTGGCCTCAAGCAATCCGTCACCGAACACCACGCTACTGCCCACCTTGAGGCGTCTCCCCGGCTTGACCAAGGTCTGCCACCGCGTGGCTGTCAGTCGGCGCAGCAGTAGGAACTCAACTCGGCCTTTGGTCTCAGGCTTCTCACCAATTAGGCGCGCAGGGATAACCCGAGTGTCATTGATCACAAGCACATCTCCGCGCTTCAGCCAGCCTCCGACCGCGGAGAAACGACTATGGGTCACGGTCCCTGTCTCACGGTCGAGAACCAACAACCGTGACGCCGAGCGGTCCTTAAGTGGCGTTTGAGCGATCAGCTCCTCGGGAAGATGGAAATCAAAATCAGCTATCTGCAAGGGCTCTGCCTCCTCAGTTCGCCTAGACTGACGAATAACAGGAACCAGCCGAGAGTATCGGCTGGTCTACACTACT
>CAZINL010000261.1:0-2541 GCA_964540595.1 uncultured Clostridia bacterium
GCAGCTGGTCGGCCGGGATCAGATCGGCGATGGCCTGGGCGGCGGCGAGCTTCATCTCTTCATTGATATCACTAGCCCTGACATCGAGCGCACCGCGGAA
This sequence comes from uncultured Clostridia bacterium, assembly GCA_964540595.1. Classification (GTDB taxonomy): domain Bacteria; phylum Bacillota; class JAAYKD01; order JAAYKD01; family CAYOCI01; genus CAYOCI01. The sequence goes on from CAZINL010000261.1 coordinate 101, forward strand.
GATGCCGGGGAAGCAGAGCACATTGTTCACTTGATTGGGATAATCTGAGCGTCCTGAACCAGCCACACGTGCTCCACCCGCTTTGGCCTCATCGGGGAAGATCTCGGGAACCGGATTGGCCATAGCGAAGACGATCGCATCCTTAGCCATGTTGGCCACCATCTCGCGGCTGACTACATTGCCCGCTGATACACCGATGAAGATGTCGGCTCCCACCAGGGCATCGGCGAGCGTCCCAGAGCGGTGGCAACGGTTGGTCATCTGGGCCATGGCTTCTTGCGACGGATTGTTGCTCGCATGGCCTGGCGTCAGAATCCCATGGCGGTCGACCATGATGACGTCATCAGCGCCAGCGGCCTGCACGAGTTTGGCCACGGCGGTACCGGCGGCCCCGGCACCATTGACCACGACTGTGCACTGGGAGAGTTCTTTGCCCACAAACTTGACCGCGTTTAGCACCGCCGACAGGACAACCACGGCGGTTCCATGTTGGTCATCATGGAAGACAGGGATATCAAGCTCCGCTTTCAACCGACGCTCGACCTCGAAACAGCGCGGCGAACCGATATCCTCCAGGTTGATCCCGCCGAAGGTAGGCGCGATCATCTTGACAGTACGAATAATCTCCTCGACATCCTTAGTAGCAAGTAAGATGGGAACGGCGTCAACACCAGCAAACTGTTTGAACAGCACACACTTGCCTTCCATGACTGGCATGCCGGCCAACGGGCCAATATCGCCTAGGCCGAGCACCGCTGTTCCATCGGTGACCACCGCCACCGTATTGCCTTTGTTGGTATACTCATAGGCCGCGACCGGGTTCTCGTGGATTACCTTACAGGGTTCGGCCACTCCTGGCGTATAGGCGAGGCTCAGGTCATCTCGGTTTCTGAGCGGCACCTTACTGACAACCTCTATCTTGCCACGGGCATCGCGGTGGAGCTTCAGGGCATCATCACGCAGGGTCATATTCTTCCTCCTTCATTGGGATCCGCGCCCCGCTACCGTGCCGGAAACGCTCGATCATATCGACCGCAATGGCACCATAGACGGGGAGCTCGCCATCTTGATCAAACCAGCGTACTTCTTCGACATCATCGTCGGCTTTGGCCACGCCGCCTAGGTAACGGGCGGCAAAGGTGATGCAGAGTTGTTGACGCCTCTCCAGCTGGAAGCTGCCTAGGTAATGGGTGATGACACAGTCAACGCCCGACTCCTCTTTCACCTCGCGCTGGGCTGCCTCTTCGGCACTCTCGCCGAGCTCCACGTGCCCGGCCAACATGGCAAAAGCTCCCGGACGAAAATGTGGACTACGGCCGAGCAAGAACCGATTCTCATCATAGACCAGGGCCAGGACCACTGGTCGCGGGGCGTTCATGCCTAAGTAATTGCACTGAGGACATTGTGGGATAGGGTGTTCAAACTCGGTTGGCAGCACTAAAGAGACACCGCAGAAAGGGCAAAACCTCTGTTCTTGCATCTAGTTCACCTTGCTTGTCCGATGTTTCTAGGGCGCATGGTGGTTCTAGGTGGCGACCTGCTTTTCCTGCTTTTTCTTCGCAAAGATCACAGTCGGTACCCTACGCAGGCTGAACAAGAGGAAACAAGAAAGACCGCCGATCACGGCGGTCGTCACTTCTGGCGGGAGTATGTGGGAATCGAACCCACCTTAGAGCTTATTAGGCCCTAAACTCGGTTTTGAAGACCGGTAGGCACACCAGAACCTAGCTACTCCCTCGCAAAGGTGATCACCATATCCAGCGACCACAACAGTCATTATAGCACTTACTACTCCGCCCCGCAACTCGCGGCGCCGCGGTGCACGGCAAGACTTCTTTATGTCAGCTATGCACTCCCTCTCGATATCATGTCCACATTTTGGCCATACTTATCATCGGATGGTAGTACGAGTAAAGAAAGGATGAGCAGCATGAAACAGGTCGATCGTGACACCAGCATTGCTAGCTTAGCGGAAAACGAGCTAGCCATGGTTCAAAGTCTTGAACAGTCTCTCAACAGCTATCGTCAAGCCGGTCAGAGGGTCATACTGATCGCCTATCAGTCGCCCAATATCACCGAGGCTAACGGGCCTGGTAAGGGTCGAGATCAGATCTACACGGTCTAGCATGCAGACCAAGATCAGCAACAACGCAGTAGGGTGCCGATGCCGCCCTACTGCGTTCTTTGTTTGCCCAGACTGTCGTAACTAACTACTTCGCGCGTAGGGTACGTTTTTCGCCTTGGCGAATGGTAATCTTCTTTTGATCGAAGAGTTCCAACATGGGTAAGGCATATTTGCGGCTGGTCCCGAGCAAGTCTCTAAATTCGGCTAGCGACAAGCTCTCGTGTTGGGCGAAGAAGACCCGCAGCTTGTCCTCTGCTTCGGTCAGACGACGAGCATGCAGGACCACTTCCTCGTTGAGCTTGACCAGCGTGCCATC
>CAZINL010000262.1:0-2508 GCA_964540595.1 uncultured Clostridia bacterium
CGATACCCCCACTACCCCCGTCGAAACCATTACGCCCCCATGTAACGAGCCTACAGGCTCGAGTCCCTAGTCCTGAGCCCCTAGTCCCTAGTGAGGGACAGCCAGAAGCGGGGCGTCGGGAAGGATAACGTGATTAGTACGACTCGCGTCGGCGTTCTTTCATGATCCGGTCGGTCTCGCGCTTGACATCGCGTTCAGCGATATCGTCGCGCTTGTCGAAGAGCTTCTTGCCTTTAGCCACACCGAGCTCCATCTTGACCATGCCGCGGATCAGATACATCTTGGTCGGAACCAAGGTCAGTCCCTTTTCCTTGACAGCCTGGTGCAGACGGCGGATCTCACCTTTGTGCAGCAGCAGCTTACGAACGCGCAAGGGATCAACGTTGTTGCGGTTACCCTGCTCGTAAGGGCTGATGTGCATATTATAGAGAAGAACCTCGCCGTTTTCAACTCGGGCATAACTGTCTCGTAAGTTGGACTTCCCTGCCCGAATCGATTTGACCTCGGTGCCGGTCAGAACGATACCGGCTTCGTAGGTCTCATCGATATGGTATTCGTGATAGGCTTTGCGATTGTCCGATACGATTTTTCGTGCTTCTTTGTCCATAGGGCACCTCGGAGAATGACGATAGATGATGCAACAAGACCCTTCAACTGTGAGGACAGCATGCCGTCCTCACGCGGGCGGGTCTGAGACCCGCCCCTACAAGGTAGGCGGTCGATGTAGCTAAGCTGTTTGCTTCAAAAAGGCCACATCTTCGCGATCTGCCTTATAAGGTAGTGTATCTGATTCTATCAGAGCCTACCCGACGCGTCAATGGATGCAATTCCTTTGTTTTCCACCGTTAATCTGTTGGTAATAATGCAGAAAAAGAATGATGCGGCAGAGCCGCAAAATCAAGGAAGCAGATCGCCACCTCAGCGTGCGACTGCGAGCTGCGGTCGTGCTAAGGCGTCGACTGCAGCTTCTTGCTTTCATTCTTGACGAAGCAGTACAGATACCAGCCAGCCGCGCTCTTGTCAGCGGTGGCTTCGACTGGCACCAGGTTATAGGCTAGCTTCTCACCCACGAAGGCGGGCGTATTGGTGCTGTATTGGGGCAGCGGCGCTGTGGCGCGGATCTTGGTCTCGGCACGCTTGAGCGCTCGATCATAAACGAAAATGTTGGTGACGCCAGCTGGCGTATTGACCTCGATGGCGAGCCGCTCGCCGGAGATCGACCAGGCTAGGCTGGAGACGGTGGCGCCGTAGTAGAGATCCACCGGTACCACTTTGCGCGCGACGAGGTCATAGACCCCGACCATACCATGGGTGCCGACCGTGGAGAAGGCAGCTAGTTTGCGGTCTGGCGAGAGCGCGACCGGCCCAAAACTGGTGCGACCGACGCCGAATAAGGTGGTGACCTCAGCGCCTTGCGGGGTCATCTCCTTCGGGACATCGGTCAGCTCAAAGAGCTTCTGCTCGCCTTTCTCGCTCGATAGTGTCAGGGCGCTACCCTTGGCCATCAAGGTAACCTGGTCTTTACGCGTAATGCGACTAATCAGGACGCGATCGCCCTCTTTGGCCACCCCGATCTGATAGCTGGTGGCACTGTAGAACGGATTGCCGGTGTAGATATCGTCGATGACGGCTTCGACCTCATAGACCTCATCCTTGAACTCTCCCTCGAGCACGCGAAAGCCATTGGGATGGGGGTTGGATGTGGTGCTGATGTGATCACGCTTACCGGCCTCAGTCAAGAGCGCGCGTGCCGCGCGATCGTCGCGGCGGATCAGAGCAAATAGGTAATCCTCGATCACACTGACCGCCTCGGTGGCGCTGAACGCATGCTTCGGGGCTGGCGGTAGTGGTGTAGGTGCAGGGGCTGGAGAGACGGTGCGTGGTTCGATCTTGATCCCATAGCATCCGCTGACGAGTAGCAGCAGGACCAGGATCATCGAGACGCGTCTCAACACAGGCATTCTCCTTTCACGGTCGCAGGCGACGCTCAAAGCCGACAGGAAGCACTGATTAGTGCTGGGTGGATCGGGGCATGCTTCTGAAGAAGTCAAAGCTGAGGAGTTCGTGCCATGTTGCTTAAATCGCTGATCGTTTCCTATCTAAGCGCAGTTATTTCTCTGATGACTCCGATCATTCTTACAACGCCCACGCTATCTATCATAACAAATATATCCGCCGAGGTCGAGCAATCTGTTCAAATACAGCCTGTCGAACCAGTTGTGGCAGCCGCTCCGCAACCGATCAGTCCGAAGCCAGCGCCGATCCCTTTCTCACCCCTGCCATCGCGGTCATCGGCGGTAAGCCTTTCCCTTCCAGAGCTGGACAAGAAGATCACCAACTACCTCAAGGGGCAGGATGGCGAATACGGTCTCTATTACCTGGACCTGGGCACCGGCGCATCGTTGGGGCTCAATGAACTCGATCCTTTCCCTGCCGCCAGTACGGGCAAGTTGCCCATCGTCCTCTACCTCTACACGTTGATCGATCAAGGCAAGATCAAACCCACCG
>CAZINL010000263.1:0-1302 GCA_964540595.1 uncultured Clostridia bacterium
TCTGGATTTCTATGAAGAGGGTAAGAATGATGTAGGCAAGGAAGAACCCCCCGGCGAAGGTCAGCTTTAAGACGTCTTCGCCGCGCTGAATTCTGCCCATAATGGTAACCAGGTTGAAGTACAAACCGAAGCACATGACGGCCAAAGAGAGTAATGCAAAATAGTCCCAGAACATCATAGTGACCCTCCTTTGGTTGCTTGCCCCTATTCTACCTGGCAGACCAGCATCTGTAAACCTAAGTAGAGTAGCTAGTTAACTAACATTAGAAGGCATCTATACCCCTCGATCACGCCGTGATGGGAAGGTTCCCTTCGTTTGCCATCACTCAGCGATCGTCGTTGACCTGCTGCGGCTGCCTGATCAGTACATTGGCCACCAGCGCGACAGCTGCCAAACCGATGATGGCCAGTGCCATGGCTAGGTAACTGCCTGTCTTCATGTATAGGCCGCTGCCCACATACTGTCCGATGAAGACCGCCAACAGGATGTTGAAGTTAACGATGCTGAAGTTGGTCGCGTAATGGGTATTGCCATAGTAGCTGCGCACGAAATTGGCATTGGTCGGGACGGAGCCGCCGTAGCCCGCTGCGATGATCAGCAAGGCGGGGACCATCACGGCGACATTCTTGGTCTGCGTGGCGAGGATCAGCCTGCCTGCACCAATGATGGGACAGGCCGTGATCAAGAGCATGGTCTGCCAGCGTCCGATCTTGTCATAGAGCGCACCAAAGACAATCCGCCCGAGACCATTGCAGACAGAGACCACGCCTACTAGATAAGAAGCCGTTAGGTCGGGCAGGGCAAAACTGGTGGCGATGGTGAAGACCTGGCCGACCAGCGCCAGGCCGATGGCGGTGAGCAACTTACACCAAACCAGGTAGAGCCAGAAGTCCCTCTGCTGCAGCATGGCGCCCGGAGCCAGTTCTAGGCCGCTAGTTGCAGCGCGTAGGCTCGAAGATCTAGCCGGGATCGCGCTCTGCTCTTCGTGGTTGGGCGTGCGAACACACGCGCTGGTCAGCAGGAAGACCGCCGTAAAGACGGTCCCTAAAGCCAGCATGGTGGTCTGCCAGCCATATTGCTTGATCAGCCATGTGGCCGAAGGTCCGAGGACCAGGCTGCCTGTACCGAAGGCCATCAGCAAGAGGCCGGAGATAAAATTGAATTGAAAAATTTAAGCAATGGCAAGTATAAGGCATATATGCTCATTGTTTCAAATCCTAAAAGAGTTGTTGCAGCCTCATCAGATAAGTTAGGAAAGGCAGGCACCAAGCTTTCGGATTTGGTAAAGGACTATAATGCAA
>CAZINL010000263.1:1312-2497 GCA_964540595.1 uncultured Clostridia bacterium
ATAAAGCCGGGACAGTCGGGATACCAGCGGTTGGCGGTAGCCAGCACTACATTGTAGACGATTCCGATGGCGCTGCCGACCAACACCCCATAGGAGAGATACAACTGCCAGAGCTGGGTCAGATACGCCGTACAGACAAAGCCAAGCAGGATCAAGAGAGCGCTGAGACGGACCAGGGTTTGCGTACGATAACGCTTGCTAAGCTGTGCTCCCAGATAGCCGCCGATGCAGAAGAACGACATGCAGATGGTGAAGGTCCAGGTCAGCTGGGTATCGCTCCAGCCAAACCGCAGCGCCAACGGCTTCTTAAAGACACTCCATGCGTAGACCAGTCCGAGGAGATGCAGCAGGACCAGGTCGTTGATGAGGATCGACGTTCTCTTGTGCTTCATGCGGTCTGCTCCACGCGTTGGAGGTGCAGCCCCATAGCTGTGCCGATGACCATCTGATCGTACCCCCTTGTGTGTCCAATAACCTGGCTTCACAGTTGGTCTTGAGTTTAGCATGTTTTTCGAAGTGGATCAATCTGCCAGTCAAAGAACGTTTGCTGCTGCGTTTCCCACTACTCCTACCGTAATCAGTTTTCCAGAAATGTCGCTGCAGATCGGTCGAAGTTATCGAAATGTGACGAGAGGTCGGATAGACGAACGCTTTGGCTGGGGAAAGCGCCGCTAAATATCCACCTCAGTTGCTGTGCAGCGGCAGTTTGTTTTGTACTCTGTGTGGTGTAGGATTGGTATTAGACGTTGGCTTTTGGGATAGCAGCGTGATTCTGATAACACAATAATGGCTCATAGTAAAGGTGAGTTAATATGAACAAGACCATCGCTGTTCTGGATAAAGCCGTGACTGTTTTGTCGGCGGTGCCGGGCGTCCAAGCCATTGTACTTGGCGGCTCGCGTGCCAGAGGCACGCATTCCCCTTCTTCCGATATTGACATCGGCATCTACTACGATCGCCTGACACTTGACCTTGACGCCCTGAACAGAGCAACCCAGACCGTTGACGATGAACACCGGGAGGACCTTATTGCGCCGCCCGGAGGATGGGGCGAATGGGTTAACGGTGGCGGCTGGCTTGTCATTGACGGCTGTCCTGTGGATTTCATCTTACGCGATATGGCGAGAGTCGAAAAGGTTGTTGAGGAATGCCAGCTAGGAATGGTTTCCTCTCATTACCAGACAG
>CAZINL010000264.1:0-1999 GCA_964540595.1 uncultured Clostridia bacterium
GCTTGAAGTCGATGATACGGTACTGACGCTTAGCCCCGCCACCCTGATGGCGAACCGTCATGCGGCCGAGATTGTTGCGTCCACCGCGGCTCTTCAAGGGCGCGAGCAGAGACTTTTCAGGCTCTGTACGCGTGATCTCCTCTTTGAACGCGAGGACGGTCATAGCACGGCGCGCAGGAGAGGTGGGTCTGTATTTTTTGATCGCCATGATCCTTACCTCCTACTCGACCTTCTTCTCGAACTCTCCGATTGAACTCGTTCGGATTAGAGCCCTTCGAAGAACTTGATGGGCTTGCTGTCCTTGGCTAGCGTCACGATGGCCTTCTTCCACTCTGAGGTATGGCCCAGGAAACGACCCATACGCTTGGGCTTGCCAGGAACACGCATGGTGTTGACTGCCGCCACTTTGACGCCAAAAATGGTTTCGATTGCATGCTTGATCTCGATCTTGTTGGCTTTGGGGTCAACCTTGAAGGTATAGCGACCTTCGGCCATCTGAGCATTGGTTTTCTCAGTTACGACAGGTTTTTGGATGATGTCGCGAGGCTCACGCATCGGCATATACCTCCTCAACCTTGCCTACCGCATCCTTGGTGATGACCAGTTTGTCGGCGAGCAAAATATCGTAGACATTTAGGCCTTCGGCAAACAGAGCCTTAACACCAGGAATGTTGCGGGCGGACAGGTGGACGTTCTGATCAGGTTGCTGAGTGATCACCAGAGCCTTCTTAGCTACCTTGAGGTTGCTGAGCAGGCTGATAATCTCCTTAGTTTTAGGCTGATCAATAGTGAGAGCATCGAGCACGATCAGATCGCCAGCTTGAACCTTAGCGGTAAGGGCAGACTTCATCGCCAGACGGCGTAGACGCTTGGGCATGGCGAGACGATAGCTACGCGGGTGCGGACCGAAGGTGACGCCACCCTTTCTCCACAGGGGGGAACGGGTGCTGCCGACACGGGCGTGACCGGTGCCTTTTTGCCGCCACGGCTTCTTGCCGCCTCCCTTGACCATGGAGCGGGTCTTGGTGGCATGCGTACCTTGGCGCTGTGCTGCTAGGTAGGTAACCACAGCTTGATGAAGTGTAGGTTCGCTAATCTCGATGCCAAAGATATCGTCGCGCAGTTCGATCTGACCGACGTTTTCACCTTTGACGTTGTAAACAGCTACGGTGGGCATAGCCTATCCTCCTTTCCGGGGCATTGGCAGATTTATGCTTTGGCGGCGTTCTTCACGGTAACCAGAGCACCGTTGACGCCAGGAACTGAACCCTTGATGAGGAGCAGGTTGCGCTCTGCATCCACTTTGACGACCTTCAGGTTCTGAATGGTCACTCGCACATGACCGAACTGGCCAGGCATCTTGCGGTTCTTGAAGACGCGCGCTTGCGCACGGCTGCTCAACGAACCAACGCCGCGGTGGTATTTCGATCCGTGAGACATGGGTCCACGGTGGAAGCCCCAACGCTTGACGCCACCCGAATAACCGTGACCGCGAGAGATGGCGCTGACATCGACGACGTCGCCTTCGGCGAATTGTTGCTCAACGCGGATCTCCTGCCCTACCTCAAACTGATCGGCAGTTTCCAGCCGCAGTTCCTTAAGATAGCGCTTGGGCTTTTGGTTGACCTTCTGGAAATGGCCCTTCTCGGGTTTGTTGACCTTGCGCTCAGGAATGTCAATGAAGCCGACCTGAATAGCGGAGTAACCGTCGTTGCCAGTGGTCTTCTTTTGGACCACAGTGCACGGGCCTGCTTCTATAACGGTCACTGGAACAACCGCACCCGTAGAGGTGAACACTTGGGTCATTCCAAGCTTCTTTCCCATAATTGCCTTTTTCACAACTTACACCTCCCTGTTGCCTCTAGGCACTAGAGCTTAATCTCGATATCCACACCAGCCGGCAGATCGAGCTTCATCAGATCGTTGACAGTCTTCGGTGAGGGATCGAGGATATCGATTAAGCGCTTATGAGTGCGCATCTCGAACTGCTCACGGGAGT
>CAZINL010000264.1:2009-2466 GCA_964540595.1 uncultured Clostridia bacterium
GAACCGGACCAGAAACTGTGGCACCGGTCCGTTTGGCGGTCTCAACAATCTTTTCAGCGGATGAATCCAACAGCTGATGGTCAAAGGCCTTGAGGCGAATGCGGATCTTCTGTTGTGCCAAGAGATTTCCCTCCTTTGCGCCCGATCATCGGACATTCTCAGCAAAAACTCCCCGTTATCTGACCCTGTCAGCGCGGGCAACCTTTTGCCTCATCGCATTGTTTTCCGGACTATGGATCCGGCTATTTTCACCCAGTTTCAGTCTCTATCGCTTACCCTAAACACAAAAAGAAGAGGGCCCTAGGGTGCTGTCGTGAGGCAGCACCCTTCTTCCCCTCCCACATACGCTGCGGGTAAGCTAGGGTGACTTACTATTCGATGATGGAAGCGACGACGCCAGCGCCAACGGTACGGCCGCCTTCGCGGATAGCGAAGCGCAGACCCTCTTCGATAGCAA
>CAZINL010000265.1:0-2462 GCA_964540595.1 uncultured Clostridia bacterium
GTTCGAGCGGCTGGGCGCTACTGTGGTCTGGGACGAGGCCAGCCAGCGGGTCTTCGCTGTCAAAGACAAGTTAGTGATGATCCTTCCCATTGACAATGACTACGCGTATTTCAACGGACGCTCAGTGCGCATGGCGGCCAGAGCCCAGCTCATCGGCGGCCGCACCTATGTACCGTTGAGATTCGTCAGTACCATTTTTGGTGCTGGTGTCAACTATGAGCCAACGACCAAGCAGATCGATATCACGGTCAAGCCGCAGCCTCTCGGGGATGAGGCATCAGCACGACTGCGCCGCATTGATGATGACATCACCGCTACGCACCAGATCTCGAGGTTTACTGGCGAGCTGAGTGGCCGGTATCTGATCAGCGTGGGGGACGAGACCATCCCTGTTAGTATGCAGGCGACGATGCGCGTGGGCGGACCCGCTGAACTCGCCTTGGACTACGCACTCTCATCTGAAGCCCAGCCCGATAGCCGCGTCAGTGGAGAGATCGTCGTCACCGGTCAGAAGCTATACGTGAAGGCCCCAGGGGAAGCGTGGACCACCCAGGCACTGGCCGCAGAAAGCAATGAGCAGACCCTGATGGCCAGCATGCTCGCCGGACTCGTAGCGGGAGACACCCAGATACTGCCATTGGCTGATCTGTTCGGCGGCGCGATGTTCCCGAAGGCCGGTGCGCTTACCGCTATGGATGAAGCGGGACTAATTGCTAGTCTTTCTGAGCTCGGCACCGCCGAGGTAGGCGGGAGGACACTAGTTGGGTATCAGATCACCATCGATCCCGTTCGGTTTGCCTACTATTACTCGAATCTGGGCGGGATGGACCCGCGGGCGCAGGGGTTGGTGTTCGACAATATCCAGGCCATGGGCTTGTCTATCCAACACTGGCTCTCTCCCGAAGACCATGTCATCTATCAGTCCTCGCTCGAAATGAGCTTAGCGATGAAGCCCCATCCTCAGGTTGCTGCACCCACAAGCTTCAGCTTGTCTTTCACCCAAAGACTGACTGCGGTGAACGAAGCCGTTGAGATTACTGCGCCCACGCTTCAAAACGACTAGATGCTGCAGCACTAAATGCCAACAAAGGAGTGATGAACTGTGAAGCGCATTATGGAGTATCTGCCGGGATTAGTGTTGGTTGCTCTGATTACCTGGGTTTCGGAGTATCTGGGGGCATTTGTTCCCCTGCTGGGCAGTCTGGTCATCGCCATCTTTATTGGGATCTTGATCCGTAACACCTATGGGCTGCCCAGTGGCTGTGCTAAGGGAAGCAAGCTAGCAGCCAAACAGCTGCTGGAGCTAGGAATCGTGCTTCTTGGAGCAACCTTCAGCTTCGCTGATATCGTCAAAGTCGGTCCTAAGGTACTGATCATCATCGTTCTCTGCATCGGTCTTGGCATTATCGTCGGGCAGTTGATCAGTCGAGCGCTGGGCCTCAGCCGGCGGCTAGGGATCCTCATCGCGGTGGGTAACTCCATCTGCGGCAACTCTGCCATTGCCGCTGTGGCTCCTGTTGTGAAAGCTGAGAAAGAGGAGATCACCCTGTCTATCGCTTTCACTGGGGTGATCGGGGTTCTGGTAGTCGTGCTCCTGCCCTTACTCGCACCGATCGTCGGCTTGGATAACACCGATTTCGGAATCTGGGCTGGGACCACAGTCTATGCGGTACCCCAGGTACTGGCAGCCGCGTTTCGGGTCAGCGAGGCTAGTGGGCAGATCGGCACCATCGTGAAGCTGGTACGAGTGCTGTTTATTGGCCCAATCGTGTTGCTGTTTAGCGTTCTCGAAGGTCGCAGGAACGGACAAGGCAAGGCCAAACAGACGGTCTATGTTCCGTGGTTCGTTGTCGGGTTCATTATCCTTGGGCTCTTTGGCACGTTGGGGGTCTTCAGCCCTGCGGCGGTAACACTCATCAAACGCGGCAGCCATCTCTTGATGGTGATGTCCATGGCTAGCATGGGGTTGGATGTCGATATCAAGAGCGCCATCAAGGTGGGGCCGAAGGTCGCTGCTGCGGTTAGTGGCAGCATCCTGTTCATCGGATTGCTCAGTCTCACGTTGCTAAAGCTACTCTAGGCAGTCCGCAATCGACAATTTGTCCACCCTAACCAGTTGGTTCGACTAGATTTTCGAAGGGCAACTCGGCATATTCTCCTCGTCCGCTAATACACTTGTATTAGTCCAAAGCTTTGTGGAGGTGAGGAGGTTGAAGAGGAAGACCCTGTTACTCGTTACGTCAGTAGTCATCATAGCCGTCGTCCTCGGGGTGGGCATGAACTTGGACCGTATCTTGGGGAGAAGTGTTCTGACTGGTCAGGCCGCTGCAGTTCCCTTTGTCCGTGATGAGGTAGCGCCCACCATGGCACAGGGGATCGATGCGTATGTCGCTACCAACCAGAAGGAACTCGATGATGCTAGCAAGGTCACTACCAGCCCGGCTCCTGTAGTGGATTTTGAG
>CAZINL010000266.1:0-2414 GCA_964540595.1 uncultured Clostridia bacterium
GTCATGGCCAGGCCCTTGGCCCCCTTGATGCAGACCTCATCGGCACGTGGAGAGTCCGAGTGAGCGGTAAACTCTACATTATGGGAGGCGACGCCAGCGGGGGCGATCCAGAGGTAGTCATGGATGGCAGGCAACTTGATGGAGACGTTGCCCACGTCGGACGAGCCATACATCCCGGTAGGATTGGCCCAATGCATCTCTTCACCGAGCAGCGCCATGTTCTCCTTGAAGGCGGCACACATCGGCTGGTTCGGATAGCGTTCGGCATACATACGGTGCACATGGATCTCAGGGGTGGCGCCGGTGAGTTTGGCTGCAGAATGGGCGGCGAGCTTCACCTTCTCGGCCAGCTTCTCCAGATCCAGCAGCGTCTGTGCCCGCAGGCTAAACTCGCAGGAAGCCTCTCCAGGGATGATGTTGGCGGCAAGGCCACCATTGGTGATGATGCCATTGACGTTATCCTGCATGGCGAAGGTGGGGCGCAGCATGTCGATATGGTTGAAGGTGCTGATGACTGCGTTCAAGGCATTGATGCCGCTGCCCGGCGAAGCAGAATGTGCGGACTTCCCCTTGAAGTTGACCTCGACGGTGGTGGCAGCGCGACCGCCACGTCCGACCAGCGATCTCCCGGAAGAGGGATGCATCATCAGGGCGAAGTCAACGTTGTCAAACACGCCAGCTTCGAGCAGTACGATCTTGCCGCCGTCAGCCTCTTCACCGGGCGTGCCAATAATGGACAGGGTACCATCAAACTGATCCATGACCGAGCTGGCACCCAAGAAGGCGCCGACCGCGCAGGTGGCGATGACGTTGTGCCCACAGGCGTGGCCAATGCCGGGGAGGGAGTCGTATTCGGCCATGACGGCGACGTGCGGGCCGGGACCTTTACCCTGCTTGGTGGCGATGAAGGCGGTATCCAGACCCCCTACCCCTACCTGCACTTCAAAGCCCTGACCGCGTAGCACTTGAGCGATGAACTCCACCGCCTTGTACTCGGTTAGTGAGGTCTCGGGGTTGGCGTGGATGTCGTGGGAGAGAGCAATCAGCTCTGCCTGCAGAGCGTCGATCGTCTTGATAGCCTGTTCCTTTAGGTGATCCATTTTCATTCCTCCCTATATTTTATATTAGGATTATAGTTCAACGGATCGGGCCCAGTCCCCTTCCTTGAGAACCGTTTGATCGATTACCAAGCAGTGCAGCCCACCCCCCCACCACTGCCCGCTGGACGGTATCATCCGCCCGGCCCGAGCATACCTTCCTATAAGTAGTCATGTGGAGGTTATGCTTGTGCGAGATGATCTACGGGTAGCCCTGGTCGTGGTGGGGACCAGTGTGGGGGCAGGGCTGGCATCGGGACAAGAGATACTGCAGTTTTTCAGCCGCTTTGGCGCGAAGGGAATCTGGGGGATCGGCTTCTGTCTGCTTGCCTATGTCATCATGTCCATCCTAACCGTCAACCTCTGTTTTCGTTACCGCTTCCGCTCATACGCGGAGATCATCCGTTTTGTCTGTGGCGACCGCTTAGGCGCGATACTCGAAGGGGCACTGACGCTGTTCATCTTTGGCGGTAATGTCGTAATGATCGCGGGCGGCGGCGCCATGCTCAATGAGTACACCGGTCTGCATCCGCTGGTCGGGATCGGGATCATGGTGGTCGTATCGTATCTGTTTGCGCGTCGCTCCACAGACGGGGTGGTTGCGATCAATGCCCTGATCGTGCCCATGTCCACCCTCTCGATCTTGACCCTTGGTGCAGCAGCGCTTCTGACACTGCCTAAGCCGTTGACGTTCTATCCCATTCCCCCGACGCGGGGGAGTTGGCTGATGACTGCTGTGCTCTACTCTTCGTTCAATATGTTTGGCATCACTGGCGTCCTCTGCCCCATGTTCGCCGAAATGAGGGATAGGAAGCAGAGCTTGCGCGGGACGAAGATGGGCAGTTTTTTGCTCATCACTCTGATCGCGATTATCCATTTCCTTATCCTCGCTTACGCCCCCGATACGCTGGGCAAAGAGATCCCAAATCTTTACGTGGCCAGGCAGTTTGGCGCTCTACTTCCGATCGTGATCAGCAGCGCGATCTGGCTCGAGATGCTCTCCACTGAGATCGGGGATCTATACAGCTTGGGCAAGCGCATTCATCATTCAGTAGGAATTCCGTACGAGGCGGCTGTCATGCTGATCCTCGCGGTGTCCATCCCGTGCGCGTTGGTAGGCTTCTCGAAGCTGATCCGAGTGCTATATCCAGCCTACGGAGCTGTCAGTCTTGTCTATACCGTGGCCATGTTCCGCAAATCGATCGCGCTGCGCCTGGCTCGGTAGGGACGCACGATATCCACCCATGCTAGAGATCATGGATCAGATTGGCGCTATGGTGCACACTAAAGAAGAATAGGCTTTCGGGTGCCCACCTT
>CAZINL010000267.1:0-2369 GCA_964540595.1 uncultured Clostridia bacterium
AAGGATGCAGATCGCCGCTCGCGCATGCGACTGCGAAATGAAGTCATGCGAGTTCCTGAGATGGCGCTAGTGCCGATGATGCTCGCATGACCTTATCAATACTGACAGACAGAAGAAGGTGTCAACACAAGGGCGCATCCGCCTCGTGCTGACACCTTCTCTAGTATTGGTAGTGCTGGCGCTCTTTAAGTTTGACGGGCTGGCTGGGCTGGCCACTTGTACAGGACGCTTTCTTGCTTGATGAGATGTCAGATTCCCGTTATAATAGAATTAACGAAACTTTATGCAGGAAGGGGCGTTGGCAAGCAACAGTGAGAAAATGGGACGGTTTTTGTTAATTTCGCTTAGGTTTGCAGGTTGCCGATTTTTCATTATATGCTTCTACAAACGCCTAGACGATGCTCTAGGAGGAGCTATATCGTCGCGCTTTCCAGTCTACCAAATATGGTTTCTCGCTCTGCCAAATTCCAACAGAAAGGAGTGATAGCGCGTGAGTGCACTGTCCGATAAACTTAAAGAGGTCGTGTTCTCAGTACTTCCCATCACCGTCATTGTCCTTATACTCCATCTTACAGTCACGCCGTTTTCTACCCCGGTCCTGGTCCGATTTATTCTCGGTGCGATCGTGGTCGTCTTTGGCTTGGCCCTGTTCTTGGTCGGGGTGGACATCGGGATTACCCCTCTTGGCACCCTAACCGGATCGAGCGTGGCGAAGACCAATAAGATTCTGATTGTTATCTTGTCGGGCCTCGTACTGGGCTTCTTTATCTCCATCGCGGAGCCGGGGCTGATGGTCCTGGCCAGTCAGATCGATCTCGTGACAGCAGGTGAGATATCGAGTGTCAGCATCCTGGTTGTCGTGTCCATCGGCATGGCGGTCTTCGTGGCGGTTGGCTTGGTTCGCATTGTCTACAATGTCCAACTACATAAGTTGTTGACTGTGTTCTATGCGCTGACCTTTGCCATGGTGATCTTTGCCTCTCCAGAGTTCCTAGCGATCGCCTTTGATGCCTCTGGTGCTACTACCGGAGCGTTGGCCGTGCCCTTTATCCTAGCCTTGGCGGTCGGGGTTTCCTCACTTAAGAAAGACAGTAAGTCATCCGAGGAAGACAGTTTCGGTCTCCTTGCTTTGGCATCGGTCGGGGCTATCATGTCAGTATTGGTCCTTGACGTCTTCTCGCCAGCCAAGGAGTTTACCGCCAGCCTACCCTTTTCTCTAGGAGACTCTAAAGCGATTCTGGCACCGTTCGTGAGTCTGATCCCTGCTACAGCCAAAGAAAGCTTCTTCTCCTTTCTGCCTTTGACGGTGATTCTGGTTGTCATGCAGAAGGTTGCCTTCAAGCTGAGTAAACGCTCCTACGCCAGGTTGGGGAAAGGTTTTGTCTATGCTTTTTTGGGTTTGCTCATCTTTTTGGTCGGGGTGAATGCTGGCTTTATGGACGTGGGTACTGCAGTCGGGTATCGCCTGGCGCAAATGGAGAACAGCGCCTACCTGGTTGCGGTGGGGTTTGTGCTCGGGGTAGCGACCATTCTCGCCGAGCCGGCTGTCTATGTCTTGACCCATCAGATCGAGGATGTGACCAGCGGCTATGTGAAACGACGGTCTGTCCTAGTCGCTCTTTCGCTGGGTGTGGGTGTTGCCGTTGCTCTCTCGATGGTGAGAATACTAATACCTGGGGTGCAGCTGTGGCATTATCTTGTCCCGGGTTACCTGATCTCGTTAACCATGTCGTACTTTGTGCCGAAGCTGTTTGTCGGCATTGCCTTCGATGCCGGCGGGGTAGCCACCGGGCCAATGACCGCGACCTTCATTTTGGCCTTTGCCCAGGGTGCGGCTGAGGCCATCCCCGGGGCGAGCGTCCTGGTCGATGGTTTTGGCATGATCGCCATGGTTGCCCTGTTGCCGATTATCACCCTTCAGACACTGGGCTTTATCTTTGCCCTAAAATCGAGAAAGGGAGGTCTACCTGGGAATGCCCAACACGAGGTATGAGCTGATTTGCACCATCGTTCGGTTTGGAGTGGGAAGCAAGATCATCAAGTTTGCCAAACAGCATGGCATTAGTGGATGCACGGTGTTCCTGGGGAAAGGCACAGTCAAAAACCCTATCTTAGATTTCCTTGAGCTGGGCGAAGTGAGAAGAGAGATCGTCCTCATGGCAGCCGACGGTGCGATCGCTCAGACGGTTGCTGAGGAGCTCAATGTCAAGTTTGAGTTCGAGAAACCCTACAACGGGATTGCCTTTACGATGCCCATTATCGGAGTCGTCAACTCGGACCTAACCGCACGCACAAACCGCGCAGAAGGCAGAGGTGAGAGTAGCTCAATGCATAACTTGATCTTTACCGTTGTCGAGAGGGGCAATGCC
>CAZINL010000268.1:0-2277 GCA_964540595.1 uncultured Clostridia bacterium
GTTAACGTGAACTTAGGTCGGGATAGCTACTCGATCTTCATCGGCAAAAGCAATCTTGATAATCTCGGCGAGACCATGAAGCGGTTCAATTTTGGGCGCAAGGCACTCCTGATCACCAATGATGTCGTCAACCCAATCTACGGGGAGGTCGTCAAGCAGGTGGTGGAGAACGCCGGGTTTGGCGTCCACTCCGTAGTGGTTCCCGATGGCGAGGAGTACAAGAGCCTCACCACGGTCAATAAGGTCTACAACTATGCCATCGATCATCGGCTTGACCGCTATACTCCAGTCATCGCCCTAGGCGGGGGTGTGATCGGGGATCTCGCTGGTCTGGTCGCGGCGACTTATCTGCGCGGCGTGCCGCTGATCCAGGTCCCGACCACACTGCTGGCCCAGGTCGACTCCTCGGTCGGCGGCAAGGTGGCGGTCAATCACTCCAAAGGCAAGAATCTGATCGGAACCTTTTATCAGCCCAAGTTTGTTCTCAGCGATATTAATACCCTCAGCTCTCTGCCCAGGCGCGAACTGGTCGCCGGCTTGGCAGAGGTGATCAAGCATGGAGTCATCTTCAAGACCGATCTGTTTTCCTATCTTGAGGAGAATGTCGAGGATTGTCTGGCGCTCTCGGGTCCTAAGCTCTCCCATGTAATCGACCTGTGCTGTACGCTCAAGGCACGCTTGGTGGAGAAAGACGAGCGCGACGAGGGAGATAGGATACTGCTCAATTTTGGTCATACCACCGCCCACGCTATTGAGGTGGCAACAGGCTATGGTCGCTATCGCCACGGTGAGGCAGTGGCGATTGGCATGGCGACCATCTGTAAGGTCGCGGCAAAAATGGGTGTGATGCCGATAAGTGATGCTGAGCGGGTGGTGAAGCTGATCGCGGCCGCTGGGCTGCGCGTGCAAGTCGACCCGGACGTGGATCTAGATGTGGTGATGGCCGCGTTTACTCGTGACAAGAAGGTACGTAATGCCAAGGTGAATCTCATCATCCCGACAGCTATCGGACAGATGGTCATCTCTGATGCGGTGCCGGCGGAGCTGATCCGTGAGACCTTGGCCGAGGCTCGATAAGGACAAGCGCTGGGATATCCAGCACGAGAGAGTGGGAGAGGCATGAAAGGGAGGGTGCTGATGAGTCGACAACGGAGTCGTAAGCGTCCATGGATCTGGATCGGTCTCGCAGTGGTCGTGCTGGTGGTGCTCAATGCCGGCGTCTTTGGCTTGCTCTCCGCCAAGCGGTCCCTGCAGGGCGGCGAACTGGTGGTATCGGTGAGCCCTGACGCTCCTGAGCTGCTCCAGCGTGAACTGACCCGCCTTTGGACCGAGCATAACGACAAGATCACGGTGATCTCGCGCGGTGTCGGCGGAGCCATCTCTGTCTTCGGTCAACAGCAGAGTCAGCCAGTCGACCTTTATGTCACTGCTTCACCCGATACTATTCAGCGACCGAAGAAACAGGTTCCTCTGCTTAGCGAACAGCTAACGATCGTGACCAACTCCCTTAACCCCGTACCGTCGGTGAGCGAGGCGCAGCTGCAGCGACTGCTGAAGGGCGAGATCACCAACTGGCGCGACTTAGGTGGTCCAGATATGCCGGTCCACTGGGTGGCCCTACCCCAAGATCACCCTGCCAGTGTCTGGACACAGGCGGAGCTAGGGCGCTGGCCGCAAGCGGCCAAGGTCTGCACTGACCTTCAGTCGCTCGAGGCGGAGATCAGCCGCCACACGGGGTCACTAGCCTACCTGCCCAGCACCATGGTGAGCTCACCAGCTCGAACGTTGCCGATCACGGATGCGAAAGGTCAGCCACAGGAGATGGTCAAGACGTGGTATGCGGTCGCACCGCGCAGTGAGGCGACACTCTGGGAGAAGCTGAAGGGGCTTGATCAGGTCATACACCAGCAACGCGTGGACGACCTGCTCGCCAAGCTGGATGGCTTAGCCATCATTACCGCCAGCGAGCGCCAGGTGACGCTGGCCGCCGTCGGCGATATCATGCTGGCGAGACTAGTAACTAGCACCCTCGAGGCCAAGGGCTTTGATTACCCGCTAGCGGCGGTCAAGGCGAAGCTGGAGGCGGCCGATCTTCGCTTTGGCAATCTGGAGTCCCCTCTGGGGACCACAGGCCGCCCCATTCCCGGCAAGGGGATCTGGTATCGCGGCAAGCCTGAGGCCATGGCTACTGTGGTAGAGGGACGCTTCGATATCATCAATTTGGCCAACAACCATATCCTCGACTATGACACTGAGACCATGATGGAGACCATGGCG
>CAZINL010000269.1:0-2219 GCA_964540595.1 uncultured Clostridia bacterium
CGTAGGGGTCGCATGCATGGCGTGCCCAGGTAAGCGCGCACTATCTAGCTGATGAAAGTTCAGCCAGGGTAAGCGCCAAGGCGCCCTGTAGCTAGATGCCTGCGTAGGGCGAGACCCTTGCGTAGAAGCGCATCGAAACTCCTCTCCGAAGAGAGGGTAAGCGAGTTGTCAGGCCGTAACATACACGTGAATCTTGCCGCGTCGTTAGATCCCGTCCCGCAAGGGGACAAGAGGGAGCCGAGCCCCGCGTGCATGGGCGAAGGCCATGGAAGATGTGGAGAACTTGGATACAGCATCGAAGAACCCTCCGGCGTAGAGAGAACGGCATGACAACAAAGATAGCGCAGTGAACTGGGGAGACCCTCCCCTGCACCGGTCACTGACCGGTAACGCCAGCACCTATAAACCGAAGAGGCGAAGTGGTGCTGAGCAGGGAGGGAGTCGGAGGAGGCCATAGTACCGATGATGGCTAGGACAACATAACCTAGCCTAGGAAAGGGCCTCTGCTTTGTTCATGCTTCAGGAGGAGGTAAGAGTGAGTGAATGCCCAAAAGGCTAACGACACCCTAGGAGAAAAAGTTCGACAACTCCAAATGAAGCTAGGTCATGCCGCCAAGGCAAACAGGAAGCGCAGATTCCATGCACTCTATGACAAAGTGTATCGTTGGGACGTCATGGTCATGGCCTGGGCGAAAGTGAGACAGAACCAAGGTGCGGCCGGAATCGATGAGCAGACGCTGGCGGACATCAACAGGATGGGCGTCAGCGAGTTCCTCATCGACTGCATCGGGCGACTGGAAGAGGGTAGATACCGCCCCCTGCCAGTACGTCGCGTCTACATTCCGAAGAGTGACGGACGGAAACGGCCACTGGGGATACCAACGGTGAGAGACCGGGTGATCCAGATGGCCGTCAAGCTCGTCATAGAACCCATCTTCGAAACCGACTTCATGGAATGCTCCTTTGGCTTCCGACCGAAACGCAGTGCTAAGCAGGCGCTGGAACGAGTCCACACAGCATGTGACCAGCGGAGGAACTGGGTGGTCGACGTTGACATCCAGGGCTACTTCGACAACATCAACCAAGAGAAGTTGATGAAACTAGTTGAGATGCGGATCAGCGACAGACGAGTATTGAAGCTGATCCGACAGTGGCTGACGGCCGGAGTAATGGAAGAAGGCCAAGTCCGAAAAACGGAACTTGGTACTCCCCAAGGGGGAGTGATTTCCCCACTTCTGGCCAACATCTATCTCAACTATCTCGACACGCTCTGGGAGAAGCATGGCACCGGCCTAGGGGTACTCACCAGATATGCGGACGACTTTGTCGTGGTCTGCAAGACGCGAAAAGAAGCAGAATGGGCACTTGATCTGATTAAGCAGATCATGGAACGGCTGGAGCTAACCCTACATCCCACCAAGACCAAACTAGTGGGGCTATGGGATGGCAAAGAAGGATTCGATTTCTTAGGAATGCACTTTCGCAAGGCCAAGGCCGAAAACGCCAAAGGGGTGGTGTACCACACCATTCAGCATTGGCTGACCAAGAAGGCAGAGAAGCACATACGAAGTGTGATCCGAGACAGACTGGCCCCACCGTCCGCGCGAGGACAATCACTTGAGTCGCATATTGAGTACCTCCGGCCCAAGATACATGGCTGGAGGAACTACTATGCAACCAAATGGAATCCCCGCAAGATGAAAGGACTAGACTACTACATTCTAATGCGCTTCGGCAAGTGGTTTGCAGCCAAGACCCAACGAAGAACAGTCACCAAGCAAATGGTCAGTCAGCTCTGGCAGACACTGCCGAGGAGTGGACTGCCCCGCTTCCATGTTGCCAAATGCACATGATGACGAACATCGGAAAGCCGTATGAGGGAGAACCTCACGTACGGTTTGATGAGGAGGGGCTGGCAACCCCAGCCTTTCACTCTACCGACCCGTGCTTGTGCCACATCAGAACTCATGCACCTAAACGCAAGAGAGACGACAGCCGTCGCCTCTCTTGTGCTATTCATGGGGAGCTGTTACGACAGCTCCTTTGCTTTTCACAGGCTCGCTTCGTTACTTGGTCGAGACCACAACCTCGTCCAGTGCCACATAAGGGTAGGTCGCCTGCCCGATCTGCTTGGTTTCCCGCGAGCAGTCGATCAGCCGGTTGCGGAAGTGGTCGAACGAGTTAAGCGAGAACATGCAATCCTTCACCCGACCGACGAT
>CAZINL010000270.1:0-2204 GCA_964540595.1 uncultured Clostridia bacterium
GCCTAAGAGCATATGAGCAGTCCTTATCCATCCCCCAGGCGGAACGGGATTGGTTGATGCGCCACTGTGTCGGTGCTTATGCCGCCAAAGCGTACCAGATGCTGGGACACGAAGAAAAGGCTCTGCAGTTGCTGGATTCAGAGTTGGAGCGCATGCGCCAGCTGGGACTGCATGAGGAGTTTAGCATCAACTACCTGTTCTATGCAGAGATCCTGCACACCTCAGAGTCGCTCAAATTCTATCTTGATCAACCTGATAGGCCTTCTGATCTGGCAGCCTCAGACCACTATCTGAGTCTCGCAGAGGACTACGCTGTGCTGAACCGTAGCACTCGTGATCATACGATCTTCGCCAGGATCTGGAAGGCCTGTGCCGACCTACTTAAGCAGCCAGAAAGAACCGATGAATATATTGCCGAGATACTGACCCTGATGGATGATACGACACCCTTCTTTCAGATCTTGGCCTATGGGCGCATGGCCAACGCTCTGCAAGTGCTTGACCAGGACAAGGGGCGATGCATTGAGTACTATCAGAAGACCATCGCCATCGGTGACCGTGTCGGCTGTCGGGGCTATGCGACGATTGCCTACGGTAGACTGGCTGCGATCTACCTGCAGGAAGGCAACGAAGACCAGGCCAAGGAATACACCCATCGCTTTCTGGAGCTCTCTCGCCACTATGGACAGCTTTACTACTTTCGCTTCAGGCCCCTCTTCGCACCTGTCTTGAAGCGCGCCGTCGAATGGGGTGTCGCCCCGGAGTTCGCTCACGAGATGCTCGCCTATGGAGGCTACACGACTGAACGAGTTTACATCAACACCATGGGCGGCTTCTACGTTGCCCCGGCCCATGATAGGGGAAACCCAGTCAAGATACGGACCCGAAAAGCCCGTGAACTGCTGGCTTATCTTCTGGAACACCGCCAAGGCGTCAGCAGGCACCGCATCTGGGCCGATCTGTGGGAAGGCAGCGAGACCGATGTCGCCAGCCTGTTCCACACACGCAGGGGTGAGATCCGGCGAGCCTTCGAGAGCATGGGTGCAGGCAACCCGATCGTGCATGACCAGGGTGTGTACCGCCTGGCCATGGACGAGATCGCGTGCGACTTCGATGCCTTCCAGCAGGTGGTAGAGGAATTCCAGCGGCAGCCAACGCCTGAGAGAGCCCAGCGGGTGGTGGACTGCTACACCGGTCGCTATCTAGACGATCTGGAAGCCCTGTGGGCGGAAAATACGAGGCTACAATGCGAAGACGGTTTTCTTGAGGCGGCAGAGGCTCTGCTGGAAAGCTACAGAGTCTCGGGCCAGCACGCACAGATGATGGACTTGCTGCGGCGTTGCGCGGGACTGAGCCATCATGGCCACCGGTACGACATGGTCGTGGAGCCCGCCAGAGAGCACGATTGAGACAGAACCAACACCATAGCAGCGCCAAACCGCAGGGCGAACTCCCTGCGGTTTTTTGTCGTCTTCTTCTCGTTTGTGTCTGAATAGTGGATCATGGTGGCGGTTTTGGTGGTAGCACGCTCGCTATAGTGAGGTAGACAAGGCCTTTCCCATAAGACTTTATACCATCTAGTAGATCGGTGACCCGCGTCCTCCCCAGCGCTGCAATGAAAGGAAGGTATGGCATGACAAGACATAAACGACTAGTCGTGATCGGTCTGGCACTCCTGATGATCACACCCCTATTCACCTCTCTAGTCTTGGCCGAAGGGTCGGAAGGTGGCAGAGTCGCCTACGAGCGGGCCATGACGGTCTATCCGGTGATGAATGGAGAGACCTACACCGACAGCGGTTTTCTGAAGACATACGTTGGCGCAGACAACAACTCTATCTACAATATCGCGCCGGCCTTTCGCAAAGAGAGCTCTAGCAAAGGGGCATCCAGCATGCCCGAGTACCTGACGTTCGGGACCACCTTTGCGCACAAGAATAATGATAACACCTATGAAATGTACTACGAATACGAGTTCGAGGATGCCTTGAAGCCGGCAAGGGTGAAGGGTGACCTCTATCTCTCGTATGCCGCAACACTCACCAATGATCGGCATTGGAACTTCGAGCGACACGCGAAGACATGGACGGCCTATCCAACCACTTGGATCCAGACGTACAACAAAACACTGATCAAACATGAAACGAGCGGCTACAACAGCGACATGACTGTGACCTTAGGCAAGATCGTTCCTATCGGTTCCG
>CAZINL010000271.1:0-802 GCA_964540595.1 uncultured Clostridia bacterium
AGGAGCCTGTCACCAAGGGTTCCTCGTTTTTATTTCCGGGAAAAGCGGCATATTATGTCAGGAGGTAGATTTATGGACAAACAGGTCATCTTCGCGGTAACGGTTTTTCTTACGGTGTATGCTCTGATTATATCGGAAAAAATCCACCGTACCGTTCTCGCCATGGTCGGCGGCATGCTGATGGTGGTTTTTGGCATTGTCAGCCAGGAACAAGCCCTCCATCACATCGATTTCAACACCATCGGCCTATTGGTGGGAATGATGATCATCGTCGGCGTAACCGCCGAGACCGGCCTGTTTCGTTACCTGGCCATCTGGTCGGCGAAAAAGGTAGACGGCGATCCGGTCAAGCTTTTCTGGGCGCTCAGCACCCTGACCGCCGCCTGCTCGGCCCTGCTGGACAACGTCACCACCGTGCTCCTGACCGTCCCCGTGACCATAAGCATAACCCAGCAGCTCCACGTACCGCCGATCCCTTACCTCATCGCCCAGATTATCGCGTCTAACATCGGCGGCACCGCCACTCTCATCGGCGATCCGCCCAACATAATGATCGGGAGCGCTGTTAAAGAGCTAACTTTTATGGCGTTTTTAGAAAATCTCGCCGCGATTTCGTTCTTTATACATTTCATTACTGTGGCAATCCTCGCGAAGGTGTACCGCGCCAAGCTGGTGACCACCGACGAGCTGCGGGAAAAGATCATGCACCTGGACGAAACCAAGCAGCTTACCAATATGAAAATGCTGAAGACGTGCCTGTTCGTTCTGGCTATGACCATTTTCCTCTTCACCACCCATCAAT
>CAZINL010000271.1:812-2198 GCA_964540595.1 uncultured Clostridia bacterium
ATACTTCCACCTCGAGTCGGCCACCGTCGCCCTTTTCGGCGCCAGTATCCTGCTCCTCCTCACCGCCAAACAGACCGAGCACGGGCTTGAGCATATCTTCCACAAAGTAGAGTGGGTCGCGCTCTTCTTCTTCGTCGGTCTTTTCGTGCTGGTCGGCGGCTTGGTGGATACCGGGGTAATCAAGTGGCTCGCCCAGGAAGCCATGAAACTGACGGCCGGCGATCCCACAACCACCTCGCTTCTGATCCTGTGGCTCAGCGCCATCGCCTCGGCGTTCGTGGACAATATCCCCTTCGTGGCCACCATGATCCCGCTCATCAAGGATATGGGCGCGCTGGGCGTGGCAAATCTCGAACCGCTGTGGTGGAGCCTGGCCCTCGGGGCCTGCCTGGGCGGCAACGGCACCATCATCGGCGCCAGCGCCAACATCATCGTCGCCGGCCTGGCCGCTCAGGAGGGATACCAAATCACTTTCAGAAGCTTTTTCAAGGTCGCATTCCCGTTGATGCTGCTCTCCATCGCCATCTCGACCGTGTATGTGTATATCCGTTACTTGCTGTAAAACACTCTGCAAAGGAGCAGGCGGTCTTTTCGACCGCCTGCTCCTTTTGTTTTGCCTCCTTACCTATTTGTCGCTGTGACTGAGACCCCGGACATTGGCAAAAATGCCATGGCGGATTCGCCAATTGTCACACCCAAGCTGTCTGCGGAATAGGTTAAACAGGAGGTGATTTTTTTGGCCTATGCTATCCGTATATCCCTGTCTACCCGAACGCTCACACTGCTGGAAAACGGCCGGATGGCGGGCACCTATCCCGTAGGAGTCGGCAGGCCCGGCCACGAGACGCCGCCTGGAACCTACCACATCGCCGTAAAGAGGCCCAATCCCGGCGGTCCCTTCGGGGCGATGTGGCTCGGCCTCAGCATCCCAGGTTACGGCATCCACGGCACCAACAACCCGTCCTCTATCGGCGGCTATGTTTCCAAAGGCTGCATCCGCATGCACAATAAGGATGTGCTCGCTCTCGCGGCGAAGGTGCCGGTGGGAACGCCGGTGTTCATATCCTGATAGGGCGCCTACTGCAGCCAGGCGTGAATCAGCGGCACGACATAAGGATCGTAGATATAGCGGAGGAACAGGAAGAGCAACAGGCCGACCGCGCCACCCACCACCGAACCGTTGATGCGGATCCAGGCCAGGTCTTCGCCGGCTTTGTCCTCAATGAAGCGGCCCAGGTCATCGTCGCTGAGGCGGGCCAGCGCTTCCTTTACGACCGTGGCCACCAGACCGTGCTCGTTGTCCACGACCCGGCCCAGGGTGGCCTTGAGCTGTTCCTCTACCCACTCCTGGAGGTCAGGATCGGCTTTGAACGCCGTCCAGAACTT
>CAZINL010000272.1:0-2193 GCA_964540595.1 uncultured Clostridia bacterium
GGCCAACGCTGATACGTATCGTGCAGAAGGCACGATAACGAGACACCAAGTCAGATGATTTGTTCACCGCCATCAAGGGAAAGCTTTAAGGGCCAGAACCTTCTTTGCTAAGGTCTGGCCCTCTTTTTGTCGCCGTTTCACGACATAATGGAAGGAGTGCCCATTTCCTCCCGCTTCCCCTTGCCAGTCAACTCCGTCCATGGAGAAATCGGGAGATTGCGGGCGTCAGCGTGACTAAACTCACGTCTTGACTTGCCAAACGCGTCTGGCGGGCATACAATACCAATGAAGGCAGTAATGTGCCTTATTTGAGCAACAAGGGGGTGAGATGGTGGATGGTGACCCTAGTCTAGTTCGACGAGTCATGGGGGAGCTCTCGTCTCCTGACGATCCAGACTCAGCGCCTAGGTCGCATCATACCTACCTCCTTACTCGCTTGCGGGTCTCTCCATGAGATAGGGCAGTGCGATATCTTCTGAGCACGATCGCGGCGCGAGGCTTCCTATAGAAAGGAGGATCGGCCCATGCACACACAAGATATCAGTCTCCGCAAAGCCTTTACCGCCCTGCTGAGTCAGGGCAAGACCGATGTGCTCCTACGCTTAGCCCGGCAGATGCATCCAGTGGATCTGGCTGGCATGCTCGCCGTGATGAATGCGCACGAGCAAAAGGCGATCTTTCAACTATTGCCTGCTGACCTAGCGGCTGCTGTCCTCGATGAGGCCGAAGCAGAACTGCAGACCGTTCTTCTCGAAACAGTCAATCGCGAGAGCGTACGTGACCTGGTCAACCGGATGTCCGACGACGAGGTGGCGGACATGCTGCGGGCACTAGAGGGCGCCCAAGCCGACAGGTTGCTAAGCGCGCTCTTGGCAGAGGATGCCGCCGATCTTCGTACTGTGTTGGCGCGTAGGCGAAACTCGGCTGGGGCGCTGATGACGACGGCGTTTGTGGCCATCAGTCGGCAGATTATGGTCCGCGATGCACTCGCGGAGGTCCGTCGTCAGGTGAAAGATGCCGAGACCATCTATAGTCTCTATGTCCTGGACAAACAAGAACGACTAGTCGGCGTTCTCTCTCTGCGCGAACTTCTGGTAGCCGCGCGCGACGAACAGGTCGAGGAGATAATGCGTTCCTCGGTAGTCAGTATCACGGATGATGCCGACCAGGAGGAAGCTGCAGAACTCATCCGTCGATATCGCCTCTCGGCCATTCCCGTGGTCGATGCCCAGGGGAAGATGCTCGGTATTGTCACCGTGGACGATGCCCTGGATGTCATGGAGGCAGAGGCCACCGAGGATATTCACAAGATGGCCGGTATCACCACTTCTGCCAACGAAGAGGACGTACTGCTATCAGCACCGGTATGGAAAGCGGCTGCTCGCCGCTTACCGTGGCTGATCATCTGCCTGGCGGGTGACCTAATCTCAGGATCGGTGATCAAGGGTTTTGAAGCCGCGCTACAGGCAGTGGTCGCACTTGCCTTTTACATCCCGGTCTTGATGGCCACTGGGGGGAACGTTGGTACCCAATCCCTCGCGATCGCGGTCCGTGGCCTCGCTACAGGCGATATGAACAAGAAGACTTTTGCGCGCCATATCGCTAAAGAAAGCTTGGCTGGCTTATGGTTGGGCCTAATCTGTGGTCCGATCGTTGGCTTGATCGCGTGGCTAACTCAGGGGGATCTGGCATTGGGTCTAGTCGTTGGGATTACCATGTGGCTGACCCTTACTCTATCCGCCCTGGTCGGTATGCTGATCCCGGTGCTTTTCCACGCGGTAAATGTGGACCCCGCCGTGGCGTCAGGACCTTTCATCACTACAGTGGTCGACATCAATGCGCTGCTGATCTACTTTTTCCTGTCCACCACGTTGATGAAAGGCATATTGAGTTAGGAGGTGTGAGCGATGAGAGGACCATACCGTACCGCCGAACTGCGGCAGGCGCTGGAGGCCGAGCACCGCGAGCGCCTTTTGGAGCTGTTTGATGAAGCCCATCCGAGCAACGTGGCCGAGTCCCTGATGGAGCTTCAGCCACACTTGCGCTCAAAGGCCATGGAGCTTTTGCCCGATGCTTTGGCGGGGGCCATTCTCGATGAATTGAGTCCAGCGGTTACCCTGGAGTTGCTGCGGTCAGTAACCCCTGAACGGGTCACTGATCTGCTCAGCAAGATGTCGACCGACAATATTGCCG
>CAZINL010000273.1:0-2183 GCA_964540595.1 uncultured Clostridia bacterium
TGGTACCCGTGATGGTTGTCACGCGCTTATCGTAGGCGTCTAAAACCAGATAGTTCACGCATAGGTCAAACTGTGCTTTGCGTGAACTCCCTTCCTGCGGCATGGATACCCCAGCGTTTTCCATGTAACCCAGCGCATCTGCGTAAAGCGCCTTGATGTCTTCATCATCTGCCTCGTCGGAAGCACACAAATAGCGCTTAAGACTAGCCAGCCTCTTTGCATCAAGCTCCATGGCAGATGCCTTAGACGCCGGATGTCGGTGGGATTACCGCTTTGAATGCCGCCGTGGGATCTACCAGTTGTGCATCCATACGACAGATCGCGCGTACCTCGTAGGAGCCAGTCGCCCACGCATCACCGCCGACGTTGGTGGTGGCCAGCTCAATCCCCTTACGAACAAACAAGGTAGCTAGTGCTTTGAGGTTACCGACATACAGAGGGATGCCTCCGGTCTCATCCTCAATCAGGTCGTTATCGCCGTAAGCAAGCTGACGGCCACGATAGCGTAGCACCTGCGCATCGGCAGGATTGGGTACCAAGAGTGGTCTCCCGGTCGTGTCTGCCCAGCCATCCATCTCAGCATAGCCATTCTGGTTCGTCAGGAGGATTGCACTGCGGGAATGGGCTGTGTTCAGCTTGGTGATGAGCGCCTTCCGCAGGAGTTTATCCTCGCTCCCGACCTTCAGCGAAAGCGAATTCGTCAGTGCCGTCAAAAAGGCAATCAGACGCGCATTTTTGGTCATGATGTATCTGGGGCCAAACCAATCGGCAACGTAGGCCAGCAGGCCTGCGGCATTGTCATCCATCAAATCACC
Source organism: uncultured Clostridia bacterium (assembly GCA_964540595.1). Lineage (GTDB taxonomy): Bacteria > Bacillota > JAAYKD01 > JAAYKD01 > CAYOCI01 > CAYOCI01. The sequence goes on from CAZINL010000273.1 coordinate 816, forward strand.
AGAGATCGCCAAACGATCAGAATGGGTTTTGACCGCGTAGTTGATCCGACGAAAGCCCGGCTGATCTGTTTTTCCGATGATTCCCATTTCCTCCACCATGGGAAGCGCAGTTGGCATACCCTTCTCCACCACGCGCCAGCCCGTCAGTGTGTTCACGGTCTCCACGTTAAAGAAGGAGGCAAGATCAAGGTATTCCTTCTCCATCTTCATAATGCGGTTGTCAAAATCGATGGGAACAAGGAACCCACCGTCAGAGCCAATAGGCGTACCGCCACTCTCCGTTAAAGCCTTGTAGAGAGGAGCAAGTGCTTCCACGTCACGGCAATCGTCTACCTGTGCCTTGTTCTTCATTGCCTTGGCAAAAGAGCGAGCATATTCGTTGCTGCCGCGCAGCTGATCGACGGTCAGCTCCTTTTGCTCCGATTCCTTTTTTCTCTGCACCTCAGAGGCGAGCGCCTTCAGCTTTTCATCAGAGTCATCAAAGCGACCTTCCTCGGCGAGCTGCTTTTCGGCGGCGTCAATTTCAGCATTCATTTTGTCAATATCAGCCATCAATGCGCTGTGGCCAGTAAAGTCTTTCTTGGCGAGCATGGTCTTACCCTCTGCGAGCTTTTCGGCTCTTTTGTGCTTGAGTTCAAGCAATTCCTGTGGATTCATACTACCTTACCTCCATATCGTTTTTCTTCCTGTTCCTGCAGGGCCTTTGCCATGCGGAGCTCATCGTCTTCCACCTGATTATCAGGCGGGGCTTCCTGCGGCTCGCCCGCACCGCCATAGCGCTTAATAATCCCTGCCCCGGGCTGAGCAGGGACAGCAACAAAAGAAACCTCATAGGCATCCTTTGCACCATCTAAAGTAATGTGGCAGGTTTTCCCCTCGTACTCTCTGCCTGGCCAGTGTCCGCAGTAACTCTCCCTACGGTCAGTACCGCAGATGGAACAGGTAGCCTTTTCTGTCACGCAGCCCACGGAGACTTCCCGCAGGATACCGCCTTCAATGGCGGCGATGGTGGGGGCACTCTGATCGTTTTTGAGCATATAGGCTCGCAGGATCAGTTGCTTTACTTCCGCATCACCTTCTACCCCAGCGGCATAAATGCGCGCCGTCTGCCGCTCGGCGCTCCACTTGTGATCAGAGATCACGGTACGGCCAACATATAACTTTGCGAGACCTTGCAGCGTAGCATCGCTAAATTTTTCGTTGTCACGGTCAATTTGGTTATCGCAAGCCACCACACGAAAGACAAACACCTCATCCGCCCCCAAGGGGCGCAGCGTCTGCTTATTGATCAGCAAGAGCTCTGCGTCGGAGAGCGCCTGCTTTTCCACTTGGGCAAACTTTTTGATTGGTTCCATGCTCATTCCTCCT
>CAZINL010000274.1:0-2149 GCA_964540595.1 uncultured Clostridia bacterium
TACGACCACTGGCTGCTCCGCGATCTCTGCGATGGTGACATGTGGCGCATACTGACTCGAGCATGAGAGAAGACCGCACGGTGGTGCGGTCTTCTTCGTACCGGAGGGAGCGATAGTACGCATTCAAAACACTCATACGGTGTATAGGCATCTTCTGCAACCAAGGATGAACCCCATGTCATACAATGGAAGAGCACGGACCTTCACGCTTCACCGCTGCTCCTCGGTCTTACCATCCTTTACGGGCATACTATGGGAGATCAAGTTCAAGGAGGTTCGGCATGGAGCGCGATCGGCAGTTATCGGAGATTGCTCGCCTGGAAGCAGAGATACATCGCCAGATCCAGGCACGCCAGGCCAAGAATGTTAACACGATCCGCCAGGAGCAGCTGACCTTTGGCGATCGACTTGCGGACGGTATGGCTGCCTTTACCGGTAGCTGGACCTTCTTGATACTATTCTCGGCGGCTCTGTTTGTCTGGGTAGCCGTTAACACATTTTGGGCTCTGTCCAATCCATTTGACCCATATCCATTCATCCTGTTGAACCTGGTGCTAGCTTGCGTCACCGCGATCCAAGCACCACTGATCATGATGAGCCAAAACCGGCAGGCCGCTAAAGACCGTGTTCGCGCGGAGATTGAGTATCAGGTCAACCTCAAGTCGGAGGTCCTCTTGGAGCACTTGCATGACATGATCGAGCGTTCCCTGGGGGAGATAGCGGATCAGTTGACCGCCATCGAGAGTAACACTGAGCGGGCCAAAGCCTATCGGCCGCATCTGAGAGCGCCGATGGAGCCAGGAGCACACGGCGAGACCCCGACCGTTAACAAGGGAACCTATCATTGACACCTTGAGGAGACCTCATATCAGGGCACTGTGCCCTGAGCCGTGATGGGAGAGGCGCATGACAGAGATAGAAAGAGCTTTGCAGGTTAACTCCTTGATGGCGGCTAGTGGTGTGAGCCGTGATGCCAGGCGTGAGCTAGCCCGCGGTCAAGCTACTCAATGGCAGATCGCCTCACGGCCACTTGCTATTGGACCCCGGCTGCGGGACGAGCTCGAAACCCTCGGCCATTCTCTATACGCGTTCTACCAAGCCGCGAATCGCTTATACCACGCTAGCATTAACGGCCACGTCCCCGGTTGGGTTGCTGACTATCTCGAGCAGGGCAAACCCGCAGCTGTGGTCGAGCTCGGACGGTTAGCTCGCCAGCGCAGTCGATTGCCGATGGTCATCCGTCCTGACTTGTTCGTCAGCGACGGTAGATTAGTGGCAACCGAGCTTGACTCGATTCCAGGTGGCATGGGACTATTAGGGTCGATGACACACGCCTATGCGAGTCTTGGCTATCCGGTCTTAGGCGGCGCCAATGGGATCCCCGATGGTTTCGCCTCAGCAATCACCAGGATCACCAGTGATGAGCATTGCCGGATGGCTGTGGTGGTCTCTGACGAGTCGCGTGACTACTTCCTCGAGATGGATTGGCTGGCTAGGCAGCTGCGCAGCCAAGGTTATGAGATCTGGGCAGCCCACCCGGAGCAGGTTGTCTATGATGGCCGAGAGCTGGCCATCGAGGTCGGCCATGAGAGGCGAGCCGTCAATCTGATCTATCGTTTCTTCGAGCTGTTTGATCTCGCAAACATTCCCAAGCAATCACAGATGCTTGAAGCTGCCCGTAAACGGCAGATTGGGATCACCCCGCCGCTGAAAACCTATCTAGAAGAGAAGATGCTGTTTGCCCTCTACCATCATCCTAGCCTGCGTAGGTGGTGGACCGAGGAACTGAGAGCTGATCACAGGCAACGACTTGACAGGCTGCTGCCACAGACATGGATTCTCGACCCCCGTGTGCTGCCTCCGCATGCCACGATTCCCGACCTATGGATCAACCATCAGCAAGCGCAATCTTGGCAGGATATTCTCCTTCTGGCGAAGAGTGAGCGCTCGTTTGTGATCAAACCGTCCGGGTTCTCTCCGTTGGCGTGGGGGAGCAAGGGCGTTCGGCTGGCCTTCGAGCTCTCTAGTAAGGATCTAGCTCAAACGCTTGTGGATGTTCAGGAAGGGTTTGGCACGAGTCCTCACATCCTGCAGCGCTATCATCGCAGTGATAAGATCGAGTTCAACCGCTATGATTTCGCCAGTGAGC
>CAZINL010000275.1:0-657 GCA_964540595.1 uncultured Clostridia bacterium
GGCGATGATCCCTATGCAGCAGGTCGTCAGCATGGACGCGACGATGACCATCCGTGAGGCCGCTCAGATGGTTCGGGAGTGGGGCTACACCCGTTACCCTGTGATCGACGCGCAGAACCATCGGCCACTTGGTATTCTGCACGCCAAGGACTTGCTTCCAAGCTTAAGAAACGGGCAGTGGCAGGAGCAGATTGAAAAGCTCCTACGTCCCTTACCGAATTTGTCCGCCACCCTCTCCATCAAGCAGCTGCTTAATGACATGCGCCAAGAGGGCTTGCAGATGTCGATGCTGCACAACGACCGTGGGGAGGTCATCGGTCTTATCACCATTGAGGATCTCGTGGAAGAGATTGTCGGTGAGATCGATGACGAATATGATCGTGAGGAACTGGCAGCCGGTTCCGGGGAGGACGGCTAGCCATGGAAATATGGATTCAGGCCGCCATCTTACTAATATCACTGCTTTCTAAAGCATTCTTCTCTGGAGCCGAGACCGCACTGATCGCCAGCGACAAGATGCAGATCAACCATCTACGGCGACAAGGCGACAGTCGCGCCGCCACGGTGGAACGTTTGCTGGAGAAGCCAGAACGTTTGCTTGGGGTCACCCTCTTGGGCACCAACCTCAGCATGGTGATCGCCACAGTGATGGCGACT
>CAZINL010000275.1:667-1017 GCA_964540595.1 uncultured Clostridia bacterium
CCGAGATGATCCCCAAGGGCTATGCCGCCCGCTATCCGATCCCTTTCGCTCTGCGGTCGGCGCGCCCCCTGGCGGTAGCATCCTTCATCCTTGGTCCTCTATCTCGACCCTTCAATGCTCTTCCGCGCATGCTGATCAGCCTCTTTAACCGCCCCGCCTATCAATCGGCGGTAGACGATGAGGCGATCATGACCATGCTGGAGATTGGTGAGGAGGAGGGCGTGGTCGCCGAGGCAGAGAAGGATATGATCGAGGCGGTCTTTGACAGCGACGATCTGACGGTCAACGCGATCATGACCCCTCGCGTGGAGATTGTAGCGCTTGATTCGCAGTCTGATTGGCAGGATGTG
>CAZINL010000275.1:1027-2098 GCA_964540595.1 uncultured Clostridia bacterium
TGTGGCCGAAACGGTGCTTGACTCAGGGTATTCGCGCCTGCCTGTTTATGAGGGTTCGATTGACAATATCGTCGGCGTTATTCACAGCAAGGATCTCTTGACGGCGCTGACCGCTGAGGAACATACGACGGTGACGCAGTTGCTACATCCGACGATCTTTGTCCCCGAAGGCAAGGTGGTAGGCGAGCTATTGCGTGAGCTTCGTGATCAACGGCTGCACATGGCAGTGGTCCTAGACGAGTTTGGCGGAACGGCAGGTCTGGTGACCATCGAGGATCTGCTGGAAGAGATCATCGGTGAGATCCAGGATGAGTATGATGAGGATGAGGAGCCAGATCTGGTGATGACGGGGCAGTGCGCGCTCTTGGATGCGCGGCTGTCGCTGGAGACCGTCAATGAGGAGTTGGAGCTGGAGCTTCCCACTCATCAGTATGATACGATTGGCGGTTTCGCCTTTGGGTTGTTCGGCTATATCCCCAGCGAAGGGGAGGCGATCGAGGATGAGGAGCACGGCGTGCGCCTGATCGTCGAGGAGATCGAAGGGCGGCGCATCACCAAGCTCAGAATGGAGAAAAAGACCGGCTAACGCCGGTCTTTTTGTGGTTTAGAAGGCCTTGGTGGGCGAACTACGTCGCTGTGAAGCCTTAAGGTAAGAGCTCAGTCACGCTCGGGAACGGCCAATGTCGCTTCACTGCTATCGGAGTGCAGTGCTATAACTTACATACGGTTGGCTTATCTCACCACTGCTCTATCAATTGCGACTCGTGGCCGTTCTATTTCCTTCGCCCGCCTTCGCTCTTTGAATACCTTGGCTTCAAGGCTTCCTCTGCTCGCACCACTCGGTCTTCACGCGACGCTGCTACTTACCGTGCGGTTAAGACTGTTCCTCACTTCTGGAAGCCAAAGGCGCAGCATGGCTGCGCTGCTACGGGGGTGTATGGCCCGGTGTAGCCGCGCAGCCACGCTGCGCCTAATCTAGTGTCTAGTGTCTAGTGTCTTGGGTCTAGTGTCTCTCAGGCGCTAGCGCTTGAGGAACTCCAGCGCCGTTTCAGCCATAACGGCCATGCCGTA
>CAZINL010000276.1:0-1423 GCA_964540595.1 uncultured Clostridia bacterium
GCCAAAGCTTATGGCGATCTTAAGAAGCAGCTGGCGGAACAGTATCGGACCGCCCGCGCGGGATACGGTCGGGGAAAGACGGAGTTCGTTACGGGGATACTGCAGCGGGCACGAGCAAGTGGTCATCATTCGTAGCCCTGTGGTCGCGCGCTGATCTTGCTCCACAAGGTCACGGGACTTTCGCCTTGACGACCATTGCTTCGATCTCCCACTATCGGCTGAGCAAGCGAGACGGGGCAATGCAGACGGCCGCAAGAAAAAGCGAGATCATCCTCCATCGCGGGGGATGATCTCGCTTTCGTAGACTCCTCTCACTGCTTGGCTTCAGATCTGAGGTGCGATTGGAGACGGCATCTGCGAATGTTGACAGCGCCCAGGGACTGTGCGAGACTGATGCCAGGAAAGTAGTGGAAGTAGGGCGCAAGGAGAGATAGTAATGCTGAGAACCTACGATCAGTTCGTTGCCCGGGTGAATGAACTGGGCTTCTTCTCTTTCTACGGTCGGTTTTTGCCAGGGTTCCCCATGCTGCAGACGGAGACTACGGAGGAGCAGTGGCATACCGGCGACCGTGAGACCGACCCATGGCAATGGAAGGACCGTGCCGCTGAAGAGCAACAACTGGCTTTTGGCTGCGTCCTAGGCGGTCACAAGGGCTTCATCAGCAAGCGTCTGTACCCGCTCTTCTATGCGGCGTGTCGCCCGACCCTCAACATGGAGGAGCGCTATGCGCGCGGTGAGATCTCGCAAGCCACCTGGCAGTTGTACAAGCTGTTCGCAGGCGGGGCGGTGCTGAGCACCGCCGAGATACGTCAAGCCTTGGGCGTGACTAAGAAAGAGGGCGCAAGTCAGGTTGATACCGCGCTGAGGGAACTGCAGAAGGAGTTTAGCATCACCGTTTGTGGTAACAGGCGCAAGGTGAGCCAGGATGGCCGCGAGTATGGCTGGCCTTCCAACACCTACTGCCGCGTGGCCGACTGGGCTCCCGCGGGTTGGCTTGATGGCAGCGACATGATCGACCGGGACGAAGCGCGCGATCAGCTGCTTGAGATTGGTTGCTCCATCGCGCCGGGGATTGGCCGAGATGTTCTTTCCAAGCTGCTGTTTGGGAAACGGGGTTGGTAGTCGACCTGAAGGAGGAATGACATGCTCGACATACCTGGGCATCACTTTCTTAGCATTGAGCCGCTAAACAAGGGCTGGTCGACCGACAGGAAGTACATCGCGCGGGCACCAGCGGGTGAGAAGTTACTCCTGCGCGTGGCGGACATCTCGGAGTATGAGAGGAAAAAAGCTGAGTTTGACGCGACCACCGCGGTCTCGCGCCTCGGTATTATCATGTCTTCTCCCATCGATTTCGGGGTTTGCGAGGGCGGCGAGAGCGTCTACTCGCTACTTTCTTGGATCGAGGGTGAGGACGCCGAG
>CAZINL010000276.1:1433-2048 GCA_964540595.1 uncultured Clostridia bacterium
GCAGGCGCTGCCGAAGCTCGGCGATGCTGAACAATATGCGCTCGGTATCAAGGCCGGTGAAGTTCTTCGAAGGATGCACTCCCTGCCCGCGCCGGGAAATCAGGATTGGGGCGTCCGATTCCGTCGCAAAACAGAGACAAAGATCAAACGATACATGGAGTGTCAACTAAAGTTTACCGGTGATGATCTGCTGATTCGCTATATCAGGGAGAACGAGTACTTACTGGATGGTAGACCGCAATCGTTCCAACATGGAGACTATCATGTTGGGAATATGATCGTTACACCAGAGGGTGAGTTGGGGATTATCGATTTTAACCGTTTTGACCATGGCGATCCGTGGGAGGAGTTCAATCGCATTGTTTGGTGTGCTAATGTAAGCCCCCGGTTTGCATCGGGGCGGATTGACGGATATTTCGCGGGGAGAGCACCGGCAGCGTTCTTCCGCTTGCTGGCGCTCTATATCGCCAGCAACACACTATCATCGATTTACTGGGCGATTCCCTTTGGACAGGCTGAGGTGGATACGATGATGAGACAGGCCGCGGATGTGCTCGATTTCTACGACGGTATGGAAAACCCTGTGCCGAAGTGGTACCTAGGAGTGGCGTCATG
>CAZINL010000277.1:0-2042 GCA_964540595.1 uncultured Clostridia bacterium
AATCGTCCCTATTGTTATTGGGATGATGGTCTACCTCCGTGTCTACAAACCGCTGGCATGGTTGTCTCGCATTCCCATCGCTCTTTGGATGGGTTATGGCGCCGGCATGGCTCTAACCGTCCGTACCGTGGTCCCCTTTACTGAACAGGTAATGAAGACGATGCTACCCCTGGTCGTGTTCAACAAGACCGGCGGTCTGGACCTCATCCAGTCGTTCAACAACAGCTTCTTCGTCTTCGGAGCCGTCGGGGTCTTAACCTACTTCTTCTTCACCAAGGAGCAAAAGGGTATCCTGAAAGCCAGTTGCACCTTTGGCCGGTGGGTGATGATGGTCGGTTTTGGCGCCGCCTTTGGCAACACCGTCATGAGCCGTGTCTCCCTCTTCTTGGGCCGGATGCAGTTCTTGATGGGACCTTGGCTCGGGATTATCAAGTAAGAAGCCAATCAGATAACCCTTGGGCGCATACCCAAAGCGGCTGAAAACCCTTGATCCAACAAGGGTTTTCAGCCGCTTCTGATTACGTGAGTATCTACCTAGTCCGTTTGCCCGCCAAGCAGCACAGACTTACGCGCCAAGCTGCCGGGAAACGTCACTGGTTTTCTTCCCTCGGGCCAGGGATGTGAACATGCCCAAGAACGCGACCGCCATGGCAACCAAGTAGGCATCGCGCTGTCCCCAGATCAGGTTCTGGTTCTCCGGAGCACCGGCTCCCATCAGCTGCTGAGCGTAGTAAGCTGATCGGCTGGAGAACACAGCACCGGTAACGGCGATACCAAGCACCTGCCCGAGACTGCGCATGGTCGCTATCATCCCCGAACCAATACCGAGTTGCTCCCTTGGAACGCTACTCATAATGGCATTGTTATTTGGTGATAAGAAAAGGCCGGTTCCGAGTCCTGCCAGGGCAAGCCCGAGCACGATGAAGCCTACCTGACCGGTCATGGCCAAGGTGCTGAGAGTCATGATGCCTAGACCCACCATCCCCATCCCCAGAGAGCTGAGGAGCTGTGACTGGTATCCGCGGTCGGAAAGCATCCCACTGATCGGCCCCATTACCATCATAGCCAAAGGAAAGACGCTCATCAGGATACCCGTACGGGTGCTGGGCAGACCAAGGACATTCTGCAGATAAAATGGCATCAGAAAAATGACCGCGTATTGGGCGAGATAGTTGAACAGCGAGGTCAGATTGGAGGCAAGGAAGTAGCGGTTGCGAAAAAGATCCAGGCGAAGCATGGGTTGGTCGACACGCTGCTCGATGCGCACGAATAGATAGGCAGAACCCACTGCTATCGCCATCAGGCCGATCACCAGCGGTGATCCCCAGCCCCACTCCTGCCCGTGGCTGAGAGCTAGAAGGAAAGCCGAGAGTGTGGCGAAGAGCGTCGTGGCCCCACCGAGGTCAAAACGTTGGGGAACGCCAGGGCGGCTGGGGAGTACATACCATGCCCACAGCGTCCCCAATATGCCAATGGGGAGATTGATCGAGAAGATCGACTGCCAGCCATAGCGGCCCACCAAGATGCCGCCTAGGCTTGGTCCCACCGCTGAGCCCAGAGAGACAAACAGTGCATTGATCCCGATGGCTCTTCCTCGTTCTTCGGCAGGAAAGGTGGCAGCGATGACGGCTTGGACCACCGCCATGGTCATTCCGCCGCCGATCGCCTGCAACGCTCGCGCTCCGATCAAGAAGCCAAGGCTGGGGGCGATGCTGCAGAGCCAGGAGCCAAGGGTGAAGATCGCGAACCCGAACACATAGACCCGCTTGTGACCGATGGTGTCGCCGATGCGTCCATAGGTCAGGAGCAGGCTGCTGATCAGTAAGAGGTAGATCATGACCACCCATTCGACACTGGCGAGCGACGACTGATAGTAGGACGTGATCTTGGGCAGAGCGATATTGACGATACTGGCATCCAGGGTGGACATGAACACACCCAAGGACGTGACTGAGAGCACCAACCATCTGCTGTGGTTGCTAGATGTTGACAAGAGCATCCCCCTTCGACAGTGATAACCCTCTCATCATACCATCGACTGG
>CAZINL010000278.1:0-2039 GCA_964540595.1 uncultured Clostridia bacterium
TCCCCGCCAAGCGCATGGGCAACCTGATCTACACCAGCGGTCAAGGCTCACGCAGTATCGTGGGTAAGGTCGGCGGCAACGTCAGCATCGAAGAGGGACAAGCCGCTGCTCGCGAGGCGATCCTGAACTGCTTGGCAACCATCAAGTCGGTGGTCGGCGACCTGGACAAGGTGGAAGAGGTCTGGAAGGTGTTGGGCTTTGTCAACAGCGCTGACGGCTTCGACCAGCAGCCCAAGGTGATCAACGGTGCTTCCGAGCTTCTGATCCAGGTGTTCGGCGAGGCCGGACGTCATGCCCGTTCCGCCATTGGCGCGCCCGAGCTGCCCAATAGCATCGCCGTCGAGATCGAGATCATCGTAAAAGTGAAAGAATAGGGACGAACGAGGACCGGACAGAGATCTCTGTCCGGTCTTTCGTGTTCTCTGGCGGTTTAGGTGAGCGTGTAGTTCAGTTGCAGGATCCCCATCAAGCTGCGCGCCAGCGTCGGGATATGGAACGGATGGCGCAAGTCGATCTCCAAATAGATCTCCTCGCCGTGGTCGGTCTGCTCCACCGAGAGCTGCAGATGATCCCGGTAGGCCGAGGACTTGAGGTATTCGACCAGAGAGGCCACTACACCGGCGCGTCTGACACGATAGCGCAGCGCCAGCTTACCGTTTAGCCGGACAACGGTAAGGTCTTGTGTCCGTTGTTCAATAAAGTCGGCCATGCGATCTTGCCGTTCTCTCAGTTCATCCATGGTATTCCCCCTCTCAATCTCTTCCTCAAGTTCGTCTGGAACTACGTGACTGGCCCTTCCGTCCGCGCCAGAAATGGGAACGGAAGTGTTCCCAGTATAATCTATCCAAGATCCGTTAGGATTACAGTATGAAGACATTTGTGTGCAGGTGCATTGACGGATTAATTCGACAACCGGATGCCGACAACCTCCGAAATTCCTCATAACCTGTCGTCTAGGGAAGGATTACGCTGCCAACAGCGCGAAAACTGACTAGGTTAGTGCTAGGCCATTTCGCAACGGATTGATCCGGTCGGGAGGGACCATCATGGGCATATTCAGCCGTTTTTTCCGCGAGAAGAGTAAAAAGCCAGTGGCAAAGATCCGCATCGGTTATTACGATGTGAACCGTTCGTTCGTAAAGTTCGAGCAGCTGGGACCCACTGATGATCCCGGCATCGACCAATGGAACCTCGCCTGCGCCTACTATGCCGAGACCCTACACCAGTTGTCGCGGGCTCCCCTGGCGGCGCAGTTGTATGACTATGTGGGGCAGATCGTCGAGAAGTCGATCGAAGATGCAATGATCCACCGCCTCAACCTCTTGGCCGAGGGGCAAGAGCTCCTCAGCGCCGGCTTGGGTGCGGAGACTATGGTGCATGAGGTCACCCTCTACGAGCTGGGTGACGGGCGAGTGGTTGAGTCCAATATCCCGAGCGGCGGGACCGAGTTCTACACGCCTACCAGCATGGTGCTCCTGCTGGAGCATCTGGTCCGCACCATGCCCGATGAGCATCTAGCCCTGCTCATGATGGCACTCAAGGCGATGAACGCGTACTACCGGGATATCAGACCGTTTACCGATCCCCAAGCACGGTTGGAGGCCCCCGCCCATGCCATGGCTCTCGCCGTGGAGTATGTGAAGCAGCTTCGCGGCGAGGAGTAGTCTGGAGCATACCGCCTCTCGGACGTCGAGTAGAAGTCAGCGACGATCATTGATACGTGATGAGCTCAGGAAGAGTGAGTTTGTGCAAGACGCTTGAGCCCTAATACGAAACTAGTTAATCAAAGTTCCCGCAGGTCCCAGGCGACCAGGTGCCATGCACTTGGTCGCCTCTTTTTCCCACATTTTACCCAAACATTGCTATTCAAACTAATTCACCAATTTACACGACAAAATTCTACAGATTGTGTGCCGTCCACTGTGCATTATTATGCGGTATAATTGGAGTTGCAAGTATAACAAGAAAGGATAGATTTTGCTGTGAATTACAACATTACATCTCGCCAAAAACGGCTCATATCCCTTCTCTGCGACCTT
>CAZINL010000279.1:0-2031 GCA_964540595.1 uncultured Clostridia bacterium
GTGTCTATCGCCATGTGGATCGTGAAACGCACGAGGTCCAGTATGTAGGTCAGACCAATGACCTGCGCAAGCGACAGCAGGAACATGCCCGCGAGGGGAAACTGGACCTGCAGCGGCAGAGGGTGGAATATTCAGTAGGTCGTAACCTCGATAAGGATGATCTATGCCGCATCGAACAAGAGCATATCGGTCGCCATCATCCTAGCGGCAACAGCACTAGGGGCGGTAACGGCCGCCGATAGCGCCAGAGTGCTGAAGATGGCGCTCTGACATCGGACTCCCTTCCTGAAGGAGTTATTGAAGTGGATGCGAGCCTTGAGGTGACTTGTGTGACGTAGTGTTAGGTGCCCTGTCTCCCTTTCGAGGTTGAAGGAATGCGGAATGGGCTGTGGGGTATGCCCCATGTCCTAGATGGACGAGGTGATGAGTATATGAAGCGAACACACGAGTTCTTCAGAGGCTGTCTCGTTGGAGGAGCAGTCGGTGATGCCCTTGGGTGGCCGGTCGAGTTCATGACAGTCGGCGAGATTACCCGCAGATACGGTGAGCGAGGGATTCAGGACCTTGTTTTGGTCCCGACTGGCAAGGCGCAGATCACCGATGATACGCAGATGACTCTCTTTACGGCCGAGGGCATTCTGCGGGCAGAAACAAGGGGAAGCACAAGAGGGATCTGTCACCCTCCCTCCGTGGTCTTCCATGCTTATCAGCGGTGGCTTCTCACTCAGACTGGTAGACGAGTCGATGGCTACGACTGGGTGTATGATGGATGGCTGCTTAATATTCGTGAGCTACACGCGCGAAGAGCTCCGGGCAACTCCTGTTTGTCCGCGCTCTCAAGCGGGAGACATGGATCAATCACGGAGCCCATTAACAACAGCAAAGGCTGCGGTGGCGTGATGCGGGTTGCCCCAGCGGGTTTGTTCTATCGGAAAGAACAGGCCTTCACTATGGCAACAGAGTTCGCTGCGCTAACTCACGGACATCCATCGGGCTATCTGGCGGCCGGGGCCCTTGCCTTCATGATCGCTGCTATTATCGAAGGAGAGGATCTCAAGACTGCGCTCAAGAAGACACTGAATGAACTGGAAACTCAGCCTGGTCACGAGGAGTGCACTCAGAGTCTAGAGCAGGCTCTGCAGCTGGCTGAGAGCGACCTTCCTGATGCTGAAGCCATTCGTCAGCTTGGTGAGGGTTGGGTCGGTGAAGAGGCGTTAGCGATCTCGGTATTCTGCGCACTGAAGTACCAGTGTGATTTTCGGAAGGCGTTGATCGCTGCTGTAAACCATGACGGTGATAGCGACAGCACAGGTGCCATTACCGGCAATATCTTAGGGGCGTATTTGGGGCTCAGTGCCATCCCAGAGGAGTGGATCGAGCAGGTGGAGCTGGGGCCGGTTTTGACGCAGATGGCAGACGACCTGCTTACTCGGTATCGCGACGGTCGGGATTGGTGGGAGCGATATCCGGGTACTAAGATAGGGGGGCCAGACCCCGTCTTAACTCTTCTTCAGGCAGACAGTCAGTTGGTCTAGAGCTTCAGTAGGGATTATCGCAGCGCTCAAGGTGATCTGGCTGTGCTTGGAGAACATGAAATAGAGAACGAACGTGAGGAGATGAGTTTATTGGATAAACAAAGACTGATCAGCCTACTCGATGGCTACCAAGACGAGATGATCCAAACCCTACAGCAGGTGATCCAGATCCCCTCGGTGGAAACGGATCCTGAGCCCGGTGCCCCGTTTGGACGCGACGTAGCCCGCGCACTCGACTTCATGGTCGAGACCGGCAAAGCTCTGGGGATGAAAGCTCGCAATGTGGACGGTTACGCCGGGCATGTGGAGATCGGTGAGGGCGATGATCTGATCGGCGTGCTGGTGCACCTGGACGTGGTGCCCGCTGGCAGCGACTGGACCTATCCGGCCTTCGGTGGCGAGATCCATGATGGCAAGCTGTATGGGCGCGGGACCTTGGATGACAAGGGACCAGCGGTGGCGGCTCTGTATGGACTGAAAGCCATCCAGGAGAGCG
>CAZINL010000280.1:0-1975 GCA_964540595.1 uncultured Clostridia bacterium
AATGCTGGAAACAACAGAAAGACGCTCGCAGGCGTCTTTCTTGTGGTTTGTGTGTGACCCGTTATGTCGTCGGCTCACCCTTGGTCCCTTGCTCTACCATCAAATAGATCACCGGGATGATCACCAGCGTCAGGAAGGTGGAACTGACCAGCCCGCCGATGACCACCGTCGCCAATGGCGCCTGTAGCTCCGCCCCTTCGCCAATGCCCAGAGCCAGGGGGATCAGGCCGAGAATGGTGGTCACGGTCGTCATCAAAATCGGACGCAGTCGTTCTTGGGCCCCGGTTAATAGGGCGTTCTGGAGATCCATCCCCTTGCCCCGATGCTGATTGACGCAGTCGAGCAGGACAATGGCATTGTCCACCACGATCCCCACCAGCATTACCACGCCGATAAAGGCGGTGATACTCAGGTTTCTTCCGGTCACCACCAGGGCCAAGATCATGCCGATGGCGGCTAGAGGTAGGGTCAACATGATGATTAACGGTTGCTTGAATGACTCAAACTGTGCCGCCATTACCATATAGACCAGGGCAATGGCGAGGAACATGGTCAGGCGCAGGTCGGCAAAGCCGGACTGCATCAGTTCCACCGCCCCGTCAAACGTCACGCTAGCTCCAGGGGACAGGTGGAGGTCTTTGAGCAGGTTGTTGGCCAGGGTGACCGAGTTGCCGAGGTCATCTTCGTCGCGCAGCACGGTCAGGGTACAGCTGTTCTGCCCATTTTGGCGGGTGAGAGTGACAGGGCCTACGCCTTCATGGATGGAGGCCAGATCCCGCAGGGGGAGTTCAGGGCCCATCGGGCTCTTGATCAGCATGGCGTTGAGGTCATCGACAGTACCGCGATCCTGTTCACGATACCGCACCCGCACGTCGACCGCCAGCCCGCCGTCATCATACTGTGTAGCTACCTGTCCTGAGAGCGCACCGCGGACCATCATCCCCACCTGGACTGGTGTCAGGGCGAAGCTCATCGATCTCGCACGGTCGACAACCACATCGATCACCGGCTTGGCGCTGGTGAGGTTATCGGTGATCCTGGTCACCCCTGGTATGGCGGCCAGGCGCGCCTGCACCTGTTGATTGATGCGGGCAACCTCTTCCGCAGTGGGGGCAGCGATGGTCAGCTCGAGATTATTGGACGCCCCCAGGCTTTGGACCAGCGATTGTTCGCCGACGTTTATCTCCGCATCCAGCCCCAAGGAGGCGATCTTGGCGGTCAACGCCTGAACGACTTCCGCGGTACTGCGCTGGCGGTCTCCACGCGGCTTCAGGGTCGTGCTGATGGTAAACTCATTGCTGCTGGTGGTGGAAGTCGACATGTAGCTCTGCCCGCCCCCTCCGACCGTGCTAGTGTAGACCTGTACCTCATCGACCTGGCTCACCACCTTCTCGATCTGTTGGCAGATCTGATCGGTGGCTTGGAGCATCGCCCCTGCCGCCAGTTGGCCCTTGATCGAAATGCTGCCTTCATCGGTGGCCGGCAGGAACTCTGTTCCAATCAGAGGCGCCGCTAGGACCGCAGCTACCATGGCGACGATGGTTAGGCCCATAGCCGCCACCGGACGCTGCATAGCCCAGGCTAAGCACCGTCCGTAGATGGTCAGCTTCTTGACTCCGCCCATCATGCCACGGCGGCCTTTGGGCAGCGCCAGCAGTTGGGCCGCGAGCATCGGTACCACGGTGATAGATACGACCAAGGAAGAGAGCAGTGAGAACGAGACCGTCAGCGCCAGCTCACGAAAGATATCGCCAGTCAGCCCGCCGACAAAGACGATCGGCAGGAAGACCACCACGGTGGTGAGGGTGGTAGCGATGATCGCTCCGGTCACCTCATTGGTGCCATCCATGGCGGCACGCAGCGGGCTCTCACCCCGCTCCAAGTGTTGATAGATGTTTTCGATCACGACGATCGAGTTATCGACCAACATGCCCACGCCGAGGGCCAGCCCCCCTAAGGTCATCAAATTAAGGTT
>CAZINL010000281.1:0-1966 GCA_964540595.1 uncultured Clostridia bacterium
GTCGCACGCGCAAGCGGCGATCTGCATCCTTGATTACTGCGGCTCTGCCGCACCATTGTTATGCAAATCCCTGAGGAACGAGTTATGCAAGATGCTACAGTAGTAAGCGCAGCAAGGAGGGGTGTCATGGCACGACAAAAGAGCGACGTCAGCTTGGAAGCAAAACAACAGTACATTCACTGGTTCATGTCCACATTCGCACTAAAGCGCCGTGACAGCCGAGTGCTCTTAAGCTTCCTGCTGGAGAACGAAGATGTCTTGGCGCGGATTACCTTTGTCGAGAATCTGAGCTACGTTGACAGCGCCCTTCTGATCTCGGCCAGAGGCAGCGGTACCTACCCGTTCATGTTTCGCGACCGCGGCGAGTTCGTCTATTCGACGCTCCTGACGCTGCAAAGGCTGGTTGATCGGGATGATGACGAGCCGATATATCTCTGGCTCGCCTATGACCCATCATCCGCCTCGCCAGATCTGTTGAACGTCGTGCAGGAAAACCCAGCGGTGGCATGGCATAATCGGGCGCGAAAAGTCGCCAGACTGCTGCTCCGAACCGTGGAAGACGAGATGACTGAGCTTGTAGACCGTAGGGCTGAGCTGGAACGACTGATCGACCTCGCGCTGGAGCAGGGTGATCGTGCCGCGTTCTTGCAGCATACCAACGAGCTGTTTCTAATCGAAAAACGAGTCTCTTAAGCCCGCTTGACAGCGAGCTTCTCCGTTGATAAGTCAGGAACTTGCATGACTTCATTATGGCAAACGTCCGCAGCCCTCTATGACTTGATTCCGCAGTCGCACACGCAGTGGCGATCTGCTTCGTTCATGCTCGCGGCTCTGCCGCATCATTGTCATGCAAGTTCCGAAAGAACGAGTTATGAAGGACGCTAAGGGGGCAAGAGCGGGGGCTACCAGTCGGTAGCCCCCGCTCTTGTTTCTCAGGCGCCTGATGTTACTTCACAAAGTAGAGATCACCGTTGCGGAGCATCTTGGCGAGGATGCTGTTTAGGTTGCCGTAGTAGTAGAAGCTGTTCTGCGGCTCACCGATCTTGCCCTCGGACATGCTGAGCTTGGTATCATAGATGCGGAACGGAGCGGTCTTCTCAATCAGGGGGATGAAATGAACCAGATCGTTGGTCAGAGTCATGAACTCCTCGGTCAACTTGACGATCTCATCTTGGTTCGTGGAGGAGTACAACTGGCTGATCATCTTAGTCACGTTGTACTCTTTGCCCGTGGTGGGAGCCTTCATCACCCGGTCCGTGCCGGTGGGAATGGTTTCAAGGCCCATACGAGTGGAGTAGGCGCCAGTGAAGTAGCTGTTGAAGACCTCCCACGGATGGGCATAGCCGGACATGCTCGGAGTGAAGTAGTTGAGGATCTGTTTGTCGGTACCATTCATGTACTGCACATAGGCGGAGAACTCCATCGGCTTAAAGTCGACTTCCCAGCCAGCCTCCTTCAGCATCGTGGCGTAGGCTTCGGACGGATACATCAAAGATGGCCAAGAACCAATCGTGGCGATCTCGAGCTTCTGCACCTCGCCCTTTTCATTGGCCCACTTGCCGTTGACTTTCTTCCAACCGATCTTGGTAAGCAAGGCCTCAGCCTTCTTGACGTCGTAGCTATAGTCTACGAGCTTGTCGACGAAGCCCTTACTGGTAAAGCTGGGGATCAAGGAGGGAAGCATACCGGTGGCGTGGGTGTCGCTGACAAAGCTGCCGGGCTCAGCCACCTTGATCAGGGTCTTACGATCGAGGTAGTAGGCCAGGGCCTTGCGGACTTCAGGGATGCTGTACGGGTATTTGGATGTGTTGAACATGTAGCCCATCTGGGAGAACTCAGGTACATAAATGGTACGCAGGGTGTCCTTAAACTTCTTCTCGACCTCGGTGGTCATCTGCGGGCTCAGACCACCGGTCTCGACGCTGAAAGAGTTCTGCAACACCGCAGTGGCAAAGGCGTCGCCGCC
>CAZINL010000282.1:0-1961 GCA_964540595.1 uncultured Clostridia bacterium
AGTCCGGTTATGCGGCGGGAAGCCATACTTGCCATCTGCAGCCAGGGGCCGCGCTTGCATTGCAGAGGCTCGCCCAGCTTGGCGTAGCACAGACGGTTCTGTCCGCCTCGCACAGCGAAGCTCTGGAGCGCTTCGTCCGCCACTTCGGTGTCAGCGATTACTTCCAGTCCCTATTGGGACTCGACGACCACTACGCCCATAGCAAGGTCGAGTTGGGTAAGCGCTGGATGAATGCTCAGTCTCTGCAACCACGGCAGGTGCTCCTGATCGGCGACACGACCCACGACTTTGAGGTGGCCCAGAGCCTCGGTTGCGACTGCCTGCTGGTGGCCCGTGGCCATCAGTGTGAAGGTAAGCTCGCAGGCTGCGGTGTCCCGGTGTTGGGGAGCCTGCTTGAGTTGACCGTAGACTAGCCTCCATGGTTGCCGACGCTTGCCGCGAGTGCCCGTTCAGATCACCCCTGGCGCCTGCTCTGCTACCTGTGAAATGACCAAAGCTGAGAGAAAAGCAGTGTGACTGCGTCACACTGCTTTTCATGTACCCAAAACTTCGGCCTGCCCTATGCCACCAGTTGGTTCTGGTCCAGCAGGATGACCAGGCGCTCGCCCTGTTTGACCACGCCAACGATGTACTGTGCGCTGACGCTACCGATCAAGGTGGGGGCTGGCTCGATCTCCGCGCTCGCCACCTCGGTCACTTTGGTGACTGCGTCGACTATCAGGCCGACCTTGCCTTGGGAGGATTGCAGAATGATGATCCGGGTCTCATCATCTAACTCGCGCGGGGGCATCCCCAGTCGCTTGCGGAGGCTGATCACCGGGATCACCTCACCACGCAGGTTCACCACCCCTTCCACGTGGACCGGGGTGTGGGGGAGATGTGTGATTGGTTTCATACGCTCGATAATACTGACATACTCGATGGCAATGGCAAACTCCTCGTCTCCCAAGCGAAACGCTACCCATTTCCCCGTTTGATAGTCATCTGGCATCATGGTCACTCCTCTCAATGTCTGCCGTCTCGCTTTAGGCGCAACCTATCGCATCCCCACGAGAACGCTGTCGGTGAGACTCGGCTGCGCCCGAACCGTCCCCTCGCCCCAACAGCCCATATGGTCCATGGCCACGCGCCGCTGCTTAGCTCTCGAACAACGACACGAATACTGCCACCAAGGCGGGGTCGAACTGGCTGCCGGCGTATCGGCGAAGCTCCGCTATTGCCTCGTCGTGCGAGCGCGCTATTCTATAGGGACGGTCATGGGTCATCACATCGTAGGAGTCGATGATGGCGATGATCCTGGAGATGAGCGGGATCTGGTCGCCCGCGAGGTTCTGCGGATAGCCGCCCCCATCCCAGCGTTCGTGATGGGCGAGTACGGCCCTCGCCACCGGATCCATCTTCGGCGTCGACAATACGATGCGTTGACCGATCTCGCAATGTTTCTTCATGATCATCCACTCTTCCTGTGAGAGTGGGCCCGGTTTGCCCAGGATCTGATCGGGTATGCCGACTTTGCCGATATCGTGTAAGGAACCCAAGAGTAGCAGTTCGTCTGTTTCATTGGGTGCTAATTTTAGTCTCTCGGCCATCGCTGCCGCGAGTGACTGGATGCGGCTGGCGTGGGCTTCCGTCTCGTAGCTACGCTCGTGCAGCGTCTGGAGCAGAACGCGCACCAAGGCATGACGCGGACTGCGGGTGTGCAGAAGCTTATGACGATACATGCGCTCCTCCGCCAGCTGGCAGATCTCCCGAAGATGGTTTTCCGGAAAGGATTTCGTGGCGGCACCGACCGCGAAGGCGAGCGGTGGCTCGGACGGGGAGACAGCGGGATGAATGGCCCGTATCCGCCGACAGAGGGCTTGGGCTTCCACCTCGTAACAGCCTGGCAGCACCACCGCAAACTCATCATCACCATAGCGCGTGGCATAGTGCTCTCGCCCCCAGAGCCCGCGTAGCAGATT
>CAZINL010000283.1:0-1935 GCA_964540595.1 uncultured Clostridia bacterium
AGGGTTCCGCTGGCAACAGGTCTGGGCCAAGCGGCGCAGCCGCCGATGTGTGCGGTACACCGTGGGGATAAAAGACCCGAGCGGCAAGTTCCTTGAGAAAGGACGGCCGTCGGGTCTTTGTGATTCCCGGCGAGCCGCGAGAGGGGGAGAGCTCGATGACCATCATCGAGGTCAATGGCTTAACCAAGCAGTTCCAGCTCAAAGAGAAAGACCCTGGCCTAGCAGGCAGCCTACGTTCGCTGTACGCGCCGCGCTACCGTAGCGTCGCTGCGGTCAAAGGGGTCAGCTTCAGCGTCGAGCAAGGCGAGACCCTGGCTTTCATCGGCCCCAATGGTGCCGGCAAGTCCACCACCATCAAGATGCTGACCGGCATCCTCTATCCCAGCAGTGGCTCCGCCACCGTCCTGGGGCTGGTCCCCTGGGAGCAGCGGCAGCGCCTCGCCTATGAGATCGGATCGGTCTTCGGCCAGCGCTCGCAGCTCTGGTACCACCTACCGCCTCAGGATACCTTTACTCTGCTCTCCAGGATCTACGACCTCGACGAGGCTGTCTACCGCCGGCGCTTGGGTGAGCTGATCGAGCTCTTCGACCTCACCGAACTGCTCAAGGTCCCGGTGCGCAAGATGTCGCTGGGGCAGAGGATGCGCTGCGAGATCGCCGCCTCACTGCTTCATGGTCCCAAGGTGATCTTCCTCGACGAGCCGACCATCGGACTCGATGTGGTGGCGAAGCAGAAGATTCGCGACCTGATCCGCCACCTGAATCGCGAAGAGGGGATCACCGTCTTCCTCACATCCCACGATACCGGCGATATCGAGCAGCTCTGCCGACGCGTTATGGTCATCAACCACGGCGAGGTGATCTCGGACGGCAGCGTCAATGATCTCAAGTACCACTACCTGCAGAAGAAGATCATCGGCATGCGCCTGGAAACGACTATCAAAGAGTTCGACATGCCCGGTGTCGAGGTGCTCAAACACAAGGATGTTGGTCTTAAGCTGCGTGTCGATACATCCCTTACCGCCATCGACAGCGTCTTGATCGAGCTGATGAAGCAGACGCGCATCCTCGATATCACCATCAATGACCCGCCGCTGGATGAGATCATCACCGCCATCTACCAGCAGCCTGGTCGAGGTGAAAGGAGGGATGGCCATGGTCAGCTTGAGTCTGCAGCCGCAGCGCCGCAGTTGGGCTAAGTACTGGGCTGTTGCCCAGGTCAGCTTTCTGAGCAAGATTGCCTATGCCGGCGATCTGCTCGGGCGCAGCATCTTCTTCGTGATCATCATCTTTGTCTTCGTCCAGTTGTGGCGGACGCTGCTCGGCAGTGGCGCCATGGCCGAGATGGACGGCTTCGGTCCGACACAGATGGTCTGGTACCTAGTGGCGACCGAGATCGCGACCCTCTCGCGCCCCCCGTTCCAGACCCAGGTGGACGAAGAGGTCAAGTCAGGTAGCCTCGCCTATGTGCTCAACAAACCCTACCACTATGTTGGTTTCCACTTCGCCTCCTACTGGGGCGATGTTCTGGCTCGCTTCGTGGTCAATCTGGCCGTGGGCGCGGTGGTCGCGACCTTGTTGGCTGGTCGCACACCGGCTACGCCGCTCGGGTTTTTGGCCTTTCTCATCGCCACCGCCGGTGGCATGAGCCTACAGTTCCTGATCTGCATGGCGATCGCCCTAGGGGCGTTTTGGATCGAGGACACACAGCCCTTCTTCTGGATCTACACCAAGCACATCAATCGCCCATACTAATTGGTCGAATACCGATTCTTTTAATGTATCTTTAACCTTCCGCAACACAACTGCATTTGCGTTTGGGTCTTTCATGATACCTAAGATTAATTCAATACCAACAAATGATGATTTAGTAGATCCACGTCCACCGCCTAACCAATAGTGGGTATATTTTTGCTCTTTGAGGTATTTATGGAC
>CAZINL010000284.1:0-1925 GCA_964540595.1 uncultured Clostridia bacterium
TCATGGCCTGCCGTCCGAAGGTGGTTCAGCCTGAACTACGCACTCGCCGGCTGATGGGTCAGACTTAGCCTGGTCCTAGAGGTGAAAACGATGTATCGAAACCGCATCAGATTTAGACTTTCACATGGCGTTAGTTCATGCGTTCTCATTCTGGTCGTGGCTATGTTTATGACTAACGGTTGTGCCAAGCCAACTAAACCTGCTGTGCAGCCAAATGGACCCGCAGAGGATGCCCAGGAAGGAGCGCAACTAAACAGGTTATGTGCTAACATGAGTGAGCTTCGGTTCTGGCATGATGGCGAGTTGCTGCTGGCGGTGCAAGACCCCAGTTTGCTGGAGCTACTGCGAGCTCCCTTGCAGCAAGCCGAGCGGGCGGAGGAACAGGAGATGCAGGCCTCGGCCTATTCGCTTTCTTTTGTCAGTGCGGAAGGCGAGGAGTCGAACCTTCTCTCTTTGTCCTTCCGGGACACCGTCCCGCCAGCTTATCAGGAGTTCATTTTGACGGCCGAGGGCTGGTATCGTTGTTCTGGTGTACGACCGATCCTTGACTGTCTCATTGAACAGCAGCAGAGCACCCACCTGGCAGAGGATCTGGAGTTCCTGGGTGCTTACGGCTGGGAAATGTATTACCAGGTGAGTGATTTTCAACTGCGCCTACCTGACCGCCTGCTGCATGCAGCCGGGGAACGACCTGCACCGCTCTATTGGGAAATCGCCAATATTCTCTCCCAGCAAGTCGGGCTAGACATCGCTGGCGCGCTCGGCCAACAAGTTGACGTCGCCATCTATCGGATGAAGACACCTCTGCCTGAACCGTTCGGACCCAACCGAACCCATGGGCGAGCGGTGGTGGTGCATCTAGATGGAAAGAGGATCGGCGCTTGGCTGACCATCGGCCAATACTTCGCTTGCTCGTTGCACGGGACCAGTTTTGACACTTTGATGGGTACGGACTATCGTGACTGGGTTTCCCTACTGGCTGATCGGGAGAGCCCGGTTGACCATCAACTGGCGGAGCTCACCCCTGAGGACGTAATAGCAGAGTACGTTGCCGCCATCAATCGCAAAGACTATCTCAAAGCCCATCAACTGGAGAGCAGGGGATATCTGCTGGAGAACTCTCTGCACAACGTTCAGGATGGGGTGCTCTACAGAGAGCGCTACGCTGAGGAGGAAAACCTGCGGAGCAGTTTCTTCGGAAGCTGCAAAAGCATTGTCTTGCTCTGGAGCAAGCGAGAGGTCGGTTTGTCGTACGAGCAATCCGAGAACACCCGAATCTACTATGTAGAGCTAGAGATCGAACCGGAACCAGATGGACAGTTGGCTGGTCCCCCCTGCTTCATCCACTTGATCAAGGAAACCGAAGAGACGGGCTGGCGGGTCAGGGGCATGAGCACCAGTCCCTAAGAGGCTAAGCGCTCGGCGACAGTGGACTTGCCGGATGCCATTATCCCTGTGATCAGGTAAATGGCGCGTTCGTCTATCGCTACCGCGCTCTGGTGATGTTCTGGCAATGATCCCACCTCCAAGTGCGTCTTCCCTTCGACGTCGACTGGATTCGTTCCTCCGCCCGGAAGCAATCAGAGCAGCATGCAATGGCCGCTCACTCCGGAGCGGCCATTGCGTTGCCACTTGATGATCATCACTTTCCACTCTTCTGGCCCCTGCTGCAGATGTTGCCAGTCGAACCGCTCGGGCAAGGGCACGGTACGCACAGCAAGAATCCTCTCCGCAAGCGGTTACCTCCCTCTGCGAATGTCGCTGCGAGCATAACCACTGAGGGAAGCAATCAGAAGTCCAGCAGGCCAAAGAGATAAGAAATCAGTGGCCTGGGACCGGCAAAGCGGCTGACCAGCTCGCGGCTTGCCGGCGTGCCGCTCTGGTCCCAGACGACGAAGGGCACGCGGTCCACGTCGAGGGTGAGC
>CAZINL010000285.1:0-1916 GCA_964540595.1 uncultured Clostridia bacterium
GCTAGACCGGGGCATCAGCATGATGGCTGGGTGGGGCCTGCAGGGGATCATCGTGATGTGAAGGTAGTTCTCAGTGTCTACGCGAATGGGGTCTTGCCAGGACCCCTACAGCAGCAGCTGCCTGAGAGCGGATTAGCAGCCGGGCATGAACGCCATTGGCCCCTACGACTGGTGCAGCCCTAATGTTTGTGGTGTGTTCATCCCATCATGATGGCTACATGACGTTGGGTTGGCTACTTATAGTTTCTAGATGGGAGCCCATTCAACAAGAAAGGGTGATAGCCGTGCCTCGACGCAGCGTTATCCTGATCTGCATGTTGGCGTGTTCTCTCGCCTTCGCCCTTCCGCCTAAACCGATCAAGGCCGAGCCACAAAAGTACACTGTGGAAATTCGCCCAGAGATGGAGCTTATGTCAGGCGTCCTGGCTCATACTGACTGGATGAAGGTACGAGGTCCATCTGGTCAGGGAAACGAGTATTTTAGGGCTCTCAGAGCTCATTTCGCCCCCTATAAAGATCATAAGGCGGTGGCCATAGCCGCCCAACTGACGGCCAAGGGGTTTGTATATGAGGCACCACCATGGTTCATCTGTCATCTTGGCCCGCTACCAGAGTTAGAGATGTGTTACGAGTATAACGAGCAACTGATCCGACGGGCTGGCAGTCGTGAGATCCTGGAGGAGTTCCGCCTAGCGCTCAGGGATTTAGCTGAGCAGTCTAACTTTGCCGAGTTCATCGCTCAGCACCAGTCAGACTACGACCGTTGGATCGCCAGCGTAGGGCTGGGGCTGGATAGCGATCAAGTGATAGATTGGCTGGAAGGGTTCTTCGGGAAAGAGGCGGGCGAGTTTCATCTCGTACTGGCGCCAGCTATGTTCCCTGCGGGTGGATACGGCCCTAGTGTCAGGTCTTCCGATGGTGACCTTGTCGTCTTCCAGATCGTGCGGGAACGAGGAAAGAGTTCAAATGAGCCTGAGTTTCAGTCAGATCTGCAGAGCCTAGCTTTACATGAATGGGGGCACTCCTTTGTTAATCCTGCCCTGGAGAAACACCCAGAGCAGGCAGCGCAACTGCAACCGCATTTCATGTCTGTGGCCAGGCGCATGAGCAAGATAGCCTATGGGACGCGGGAGACCTTCCTTAATGAACAGGTGTTGCGAGCAGTCACCTGCCTCGCTACGGAAGAACTGAAAGGCCAGTCAGCCATGGAGCGCGAAGCCGCCGCCTACGAACAGATTGGGTTCTTCCTGACCAGACCAACCATTGAGCTACTTCGTGAGTATCAGCAGGATAGGAACCGATATCCGGACTTCAACAGCTTCGCACCTATCCTACTTGAACGACTGTCTCAGGAGAAACCCGCTAGGGCTTTCTGGCTATGGCCGATTACACTTGGGCTCGGGGGAACTACCGCAGTAGCTATCGTGGTAGGTCGCCGCCTCAGGAACCGTATGGGGAGAAACTGAACCACGGGACTCTCCGAACGGCATGTAAGGGAGTTAACAAGCGAGGGCATGATTAGTGAACCGGAGCAATCCGAACCCTTATCCTCAGAGATGATGGTCTTTGTGCAATAAGGTGATGACCACCTTGTCGTCACAGGATGATTGCATTCATGAGCATGTCGAAAGGGCAGGACTAAATAAAGACACAGTAATAGGCGTCGGCATCTTCTAACGGATGCTGACGCCCCTTTTTGCGTTCTGATATACAACATCTCTAAACCCTTCACCGATTGGCCTTGCAGAAATACACTGCTATAAGAAGCGCCTGATGTCTGCTGCAAAGTGCTCTTCCAGATCAATCAGTCTCTTGGCGATGAACTTTGATTTTTCGTCAGCCGCTTTATACTGGTTCAGGTACCGGCTTAACGATTTGACGCCCATGTTGCAGCCGTCGGTCATCAGATCCGCGAT
>CAZINL010000286.1:0-1907 GCA_964540595.1 uncultured Clostridia bacterium
CTTGGGGAAGATGGAACCCATCCACTGGGTCAGATGCTCCATCTCACATTCGGGAACTTTGCGGATCAGGAGGCGATTAGTGCTGGCAGATGACTTCAGCACCATGAGATCCTCAAGGCGGACCAGAGGCTGCGCCAGGTCATAGTCTGGGAAGAAGGTACCAACCACGGTGAACTCTCCCTGACGGCGGCGGCCATCAGTCTTATCCACGGCGGTCAGGGTCAGTTGGTCACCGATCTTGATCTCTTTGGCATCGGCCATGGCTTGGGGGAGGATGATCCCGTTCTTCTGGGTCAGTTGATCGCCCTGGATCCGCATCTGATCGAGAGGGAAGAAGCGACTGTTGCTGCGGATGCCGAGGAACTCCACCTCGCCAAGGCGGGAGAGGGTGGCTAGGGCCACCGCCTCTTCGCTGTAATCCATAATGCGGCGGTTATAGAGCGGTGGTGGAAAAGAACTAGGCGAACGCCCAAGGCGGTCTCCGTCGGGGATAACGATCATATCGGCAGGGAGCTTCAGCGGTGCGATGCTGTTAAGCCCGCTCTGACGGTTGACCAGGAGCAGTCCGCCGTAGAGGATGTAAACGCCAAAGGCCAGCGCCACCAGGCCGGCCACGGCGGCCGACCGCCAGCGCCAGCGCCAAAGGTTCTTCAGCGCCAGTTTGACGATCTCTCTCGTCTGCTGCCACCAGCGCACACGCAACACCCCCTTTGGGGAATTAAGAATGAAGAATTAAGAATTAGGAATTGGGAGTTGAGAGTTGAGAGTCAGTGCCACTGCGCGGCAGTGAGAAGAGACAAGGAGTCGGGGCACAGGCCCGCCGCCGAGGCGGCCATTACGCTCCGCGCGTGACGACCGATTCCACCTTGCCATCGCGCAGGTGGATGACACGGTGGGCATAGTTGGCCAGACTCTCGTCATGGGTGATGATGACGAAGGTCTGCTTCTCCTGCTTATTGAAGTGGCTGAACAGCTCGATGACGGCGTTGCGGGTCTTGCTGTCCAGGTTGCCAGTGGGCTCGTCAGCGAGCACCACCGCCGGGCGGTTGGCCAGGGCACGGGCGATGGCCACGCGCTGCTGCTCACCGCCGGAGAGCTGATTGGGCCGATGACCCCGACGGGGCCCGAGGCCCACTTGCTCCAGTAGGTAGGTGGCGCGCTCACGGATGGCTTTACTCGGCTCGCCGGTGATGGCCATGGGCAGTTCGACGTTCTCCTGAGCGGTCAGGTGCGGGATGAGGTTGAAGAACTGGAAGACGTAGCCGATGCTTTTGCGGCGCATGATAGCGAGTTTGTCTTCATTGAGGCTGGCAAAGGACTGACCACTGATCAACACATCACCGCTGATCGGACGGTCCAGGCCCCCGAGAAGGCTGAGCAAGGTGCTCTTGCCGCTGCCGGATGGACCGACGATGACGGCGATCTCTCCGGGCATAATCTCGATATTGACGTTGTTGACCGCGTAGATGGTCTCGCCCATGAAGAAAGCTTTGTTGAGATCAACTGTCTTTAGGATCGCATTAGTCATTGCGCAATACCTCCATCGCCGTTAGGCGTGATAGTTTGAGTGCGGGCAACAGCCCGAAGAGCAGCGACGCCAGCGCCGTGGAACCGATCACGATCGCATAGTCGGTCACGACCGACCAGATCACCCTGATCAATGAATGGCGGTTGGTCAGCTGCGTGATCGCCCCGAAGGTGCGGATCACCACGAAACCGATCGTCGCCCCAATCACCGAGAGCAACAGCGCCTCGGTCAGCGCCATGATGGTGATATCCCAGCTGCGGGCACCGACCGCCTTGAGGATCCCCATCTCCTGCTTGCGTTCATTGACCGCCGTCAGCATGTTGGCGGCGACGATCAGAGCGGCGTTGAGGTAGATCAGGACCAAGAGCGGCCTGCGTAG
>CAZINL010000287.1:0-1537 GCA_964540595.1 uncultured Clostridia bacterium
ATGGCATCCATAGCTTGCATCAACCGATCGCGCCGATGATCGTCTTCTGGCTCTTGGAATAAAGTGAGCTGATAAGGGGAGCAATCAGCGGATACGAGGTGAGAAACACTGACTCCAATCAGTCGCACGGGTTTTTCGGTGCTGAGATTGGCAAGCAGCAATCTCTTAGCCACTCGGAACAGCTCCTGGTCATAGTCAGTCGGGTCAGGACATGAAAAACTGCGGGTAATGGTGGAGAAGTCTCCGTAGCGAAGTTTCAAGGTGATCGTCCGCCCCATCACGCCAGCCTGCCGCAGCCGTCGGGCTACCTTGGCAGCAAGGTCGAGCAAAACAGTTAGCACCTGCTGACGGTTATAGGTGTCTTCGCCAAAGGTATGCTCATGCCCGACTGATTTCGCATCTTGGGGTGACTCGACCCGACGATGATCAATGCCATGCGCCAGGAGATGCAGCTGCTGAGCCACCACCCCTAAGTGAGCGCGAAGCTCTGCGAGAGGAAACGCAGCCAGCTGACCAATGGTGCGGATCCCCAAGGTTTGTAGGTACGAGGCCGTCTTGGCACCTACTCCCCATAGTCTGGTGATCGGCAGTGGAGCGAGGAAGTCTTTCGCTTCTTCTGCCGTGATGACTAAGAAACCGTCGGGTTTCTTGAAGTCTGAGGCCAGTTTGGCGAGAAACTTGTTGTGGGAGATACCTACGGAGGCAGTGAGGTCCAGTTCGTCCCGGATGCGGGTCTTGATCTGACGCCCGATCTCCACCGCTGGACCAAATAATCGCTCACAGCCCGAGACATCCAGAAACGCCTCGTCGATGGAGATGGGTTCGACCATTGGGGTGTAGCGAGTGAAGATCGTCTGGATCTGTTGGGAAACTAGCCCGTACTTGCGATGATCGCCATACATAAAGATCCCGTGAGGACAGCGTCGATAGGCCTCCCCCAGAGGCATGGCCGAACGAACACCATAGCGGCGCGCCTCATAGGAACACGTAGCGACAACGCCCCGCTCGTGTGGATATCCACCCACTATCACCGGCTTGCCCTTCAAGCTGGGATCATCCCTCTGCTCGACGGCGGCAAAAAAGGCGTCCATGTCGACGTGGATGATGGTTAGCTCAGCCACATGCTCACCACCCGAACAATTGTTCTACATCTATGATTTTAGCATGAATCGCAGTAACGACGCAACGGGTGGCGCGGCAGCTGGTCCCGACCCACACACGAAAACCACCACCCAAACGGTGGTGGTTTTCTGGAACGGCCTGCGATCATACCATGCGGTCTTCGCTCCGCTCTAGCGCGCGCCGTAGCGCCTGACAAACAATCGGTATGAGCCAGGCCAGCGGTGAGTTGGCTCTCACCCCTCTCAGCGTGTTAGCCCGTTTGACTCGAGATATGGGTTCTGCTTTTCGCTAACCTTGCCACGCAAGTACTCGTCCTTGGAAACCGGGACAACCAACTTGACTGCTCCACGATGGCGCTTGTTCTTCGCCCTTGGCATTGAGTTGCCGTTCATATAGGCATCGACGATATTGACTG
>CAZINL010000287.1:1547-1904 GCA_964540595.1 uncultured Clostridia bacterium
GGTCCCCTATGTCTACGGCGAAAATGAGATTCACATCGACGATATTGACTGCCTGGAAATAGCGCACCACCGTGACTTCGTTGCCCCGTCCCACGTGACCGCACGAAATACAGAGCTTGAAGTAGTTCACCGGGACACCCCCTTGTCGCCACGGTAAGAACTGTAGGCACGGCGATCTAGTCAGGTAACTTTCATGACTCATTCTTTCGGAACTTGCATGATTTGGAATCACAGTATGGAGGGCGGTGCAGGCTAACCATAGTGAGATCATGCAGGTTCCGGTGTTCACTACATGCTTATGAAATCGGCAACTTGCCCTATGCGTAACAATAGTTAGGGAATTGAGATTTGCGGCCT
>CAZINL010000288.1:0-1854 GCA_964540595.1 uncultured Clostridia bacterium
CTTAGCACTGACGGACAAGCGTCTCTATGCCGCTATCTTGGGTGAGGAGGGTCTGGAGCAATTGACCGCCGCGCTGACGCAGATCACGGGGCTAAGCCGTGCGACGCTTCAGAGACAGATGGATGGGCCCTATCACGGGATCTGGCTGTGGCCAGAGCCTCTGAGCGATGCCCAGTGGGCTGCACTGAGAGGCGATGGCATCAGCGGGTTGATCCCCGTCCTACGCGACCATGTGACACACCTGCTGGCTACCCATCTGGTAGGGGGTCCTGAGTCGGGGCTGATCGGCTATGCCGCCAATGGGGTCACTAGCGTTCCCCCAGTACAATCGCTCGCCATCCCCCATGACACCAGCGGTCAGCCGCTGGCCGGTCTGATCCGTCCGACCACCATGGCGGCCAATGCCCAGCCCCGCGACCTGGTGACGACCATCGATGGTCAGATTCAGAGCCTAGTCGAACAGGTGATGGCTAGGACCATGGAGCGCGGTGCGGTGGTGGTGATGGAGCCGAAGTCTGGTGATATCCTCGCCATGGCTAGCGCCCCTGGGTATCACCCTGACCAGATCGCGGAGCTGATCGAGACCGATCCTGAGACGGCACCTCTGATCAACCGTGCGCTCTCGTTCTACCCCCCCGGTTCCGTCTATAAGCTGCTGGTGGCAGGAGCGGCGCTGGCCGAGGGGGCGATCGGAGCTGACGACCGCTTCTTCTGTCCAGGTCACGTTGATGTCGGGGAGACCCGTATCGCTTGTACCGGTATCCACGGTGAGCTGAGTCTCCAGCAGGCGGTGATGGCTTCATGCAACGCCGCCTTTGTAGAGATTGGGCTGAGGCTAGGTTATGCCGACTGGCGGCGCTACGCCGAGTCTTTGGGTGTTGGCAGTCGCCGCCATCTGCCCGTGGTTGAGGATCAAGAGCAGGTGGATTTTCCCTACCGTGCGCCCATCTACGATGGCGACCTGGCCAACCTCTCCATCGGTCAAGGACGGCTCATGGTCACCCCCCTCGATATCGCAGTTCTTTATAGTGCCATCGCCAATGATGGTGCCTATCATGATCCGCGACTGGTTCTTGGGCGCCGCAGCCTCAACGGCACCGTCGTCCGTCAGCAGACGGCGAGCAACGAACACCGCCTTTGGAGTGCAGAGATTAACCGCATCTTGCGTGACGCATTGCGGCTGACGGTAAGCAGCGGCACTGGTATGGCCGCCGATTCCTCCCTGATCGCCATCGCCGGTAAGAGCGGCACCGCCGAGACGGGCAAGCCAGGGATTAACCACGCCTGGTTTGCCGCCCTGGCCCCCTACGAGGATCCGGAGATCGTGGTGGTGGTCTTTGTCGAGGAGGGGCAGAGGGGCGGCCTAGTGGCAGGCCCCATCGCCAAAGAGATCATCGAACGCATACTGGAGTAGATCCTGCGGAAATTGGTCCTAGCGTGACAGGCACACACAGCACCGTATCATCATACTCTGATAGAGACACTCAAAGTCGATCAGTGGCGATGATGCTCGTGATTATCGCCACCTGGGAGGCGGCTTACTCAGTCCTGGCTGGTCGCAATCTTGGATTGCTGCTCGCCTATGCAACCTGGCTGGTCGCAATCTCGGATTGCTGCTCGCCCATGCAACCTGGGAGGTGATGCGGTGCTGGAGACCCTTGTCTTGCTCTTACTGCAACAGCTAAGGCTCTTGGTTTCTTTTGTCCACAACAACACCTTTCCTCAACCACTGACAGAGGAGGAAGAGGCGGTCTGTCTCCGCCGTTTGGAGCAGGGGGACGATGTGGCGCGGCAGACTTTGATCGAACGCAACCTGCGCTTGGTTGCCCACGTGGTGAAGAAGTTTGACAACAC
>CAZINL010000289.1:0-1847 GCA_964540595.1 uncultured Clostridia bacterium
TGACCCGCCCGCCGTAACCCCCGTCCTTCGTATCCTCGCAGTGCTATCACCTACACCGTCCTCCAGAATATCTCATTTGACATAACCACGGTAGTGATGTATCATTTAATGAAGCAGATTGTAAGCGCGATAGAGAACGTATAAGCCTGATGCAGCTTTACCACGACCACCTATTGAAACAGATCTGACTCCATCATCAAAGGAAGAACCATATGTTCCAAAAACAATCCTCAAAGCGTACCAACACCCCACTATTTTGGTTTGACGCTCTCAGCACGGCGATCACCATCGGTGATCGCGTCCAAGGACGACTGACCGGTATCCCCGGCACCCTCACTGCCATCGACCAACGCCGCTTCACCGTGGCTTGGGATGGGCACGGTCGCAAGACCTACCCGATCGATCTGGCCAATGAGATCCGTCCCCTGATGCAGAGCTACGCCTAATAGAGATCACCAGCAAGGAACCAGCGGTATAATGCCGCTGGTTCCTTTTCTATTTTCGCCCGAGATCGGCCTGAACCGGCCTCGGTTCAGCTCATCTCCTCCGCCAGATACGATACATGCTGCCTTTCTCCCCAGAGATCTCTTCAACACGGCATCGATTTACGCCATCTCGGCTTTGGTGCGCGACTGGGCCCGCCTGCTATCATAACCTCAGACAGCAGGCCTGCTGATCCACACCAAAACCAAAGGAGGAACAACACCATGGCGATCACCAAAGAGGCAGGAGCAGCGAAGCTCGTAGTCAGGCTACAGACAGGCGTCGATGGCAAGGGAGTTCCCGAACTCAGCACCCGCACCTACAGCAAGGTCAAGCCTACCGCCGCCGACCAGGATCTCTATGACATCGCTCAGGCCATCGCCGATCTGACCAACTACCCGCTCTACCGCGTCAACCGCGTGGACGATGTGGCTCTGATCGAGGCCTAACGACAATCTGACCATCACATCCCAATAAGTGAAGGAGGAATTGAACAATGAAGACCCTAGTGATGACCTTTCAGACCCAGGGTGGGACCAAGGTTCGCTACCGTGTGGCTGATCCGAAGGATGCCATTGAGGCCGCAGACGTTCAAGCTGCCATGCAGGCGATCCTAGCCCGCAACGTCTT
Organism: uncultured Clostridia bacterium; assembly: GCA_964540595.1. GTDB lineage: Bacteria > Bacillota > JAAYKD01 > JAAYKD01 > CAYOCI01 > CAYOCI01. The sequence continues at coordinate 1,114 of CAZINL010000289.1, forward strand.
CATCACCTCATCCGGTGATCTGGCCAGCATCGTCGGCGCCGAGCTCATCGACGAACAGACCACGAAGCTGATCTAACTCCTGAAAGCTCCCGTTCCACTGTCTGGGTGGAACGGGAGCTTATTCATTGGGCGCAGGTGTCATATACAGCACACAAAAAAGGAACCAGCGGTGGCGATCCCGCTGGTTCCTTGTCTACGTTTCGCCCGAAATCCCCCGGCCACTCCTACTCCTTGATATAGTGGCAGCAGTAATCGGTCACATCGTAGACGCGCATCTTAAAGCCAGAGTTCTTGGGGATGGTGAAGCTCTCACCGCGCTGACAGCCTGCCAGTCCTTGGCATGCAGCAGCCACACATCGAGACGACCCGCCTGGATCTCCATGATCTCCTTATCGGCCGTAGCAAACTCATACTCGCCGGGAAGCAGAATACCCAGTGTCTTCCGTGTTCCATCCGCAAATAGCACGGTGCGACTGGTGACTTGTCCGCCAAAGTAGATATTGGCCTTCTTGACCACCGACACATTCTCAAACATCGCGAGCACCCCCATCACGTGATGGCTGATAGTTTCGCTCACCACCGCCCAATCCCCTTCCCGTGTCTGACGTATGCAAAAAGACCAGAGCTGCAGCGGCAGTTCTGGTCTCGATCGTTACGGTGAGGCCACTCTATGGTTCTCTACGCCCTTACTGCCGACTGGTGCGTAGCACGGCCTCCAGTAGCCGCATCAGCTA
>CAZINL010000290.1:0-1834 GCA_964540595.1 uncultured Clostridia bacterium
AAGCGCGAAGACTTGGAGAAGATGAGCATCGGCGACAAGATCCTAGTGAAAAGCTTTGGTCTTGGCATGGCTCTCTCTGATGCACCAGACGTCATGGTGAAGAACCTCGATCCAGATCTAGCTGAGAAGATGGATCTGCGCGTAGTCGACGGTGTGCTGGAAGTCCCGGTGGTCACCGAAGTTCCGGCTCACCTGATGGGTTCCGGGATCGGCTCCAATACCGCTGATCGTGGCGACTATGATATCATGACTCATGATCCGGTAGAATTTGAACGGTGCCAGCTCGGCAAGCTCCGTTTTGGTGATCTCGTCTTGCTGCGAAACTGTGACACCTCATACGGAAGAGGATACCTCACCGGAGCCGTCACGATCGGAGTGGTGGTTCACAGCAACTGCACCATCATGGGTCATGGACCTGGGATCACGACCCTGTTTACATCGAAGACAGGCAAGATCCGCGGTATTACGCGCCATGATGCCAATATAGCGCAGTTCTTAGGCGTCAGGGACCTGAAATAGGGATGCAGGCTAAAGGGAAACAGCCCCTTGTTAGGGCTGTTTCCCTTTTTCAGCTTTTGCCTTTCTTGCATAACTGCTCTTCAGCGTTGCGCAAAAGCACCCTTACCATGTTGCCACCGATGCGGCCACCAATCGCGCCACAGTCCTTGCTGGTCACCTCTGACCACCCTTGCTCCCTGATCTTTTCAAGCAGGCCTAGATTCTCGGCAACTTCGTATTTGAACCGATCCAGGATCTGATCGGAGAGCAAACCGTTGTGGTCCATGCTTATCGCCTCCCAAGCTTATTGTGCCGGTCGCGGCGTTCAGCGATAGCAGGTACATGCTGGCGGTTGGTCTGAACAATGCAAGCCAGACCATTTTCCGGACAGACTATCTCTATAGCAACATGGGGGGTAAGAATACTTGAAAGAGACGCAGGTTACGATTGAAAACTTGGACTTTGTCCTCAGCTTTCCAGGCGGGCTGCAAGCGGAGCTGACCTATGAAGACCACAAAGACCATTTCTCCATGGCCGATCTCAATAGTGCTAACCCACAACCTCAAGAGTCCACCACCTGCCGGGGTCATCTCCATCTCTTGGGGTCTGCACTCACTCTTTTGACCCAGGCTTTCGATCTGGTACAAGAAGAAGTGATCGATGAACAGACGATTGACCTCAACAGTAAGGACTGGTGGACCCGTGAATTGGGTCTCGTACCATTTCGCGAGTTGTGCGATGGGAACGTGATTGCTCTCGAGATCAGCAGCTATGATCAGTGGTGGCTCTTCCACTTTGAGCTAACTGCTCCAGATCAGGTACCTGAATTACTTACCATTGGCATCAACACTCAAACCGGGGAGTATCTGCCTGATTTTATGTCGATTATCAAGGATTATCCGCTGGTAGAAGGTGGCCCGCAGATTGACAAGCCGATCCTCGGTCATTTAGGCATCCGGGAGAGTTATTACCTCGCCTGTCATGCCATTGAAAGGATCTTAGCCGAACGCCAGCTCCCTTTGGTCGCCTCGGTCATTCACAGTGTTGACTGTATCATGGGTTCGGAACAGGAGCAGAGTAGTGCACAGCGTGACTTTGCGCCGTTTTTTGTGATCCGATTTGTTAGTCTCAGTACCCTATACGTTCCTATTCTCACCCTGCCCGACAAGCTGCAGCTACATTGGCCTGGGCCGCGGGCAGTCAAACTGGCTGACGCGTGATAAAGGGTCAGACCGTTCGGCCTGACCCCTGACACTCAGCGACTGCTAGTGGGTTTTAGTTTCTGGAGGATCTCCATGATCTCGTTGAGCAATCCTGAGATCGGCTTGCCCTGAAC
>CAZINL010000291.1:0-1799 GCA_964540595.1 uncultured Clostridia bacterium
CATCCTACCGATGATCAAGAGAGTGAAGGGTTGTCTATATAATTGCGATCCCGCCCTGCGCCACTGCCCTCAGCACCGCCATCTTTCAGCTACTGAGCTCTTAGCCTTGGAAGTGGAGCAGATCCCCATGCCGTTTGTCGAGATCTCTCAGTCCGCCAAAATCGGCACGGTGGTTGGGAGCATTGATCTGGCGCGCTTGACAGGAAATGAGCCCAGTGCCTGCCTTTTACCTGGTCTCATTGCCCAGGCGCATCGCGGCATTCTGTTCGTGGATGAGATCAACCGTCTGGCCGACACAGCTCCCGAACTAGTGGACGTACTCCTGGATGTGATGGGTACGAAGCCGGGGCGGATCCAGATCGAGGAGACCGGTCTACCCAAGATCGAGCTGCCCGTGCAGGTTTCGGTCTGGGCCGCATCAAACCCCGATGAGGAGCCGGGGGCACTGGCAGGGATACGCCGTCAGCTCTCCGATCGGTTTGACCTGGCCATCCCCGTAGAGCGACCTACTGATATCGCCAGTGTGGCGAGCATCCTCCGCCAAGGCATGGAAACTAGTCATCTCGAATGCCAGTGGGTGCGGCCCGCATACGATCTTCAGGCAGCGTGCTACGTCAACACACCCTTGGATGAGGCGCTCTATGAGCTGCTAGCGATGATGTACGTAGACTTTAATGTGGAGAGCTTACGGGCGATGGAAGCCCTGCTCTTGTCGTCGCGCCTTGACGCTGCCCGTCGTGGACAAAACAATGTGCAATTGAGCGATCTGCGCCGGAATCTGCCCTTTGCCCTTGGCCACCGCGTCGATGCTAATGTCCTGGCGGAGATGCTTCGTTTTCTGCAGGAGCGCGAACGTGCCTCAGCGGAGAAGCTTCGCTCGATGGCTGAGCCAGTGTCAATACCTGCTGCTCAGCCCAGCTCTGGCAATGAAGCGATCCGCCCCGTCTCAGGGCCCGCGGGTACCAGTCGGGAGTATCGCGATGCAGCCATGCCTTTTTCGAGCATGCTGAATCACCTGATGCAACGTTTGGTTGGACAGCGGAGCGCTGACTACATGCCCGGGCCTGTTCCCTACGCTCCTCCGACCCATAGCGATACGGCTCAGACTGCTGGATCGGGTCTGACTGAAGGACATCAGGCTGGGGTCGGCCCAGGCGTCTGTGGGGAGAATCCTGATCTGCCACCGGTCGCGCCGCGTGACGCCGCCCAACCAATGGAGTTGCTTCGCTACACTGAACTCATCAAGGGACCCGAGGAGTTGAGGCCATGACCCATCCTCGAGATTGCTGGGGTCTGGCCGGGAGAATGATCAGAGCGTGGCGCCAGAACCGGGCGGTGCGCGTCGGTGAGGCAGCTATTGTCAGTCGTCAACTCCATACTATCTCACCCTTGGAGCCAGACACGGTACGTATTCTCACCAATGCGGACGCCGGTCAGATCTTCTACAAACGTCATAGACCTGGCGAAGTCGTCCACGTCGACGTGTTTCACGACGTGATGGCGATTCCACCGCAAGAGGCCGCCAAATGGCTAGCCAGCAGCGTGATGGCGTATCAGACCGACTGGGCTATTAATAGCGGCTCAAACGAGATGCCGCCCGCACTAACCAAGATCCTAGACATGATTGATATCCAGACCGGTGCCGGCGGGGGGCGTCTGACTGGAAGGCTGCACTTCGGCCAGCGTCACTCCCTGTGTCAGGCACATATGAACCATGTCCATCTATCTATCTTGTTACCGGAGCGCTACTCAGTTCTCGTCTTTTATCTAGTAAACAGCCTTGAACAGTATTTGCTGGG
>CAZINL010000292.1:0-1790 GCA_964540595.1 uncultured Clostridia bacterium
CATATCCACCCCATCGAGCACGGGCAAGTCATCACTGCTGGCAGATATGAGGTCACTGCCTTTGCCTCGAACCACGATCCTGACGCTGGTTCACTGCTTTACGCCATCCAGGATGGTAGTCATTCTGTCTTCTACGGGGTGGATACCCCTGTTTTGTCCGCAGATGTGTGGGCGGGGTTTCACCAAAAAGAAATGCAGTTTGACCTAGTCATCCTTGACCATACCTATGGACCCAATATCGCTGGGGTCGACCACCTCAATGCTAATCAGTTCAGCGAGCACGTCCAGAGATTCCTCGCCGAGAACCTCCTGAAGAAGGGTGGGCGCGTCCTTGCTACCCACATATCACACGAAGGTAATCCTAATCACTCCGATTTCATGGCATATGGGCGTCGATACGGCTACGAGATCGCCTATGACGGCATGGTGATAGCGCTGTAGATTACTACAGCGGTGACATAGGGGAAGAGCCCGTCCGCTTCACACCGCGGACGGGCTCCTAGATTCCGCTCAACTGCTCAAAAGCTTTGGAGATGAAGGCTAGATACTGTTCGCGCATCTTGCGCTCCACTTCTGTCTCCAACCCCCACCTAGAAATGGCCTCCACTGACCGCAATCCCCTATACAAATCCCAATACGGCAGGTTGCTAAAGTCAGCGGCTGTTAACGATCGGTAGTGCTCCGTAAACCGCTCCATGGCCTCTACCCCACAGGTCCAGAGGACCTCAAGACGACTGTTGGCAAGATCGGAGAGCGGATCCCCCAACGCTGCATCTTCCCAGTCGATGATCCCCACCAGTTGGCTTTTGCTCCAGAGGATATTTCCCGGCCAATAGTCGCCGTGCAGCAGAGTGGGCTCATTGGGGTGGGTAAAAGGCCAAGCCGACTTTAAGACAGCTCTGATCCGACCCTCGGCCAAGGATTCGTCTGGTGTCCTAGGCTCCTCTGCCAGCCATGGCTCAATGCGCTCATCCTCTCTAGGGAGAAAGGCAAGACCAGAGGCATCCAGACTGTGGATCCTAGCTAGCTGGGTGGCCATCTTGGTAGCGAAGGCCATCGGATCGACTGGCGCAAGGTCGGTCGCCCCTTCGATGTACTCCACCACGATGCATGGCGTGGCGAAGAACTGGGAGGATCGGTCCACATAGTATGGTCTGGGCACCGGTAGCCCCGCCGAGTGCAGAGTTTTCAGGAGCCCAAATTCATCAAACGCAACATTAGGATTGCGGCTAAGGTCGTTGCTACCATGCTGGCGAACGATCATCTTCTTGGGTTGACCATCGGGGAACAGGAGCTCCATGGCCGTCACCTGGGCGGAGATGCCGCCGGTCAATGGCCAAGAGCGTAGGAGTGTGGCATCGGGGTAGATGCCATGAACCAGACGACCTAACGCGGTTGTCTCTACTCTCTCCATACGGCTCTGGCTTCAGAGACAGTGTACAAGGAGCCGCAGACCAAAACCATCTCGCCGTGTTGGGCTTGTCCAATGGCGGCGCGGACAGCATCAGGCACTGCCGGCACGAGCTCCACATCATACCCTTTCCCCTGCAGTACTGCAGCCAGCTGGTCAACGTTGGCTGCGCGTTTGTATTCCGGCTGGGTAAGGATAACCTTCTTGGCCAGCGGGGCCATGTGCAGGAGCATGGGCGCATAATCCTTATCCCCTAGGATCCCCATCACCAAGATGCGCTCATGATCGGGGACGAACTCTTCTGCTGCCCTGCGCAGGGCGGAGATACCGTGCATGTTGTGGGCACCGTCGAGGACCACCAAGGGGTCTTGCTGCATGA
>CAZINL010000293.1:0-238 GCA_964540595.1 uncultured Clostridia bacterium
TCGCCTCGCCAGCCCCCCTGTAACCACCCTGCAGCTGTGGATGGAAACTGAGCGCGGTGTAGAGGAAGTAGATCATCACCGAGAAGGCGGAGCTGGAGAGATACGCCAGATAGCGCCCGCGGTTCTGCCACAGGTTTCTAGCGGCGATCTGACCCAGAGTCATCAGATCCACCCCCAATCAAGGAGAGCACATCCAGGATCTGCTGGAAGAAGGCCTGACGGCTCTCACCGCGGCGGA
>CAZINL010000293.1:248-560 GCA_964540595.1 uncultured Clostridia bacterium
TGACAGAAGCTGGCGGCAAACGGGTCGTGGGTGACCATGGTGATAGTCACGCCAGATTGGGTGTTGAGCTTCGTCAGCGTCTCCATCAGGTCGCGGGCCGAGCGGGAGTCAAGGTTGCCGGTGGGCTCATCGGCGAGGATGACGGCTGGCTCGTGGATGAAGGCTCGGGCCGCTGCGGCGCGCTGCTGCTGGCCGCCGGAGACCTCGTAGGGGTATTTGCCAAGGATGTCGCTGATGCCAAGGCGGGAAGCGATGGAGGCCAGCTGGTCTTTCAGCGTGGGCAGCGCGACGCGGTCCAGGACCAGATGCAGG
>CAZINL010000293.1:570-1776 GCA_964540595.1 uncultured Clostridia bacterium
GTTGAAATCCTGAAAGACGAAGCCCAGCTTCTGGCGGCGGAAGAGCGCCAGCTTCTCACCCCTGATCTTGCTGGTATCGGTCCCCTCGATATGGATGGTGCCTGAGGTGGGTTGGTCGATGGTGGCCAAGAGATTGAGCAGCGTCGTCTTGCCGCTCCCTGATGGGCCCATGATACCGACGAATTCACCTTTTTCCACATCCAATGAGAAGCCATCGAGAGCGCGAGTCACCATCTTGCCCCGGCTCGAATATAGTTTGGTTAGGTTTTTGGCTTGCAGAACCAACATGGCTTTTGCCTCCTTAACTTAGCGGAACTGAGATCAGTTTACCTTGGGAGGCATCTTGCTCACCATTGATCTGGCTTACAGAGCCAGGTGCGAACCTTACAGTTTTGTCACTTTACGTCAGGCACTGAGGTGTCTAGTCCGCTGAAGATGGCGTGGCCGGCGGCAAAGCGGATCGAAACGATCGTGCCTTGGCCACGGGTGGAGAGCAAGCTAAGGTGGTGTCCGAGCCGTTCACAGGCATCTTGAGCCAGGTACAGCCCCAGGCCAGTGGACTGCGCCAGCTCACGCCCATTGGCACCGGTATAGAAGGGGGCAAAGACCCGGCCCAGATCCTCCGAGGCGATCCCGATTCCGTTGTCTTCAATCTCCATGATCGTGTCACCCCTCTCCTGACGGCAGCGGAAGATCACCTGCCCGTCGCGTTCAGTGCTTGAAGAATACTTGATGGCGTTGCTGACGATCTGTTCGAGCACAAACCGGAGCCACTTGGCGTCGCTCTCCACGACCATGGCCTGTCCATGGTCGGCGAAACCGTCCACCTCGATCTTGGGATAGACACGATGGACGATAAAGTCGCGCTTGTGATCATTGACCAGACGCCGCACAGAGCCCAACAACTCGACCTGCTCGACACGGAAGTCGCTGGCGAAGTCATCGAGCCGGATCATGTTCAGCAGCATCTGCAGCGAGTGCTGTAGCCGACGGTTCTCCTCACCGACACTGGCTAGGATCGAGACAAGCTCAGGAGATGCACTGGTCTTCTCAGCCTTCTGTAGCTCCAGATCAATCACCGCCACCGGGGTCTTCATATGGTGGGCCCATTGACTGATCAGATGGATGTTGCGCGTGCTGCGCTGCCGTTCGTTGCTCAGCTCCGTGCTCATCCTCGAGTAGAGCTCGAGCCAGGCCTGAGTAAAG
>CAZINL010000294.1:0-1765 GCA_964540595.1 uncultured Clostridia bacterium
GGCTTCGTAGCCATGGTCTTGGCCATGGAGAAGATGGTCCGTGAGGGAAAGCTGAGCCGCTTGCCGATCAAAGACTATTTGGCCGCCACCAGTGTCGGCCTGATCAGAGAGCAATCGCTGTTAGACCTATGCTACCTCGAGGACTCCGCAGCCGAAGTCGATATGAACGTGGTCATGACAGGCACCGGAAGGCTGGTGGAGGTGCAGGGGACCGGTGAGGAAGCGACCTTTACCCGTGAGCAGCTCAACACCATGCTCGACCTCGCTCACGAAGGCATCCAGGGGATGATCGCCCATCAGAAGGAGATCATCGAGCCATTAGGATTGCGTTGGTCCGCGAGTATGTAAGTATCGGGCCGCATGTGCAGGTCAGAAGAGGAGCAAGAGTGCAGATGCAGACACAGAAGATCATCATGGCCACCGGCAACATGGGCAAGGTGCTAGAACTACGCGAACTGCTGCGTGATCTCCCGGTAGAGGTCATGACAGCGAGAGAAGCCGGTTTCGGTGGCACGGTCGAGGAGACAGGTTCCACGTTCGCCGCGAATGCGATACTCAAGGCTGAAGCCGTTTGCCAGGCTTTGGACCAATGGGCTCTGGCCGATGACTCGGGCCTTGAGGTCGATGCGCTCGGTGGCGCCCCTGGTGTATACTCGGCTCGCTATGCCGGGGAGGATGCCAACGATGCGGCCAATAATCGCAAACTGCTGCAAGCGTTGGCCGGGGTCAATGACCGCGGCGGGCGATTTGTGTCCGAGGTCGCTTTGGCTCGCCCTGGCAAGCCCACCATCACCTTTCGCGGGGAGTGTGCCGGGGTCATCGCCACTGAGCCAGCCGGCCAGGGCGGTTTTGGTTACGATCCACTATTCGTGGTTCCAGACTACGGGCAGACCTACGCGGAGCTGCCGCTTACGATCAAAAACCAGATCAGCCACCGGGGTAAAGCCATGCAGAAGCTGATCGACTATCTGCGGCAGGAGCTGGGACAGGTATGAAAGCAGTGGTGATCAGCGATACCCATGGAATGCTCCAGCGGGCAGACTACGCCTTGCGCGGCATGGAGCCGTTTGATCTGCTCATTCATGGTGGGGATCACTGGGTTGATGGGGCCAAGCTGGGCAGCCTGTTTGGAGTTCCAGTAAAGGCCGTCGCAGGCAATTGCGACCCACTGGGCAATGCTCCCGAAAAACTGGTTTTTACATGGCAAGGCTGCCGTATCCTTCTTGTCCACGGGCACCGCTTCCAGGTTAAAGGCCGCCTGGTCGAGCTGAGCGCTGCAGCGATGAAGGCCAGCGCTCAGCTGGTCGTTTTCGGTCACACTCATCAATGGCTTGTCGCCGAAAACAACGGCTTGGTCATACTGAATCCAGGATCGGTTGCGCGACCACGTCGTCTGCCAGATCGGCCCGACGCTGAAGCGCAGCCCACAGCGGCGATCATCGAGACGCAGGCCGATGGCTCGCTCGCAATACGGGTCGTGGCTTTGGTCGACCAAACGACCTTGGCGGAGACGGTGATCAAATTAACGTAGCCTCGTTAACCTGTGTAAAAAAATACTATCAAATCAGACCTTGTCAAGTGCGGCGAAGCTGTGATAAGATGGTCTTCGCCGTAGATAACGACAGTCGAAAAAACGCGATGCAGAATTGGTCTTCGCAGCGCGCGATGGTCAAAACGCATGCAGGGTTCTTGACAGTCGGAGCAATGCGGGTTATAATGAATTCTGTTGTTTTCGGGGCGTAGCGCAGCTTGGTAGCGCACTTGG
>CAZINL010000295.1:0-1763 GCA_964540595.1 uncultured Clostridia bacterium
CCCCCCTAAGCAAGTTGGTGCCAGAATTCCCGATTGATTTGCTCATTCCTTGCTGGTGTTACTAAGTCGCACTGGTACTCAGAAAGGTTATCTCCTGCAGTGGGGTTTTAAAAAGGTGGTGTTCCTTCCAAGATGGACCAAGTCGAGTTCAAGTACACCCCGGCGATTTATGAGTGCTATGCCCGGAATGCTCACAGTGAGCGTTATTGCTGCCCAGACACCCCGGATGGTTGGGTACATTGGGTAGAGCTCATGCTCTGGGCTAGGGATGATATGTGTGAGTTCGGCACCGAAAGTGACCCGTATGTGATTGCAGGTGACCGAGTGCTTTTTCATCGGCGGGAAGAGCTGCTACCAGATCTTGTTTACAGTGGTTATGAAGTTTATCGACCCGAGGATAAACCACCTCGCTCAGCGTGGTGGTGGTGGCTCGATGAGATGGTGGCTGGAACCTATGTAGAGCATTTACCGAAACACCTCCGCACTAAAGGGGTGGGGAATCGGCAAGCGCAAGCCCATGAACGGGGAAATGCACTTGAAGCATTGGTCCGGCTTTGGGGTGAGTATGCCGACAATGCTGGGAAAGTGTGCATGTGGCATCCAAACCGCCCATTGATTATTGAGTCCGAACTGGTGCTTTTTGTGCGAGATGAACTTCCGGTGGAGGCTTTGGAACAGGATGCGGTGCAAGATGCCGATCGGCGGCTGTTGCGGTTGGATCTCTTGTCGTATTTTGAGTTGGCTTATGCGGGCTTTCGGAAGAGGGAGTGCCCGCCTCGCTCAGCGTGGTGGTGGCTCGATGAGATTGCCGCCGGCGCCTATACGGAAGTGCTTCCGGACTATCTGAGCAAATAGGGTGAGCCATCTGGGCAGAAACCGAGTGCACGGTATAGGCAATGGCGAATAGTACGGCACTAGAGCCACAGAAACGGCCTTAGAATCGATTTAGAAAGTCAGGCTGGGTAAAATGGGTGTTATAGCTTTTATCGTGTCTCTAAACGCTTCTAAACGGCTCTGATTTGCGCTTGCTGCGGCGCTGCGCTGCCGCAACGCAACACCGCAGCATCGCAGCAAGCCTTAGAGCTGGGACTTGCGCTAAGGCAATTGCGCCGCAGCGTAATATGTCGCTTATTGTCGTGTTGTGTATTGCCTGGTATACGATAAGCGTGGTACGGTTTTGTCGGGAGGCGACATTTAGCTATGGCGGATGTAGGACAAGAAGCTGTTCTGACAGCGGAAGAGGCTGCAGCTTACCTGCGAGTCAACAAAGAAACTGTATTGCGTCGGCTTCGGGATGGGCGGCTTCCAGGTGGAAAGGTCGGGAATCAGTGGCGTATTCGTCGGGCTGACCTCGACGAGCATCTTCGAGGTACTAAAATGGCCAGCCAGAAAGCGAGAATTAACCCAAGGGGTTAGATTGATGAGTGTGAGCAAAGAGGAGCTGCACCGGTTGATCGATGCTTTACCGGCCGGTGAGTTTTTTGCAGCCAGGCGTTTCTTGGAGTATCTGCGAGACGTCGGAGGCGATGAACCCATTTCTGAGGAGTTAGCAGCGTCTGAGAAGGCCCTACAAGACTATTTAGCTGGGCGTGATCCAGGGGAATCTTTGGAGAAGGTTCGGCGGGAGCTTCTGGGACGTGGCTAAGTGGACAGTCACCATCCTCCGGCCCGCTCGGCGCTACTCGGTTCAAGAGGCGACATTTACAAGAGGTAAAGGGGGGTTTCTTATGTCCACGCTGACCGAACATCAGATGCAAAGCATA
>CAZINL010000296.1:0-533 GCA_964540595.1 uncultured Clostridia bacterium
GCACGCGTAAGCGGCGATCTGCATCCTTGGTGTTCGCGGCTCTGCCGCATCAGTTTGGCCGCAGGCGACACATCATTCAGCCTCAGTGAAGCCGTTACGCCCAGATGAACCAGATGAAGGCCGAAGCCGAGATGACCGCTGCCAGGGTAAATGGCAAACCGATCTTCATAAACTCGCCAAAGGAGACATCATGGCCACGCTTGCGCAGCATACCGACTGCGACGACATTGGCGGAGGCACCGATAGGGGTGATATTACCCCCCAAGGAAGTGCCGATGGTCAGACCAAACATCAGCAAGAGCGGTGATACGCCCAGAGCGGTGGCCACCTGGTTAGCTACGGGAAGCATGGCGATGGTGTAAGGGATATTATCCACGAAGGCAGAGATGATGACCGAGATCCAGACCAGGACTAGGAAGGCAGTGAGCTTGCTGCCGCCGGTGAACTGCGTGATCTGGTGGGCGAGCCAGGAGACCACACCAGTAGACGAGAGACTACCGACTAGAACGAAGATGCCGACTAGGAAGGCAAGG
>CAZINL010000296.1:543-1739 GCA_964540595.1 uncultured Clostridia bacterium
GTCTCCCAGTCAAGTCCACGGAAGCTGAAGAGAAGCTTACCCTTGGCAGAATTCCAGGCCAGCCCGATAAAGGCAAAGATGATGGTCACCAGACCATTGAAATAATCAGGCTTGTTGGGGATGACGGACGAGGCGGCCAACACGAGAATGAGCAATAGCAGCAGCCAGGAGGGAACCCAGGACTTGACTTCGACGTTGCTCTCAAACTCAACCTTCTGGCTCATATGCCTAAACATGAACCAGAGGACGAAAGCGGAGACCACAGCTCCTAACTCGACCGCCCAGAATATGCTCGGCTTCCCCTCCATAAAGAAGAAGTTGAGGAAGTTCATGTTGGCGTTGGCAGCAAGGATGATACTGGTCGAGTCGCCGATCATGGTCGCCATACCCTGCAGGTTTGACGAGACCGCGACACCGATCAGGAAGGGCACTGGTGAAACCTTGAGGCGGTTGGCGATCTCAAAGGCCACCGGAGCGATGATCAGGACGGTCGCCACATTGTCCACTACCGCTGAGATCAAGCCGGCAAACACGCTAACCGCGACCAACGCCAATCCTACGGTGTTCATCTTGCTGACGAGTTTCCCTGCTAAGTAGTCGGTGGCATGTGAGGCGATAAAGAGCTCGGCAATCACCATCATCCCCCAGACGATGCCAAGAACGTTGATGTTGATCGATGACAAGGCTTCGCTGAAGCTGATGGTCCCGGTCAACAGCAGAACAGTTGCCGCCCCGAAGGCGGAGTAGACTGGTCTAAACGGTCTGACGATGATGAACAGGTACGCGACGACAAAGATGATTCCGGCTGTGAGCATATGATTGTTCATCCCCTACAACTCCTTACGGCTGTGGTTAATATGGCAAATTGACTACATCAATATATTATATCAATGATCGTGATTCTGGCAATAACATTTAGTCATCACTTCTACTGTATTCCACAATTACTCGTCAACTTGGGCTGGAAATATCACGCCGACTCGTGACATAGATCACATTCTAAACCCGAGTTGTCCGCTATACTATGAACTGTGGTCAACACCCCGTGTCCGTCAAGCGTCATAGTCCTATTTATAAATCACGTAAAGGAGTGTCTGAAACGATGTTCTGCTATCAATGTGAACAGACCCCCAAAGGCGGTTGCACTAAGGTCGGTGTCTGCGGTAAGAACGAGAATATCGCCAGCCTGCAGGATA
>CAZINL010000297.1:0-1687 GCA_964540595.1 uncultured Clostridia bacterium
ACAAGCGAGTCACCAGTCATATGTAGGAATATGTGCAGTTCCAGGCGTAGGGGCGCTGCTCTGCCGCGCCCGCTGTCTTTTCCGATAGTCTCGTACCGGAGGGCGGTTCGCCAACAGGCGACCCAGCAAATCCGTCCACAAAAGCCCCTCAACCGAGGGCGTCGCGATGACCGACTGCCCCCCTCAAAGGCCGGGTGGTGCGAGCAGAGGAAGCCTTGAAGCCAAGGTATTCAAAGAGCGAGGCGCGCGAAGGAGAAAGAACGGCCACGAGTCGCGACTAACACGTATCGACGACCCCAGAATGGCGACGATCCCATGGCTTTGCTACTACAATAGAACACCTCGCGACATTGGCCGTTCCCGAGCGTGACTGAACTCTTACCTTAAGGCTTCACAGCGACGGCGCTCGCCCACCAAGGCCTTTTTGCAGCCCCGGTCTCCGTTCCCCTTACCCGTCCTCTTCGTGTCCTCCTACTTCCCAATACAGAAACTCCCGAATATCTCATCGAGCAGATCCGTCCCCACACTCTCGCCCGTGATCTCCCCGAGGATCTCCCAAGCCGCCCTGATATCGATCGCCAGACAGTCCTCTGGCATCCCTGCCGCCAGCGTTGCCAGCGCCTCGCGCACATGCCTTAGCGCCCTCTCCACCGCCTCTTGATGGCGCGCCTTCGTGATCAGCGTCTGATCTCGATTGGTAGCTCGTCCACCCATCACCAGCTCAAAGATCGCCTCTTCCAGCCGCTCTACCCCCGCCCGCTCGCGAGCAGAGAGCACCACCAGCGGCGCCTGTGGCGCCCATGCCTGCACCTGCTCCATCTCCAGCCTTTGTGGCTGGTCGCTCTTGTTGACCACCACCACCGACGTCCGGCCTGCCACTAGTGCAGCGATCTCGGCATCCTCTGCCTGCAGCGACTCCGAGCCATCCAAAACCCACAGGATCAGCTCAGCCCCCGCTATACTCTGCCGCGTCCGCTGCACCCCGATCGCCTCGACCTCATCCGTAGCCGCCCTGAGACCGGCAGTATCCAGCAGCCGCAGCGGAATACCGCGGATATTGATCACCTCTTCAAGGATATCCCGCGTAGTTCCAGGAACCGCCGTCACAATGGCGCGCTCCTCGCCTAAGATGGCATTTAACAGCGACGACTTGCCGACATTGGGACGCCCGATGATCACCGTCTTCAGCCCTTGCCGATACAGCTTACCCTGCTCAGCCTGACTACGCAGGTCCTCCAAGCGCCGCTCGATCCGCTGCAAGTCTTCCAGCGCTTCCGCCGCAGGGAACTCACCGATCTCTTCGGGGAAGTCTATGCTCGCCTCCACTTGCGCCAACATGCCCAATAGCCCTTGGCGCAGCTCCTCAATCCGTGACGAGAGCTTACCACCCAGCTGCTTGAGAGCCAGATCAGCTCCGACATCCGTCTGAGCACGGATGAGATCGATCACGGCCTCGGCCTGAGCCAGGTCCAAGCGTCCATTGAGGAAGGCCCGTTTAGTAAACTCCCCCGGCTCAGCGATCCGGGCACCCTCGCCTAAGACTAGCGCCAACACACGCCGCAGCGGGACGATGCCACCATGGCAGTTGATCTCCACCACATCATCACGCGTATAGGTGTGAGGCGCACGCATCACCCCGATCAGCACCTCGTCAACCACGTCACCCGAGGTGGGATCCACCACATGA
>CAZINL010000298.1:0-1665 GCA_964540595.1 uncultured Clostridia bacterium
AGTTGAGCCGTGAAACCGGTATTGGACTAGTGGCAACCAATGATACACATTATGTCCGGCAGCGTGATGCTGAGGCCCATGACATACTTCTCTGTATACAGACCGCCACCCATGTCGATGACCCTACACGAATGAAGTTTGCCAATGATCAGTTCTACCTCAAGAGCCCCGATGAGATGGCAGAGCTCTTCCATTACTGCCCTCAAGCGCTCGCCAACACTCTGGCCATCGCCGATCGCTGTCAGGTGGAGTTCACCTTTGGAGAGCTGCAACTGCCCGAATACCAGGTTCCCCCAGGGGAGACGGTTAGCTCATTCCTTCGCCGCCTCTGCCATGAAGGGGTGGTCAAGCGTTATCCGCAGGTGACCCCTGAGCTCACTGAACGCCTAGAGCATGAGCTAGGCGTGATCGAAAAGATGGGCTATCCGGGGTATTTTCTGATCGTCTGGGATTTCGTTCACTACGCGAAAAGTCAGGGTATCTATGTTGGGCCTGGACGCGGATCGGCTACAGGGAGCTTAGTCGCCTATTGTCTGGGCATTACCGAGGTTGACCCCATCCGCTATGGGTTGATCTTCGAGCGCTTCCTCAACGTCGAGCGCGTGACCATGCCGGATATCGATATCGATTTCTGCTTTGAACGACGCGGTGAGGTTATCGACTATGTCTTCAACAAATACGGTAGCGACCGTGTGGCGCAGATCATCACGTTTGGTACCATGGCGGCCAAAGCGGCGGTTCGAGATGTTGGTAGAGCGCTCAATATGCCCTATGGCGAGGTCGACCGCATCGCCAAGCTGATCCCGTTTGAACTCGATATCACCATCGAACGGGCATTGGCTACATCCAAGGAACTGCTGGAGCAGTATGAATCTGAACCTACCATACGCAAGCTCCTAGACAGCGCCAAGGCGCTGGAAGGATTACCGCGACATGCTTCTGTTCACGCGGCGGGGGTTGTGATTACCAAAGACGCACTCACCCATTATGTCCCTATCCAACGCATGAGTGACGGGTTGGTGGTCACTCAATTTCCGATGACCACATTGGAGGATCTGGGGCTGCTCAAGATGGATTTCCTTGGGCTACGGACATTGACACTGTTGCGTGATGCTCAAGAGTTGGTCAAGCAATCAACTGGGCGATGGATTGAGCTGGCAGCTATTCCTCTGGACGACCCAAAAGTCTATGCTATGCTCTCCGAGGGAGATACGGACGGCATCTTTCAGTTGGAGAGCAGTGGTATGAAGAATGTGCTCAAAGAGCTGAAACCTACCTGCATTGAGGACATCATCGCGGCCAATGCTCTGTATCGTCCGGGCCCTATGGAGCATATCCCTGAGTTCATCGCGGCCAAACATAAGCGCAGGGTAGTCACCTACCTGCATCCACGCCTAGAGCCGATCCTCGAATCAACCTATGGTGTCTTGGTGTATCAGGAACAAGTACTGCAGATCGTCAACCAACTGGCGGGCTTCTCACTCGGACAAGCTGATATCTTGCGCCGTGCCATGGGTAAGAAGAAGGCGGATGTACTGGCCGCCCAGAAGATCACCTTTCTGGACGGTTCCGAGGCGCGTGGCATTGAGCGATCGGTCGCAGAGCGAGTATTTGATCAGATCACTCCGTTTTCATCCTACGGCTTTAACAAGTATCATTCAGCCG
>CAZINL010000299.1:0-1650 GCA_964540595.1 uncultured Clostridia bacterium
ACACTGGACATTGTTCGACCTGCTGCAAGGCGCGTACCTCGACGACCAGCTTACATCGCTCTATACGGATCAAGAAGCCTACCCGATCTATGCGACTGTTCAGGTCTCGCTCGGAATCGACTGTGACCTCTCCCATTACCCGCACACCCTGTCCGTTCGCCCCGACCATCCGGTTGATGCTGGGGGAGTTCTGAACGCGCACATCGGGATCAGGCACTATTGCTTCGATCCCACCCTGATGCCGACTGGGAGGTCGACGGTCACTTCCGTGATCAAGGCTGACTATGACTGGTGGAAGGCACTGTCTCGGGACCCCGAGACTTACCGTGAGCAGAAAGAGCGTATCGCCCAAGAAGTGAAGGCCGTGGTCGAGCAGCGCTATCCCGAGACCAAGGGCAAAATCCAGGTCCATGACGTCGCGACTCCGGTCACCTACGAGCGTTACTGCAACGCCTGGCGGGGTACATGGATGGCGTGGGCGACAACCCCGAAGGGTAAGGTCCGTTATCTTCCCGGTAAGCTTCCAGGGCTCAGCGGGTTCTTCCAGGCAGGCCAGTGGACGATGCCGCCCGGCGGTCTGCCGACGGCAGTTGTCACCGGTCGCTGGGTGATTCAACGCATTTGCGGTCTGGAACATCAGTCCTTCCTCCACTCTCTGGACTGAGAAAAACCGCATCGTCGCAATCCGAGACTGTTCACAATTTGTGTTCCGTAGAGGCTCGGCACGCCGAGCCAATCCCTGTCCCGCAGCATGCTGCGGGAGCTACGCTGGGTAAGAAAACGGCTTTCTAGCTCTCGCAATGCGGCAAGAACAAGGGCGTACTGCTTTTCGTCTACGGTGGACGAAACGCAATACGCCCTTCCTATTGAGCTTCCAGCCGTGGCTGCTTCATAGCTCTACTTCCTTCATCCTCTTGACATAGCGTTGACGCAGCTTGCGTCCCTCCTGGCGGACTGCGCTGCGCAGAGCCAGTCCGAAGACTGCCTGAGCCAGGCGGCGCGAGTCGTGACGCACAAAGTCATCCTGCTCCACCAGTTCCGCCGTCTCTGCCTTCACGCCGAGAGCAGCCAACTCGGCCGTGTCCCATGTGACCACATCCGCGCCGTCAGCCTGGTAGCGGGCTAGCAGATCTTGATCGACAGACTGCGAGTTGATCAAGATGTGGTCGATCAGCCCCGGGCGGGAGTGATCGATGATCGCCTGCAGATGATCGGCAGCGGTAAAGCCATTTGTCTCACCGGGCTGCGTCATCACGTTGCAGACATAGATCTTTGCCGCCTGGGAAGCAGCTATCGCCTCCACCACCCCCGGCACCAACAGGTTGGGAATGACGCTGGTGAACAGACTGCCCGGCCCCAGCACAATCGCATCGGCCTCACCGATGGCGGCCAACGCCTCCGGCAGCGGATCGACCTCAGCCGGCTGAATGAACACCCGCTTGATGGCCAAGTCGGAAGCAGCAATGCTGGTCTCGCCGCAGATGGTGCTGCCGTCCGCCATCTCTGCGCAGAGCACAATTTCCTGCAGCGTCACCGGCAACACCCTGCCCCTCACCGCCAGTACTTTGCTGGACTCCTTCACCGCCGCTTCGAAGTCACCGGTAATCTCCGACATGGCCGCGATGAACAGATTGCCGAAGGAATGTCCCT
>CAZINL010000300.1:0-536 GCA_964540595.1 uncultured Clostridia bacterium
TGACATGGTTGCGCCATCAGATATGATGGATGGCCGCGTTGCCGCAATTCGTGAAGCGCTCGATGACGCTGGTTATATCGACATTCCTATCATGGCATACAGCGCCAAGTACGCGAGCGGCTATTATGGTCCGTTCCGTGACGCGGCTGATTCAACGCCAAGCTTTGGCGACCGCAAGCAGTATCAAATGGACCCCGCTAATGGCGAGGAAGCACTTCGCGAAACTGCGCTTGATATCGAAGAGGGCGCCGACATCGTTATGGTGAAGCCAGCACTTGCCTATATGGACCTCATTCGCCAGGTGCGCGATGAGTTTGGTTATCCTACCTGTGCATACAATGTTTCTGGTGAGTATGCCATGGTTAAAGCAGCAGCTCAAAACGGTTGGATTGACGAGAAGCGCGTTGTACTCGAAACGCTTCTTGGCTTCAAACGTGCGGGCGCAAAAATGATTATTACGTACCACGCAAAAGACGCAGCCCGCTGGTTGCTCGAGGACAACTAAGGAGTTATTCGTGAGCGAAGATAAAAAATTC
>CAZINL010000300.1:546-1635 GCA_964540595.1 uncultured Clostridia bacterium
TCGAGGTCGATGAGCAGGCCATGGCGGAAGCCATGGGCGGCTGCGAGAAAGTGGGCATCGGTATTCCGATGGGCCATCCAGGCGGACATCCTGGTGGCGGCCATCCCGGTGGACACCCAGGCGGACACCCTGCTGGCGTTGAGCGTCAACGTCACGGTGGCGCTCGCTCTATGGGCTTTGCCCCTGGTGGCGGTCCCGCTGCAAAAGAGTACGAGGCAAAAACGGGCGTTAAGGCTCCTCGCATTATCGCATGGGAGATTACCCGTTCATGCAACTTGAGCTGTGCTCACTGTCGTGCAGCTGCTGAGTTCGGCCACTATAAGGGTGAGCTTTCACTTGATGAGATCAAGAAGGTTATCGATAACATCGTAACCATCTCAAACCCTATTCTCATTTTGACGGGTGGCGAACCACTGTTGCGCCCCGATATTTGGGAGATTATTGATTATTGCCACGAGAAGGGCGCAATGCCTGTTGTTGGCACGAACGCAACACTTATCACTGATGAGATTGCTGCCGTTTCCATCGACTTCGCAACCGCAGAAGAGCACGACACATTCCGCGGTGAGCCAGGATGCTTTGACGCTTCAATCGAGGGTATCAAGGCAGCGAAGCGTCACGGTGTAGGCGTACAAATTAATACTACGGTGACGAAGCAGAACGTACATGAGCTTCCTGCTATCCACGATCTTGCTGAGGAACTCGGCGTTGACGCGTTCCACATTTTCATGCTTGTTCCAACCGGCCGTGGCTCAGATTTGATTGATCTTGAGCTCTCTCCAGAAGAGTCAGAAAAGGCGTTGACCTGGGCTTACGAGCGTCAGAAGACAAGTCCTCTTCACTTCAAGCCGACCGACTCTCCTCACTACTATCGCATCATTCGCCAACTTGCTAAAAAGGAAGGCAAGAAGGTTACGCGCGAAGAGTATGGTATGGACGCAATGACGCGCGGTTGCCTCGGTGGCATTACCTTTGGCTTCATTAGCCACGTAGGCGATGTTCAACCATGTGGTTACTTTGATATGCAACTGGGCAACGTCAAAGAGCAGCCATTCTCTGAAATCTGGACTAATTCAAAGGTCTTTAATG
>CAZINL010000301.1:0-1625 GCA_964540595.1 uncultured Clostridia bacterium
AGCGTCGGGGGGAGCATCGAGGGGGTGGCTGAGCCCCACCTCGAACAAAAACGCGATGTCATTAACAGCGCGTTTCTGTGTCAATGGGTTACGCCCAGTGACGGGGGTTCAAAGGGGGTATGCCCCCTTAGGTTAGCGTCGGGGGGAGCATCGAGGGGGTGGCTGAGCCCCACCTCGAAACAAAAACGCGATGTCATTAACAGCGCGTTTTTGTATCATTTGGGAACACGAAAAATTGGCTAGTCATAGCAACCTAGCAAGAGTTAGAATAGGACTATCTTCGCCTGTCCGTTGTCGCAGCAGACTCCATCATTCCAGCAATGCATTCATACTTCATCCTATTTGGGACCGTGAAAGGGGTGCCTCGACTTGTCACAGTGGGAGCGCAATCTTTATGTCCTATGGGTCGGCGTCGTCATCGCAGGTGCTTCGTTCTCATTGGTCACGCCGTTCTTGCCCCTGTTGCTCAATGATGTCGGTGTGGTGACCAATGTTGAGTTTTGGTCCGGCCTGCTGTTTGCAGCATCATTTGTAGCCAGTTCCATTATGTCACCCATCTGGGGATCGCTGGCGGATAAATATGGTAAGAAGCCGATGATTATCCGTTCAGGAATTGGTATCGGTACGACCTATCTGTTAATGGCTTTTGCCACCAACCAATACCATCTACTGGGGCTCCGCTTCATGAACGGGGTCCTGTCAGGATTTATCCCATCGTCTATCTCCTTGGTTGCCACTAATACGCCCGAGGACCGTATCGGGCGTTCACTCGGAATTTTGCAGACTGGGGCTGCGGCAGGCAGCATTCTTGGTCCTCTCTTTGGTGGCGTGCTCAGCAAGATGTTTGGCAACCGCAACACGCTTCTGGTCGCAGCGGGCGTTCTGTTTGTGGCTACCTTGGTCGTGGCGTTTGGGGTCAAAGAAGATGTGAAGGGCAAGAACAAGCAGCGCAGTAATATCCTTTCCGACCTTAAGGAAGCCGCTCAGAACTCGGATCTGATGGCGATGTTGGTGACGCTGCTGATGATCCAGGCATCCGTCCAGATCCTGCAGCCTGTGCTGACCCTTTATGTAGCCCAATTTGGTACGGGTGATAACACCGCTCTGATCACCGGTGTGGTCTTCTCATCAGTGGGGATTGCCACCGTGTTGGCTGCCCCTTCGTGGGGGCGCTATGGTGAACGCGTTGGCTTCCGTCGTGTGCTCTACATCGGGTTGGTCGGTACCGCGCTGGCCAGCATTCCCCAGATATTTGCCGCCAACGTGGTCCAGTTTGGTATTCTACGCTTTATCTTTGGCGTGTTCATGGCTGGCGTTCTGCCTGCGGCAAATGCCACGATCGCGGCAGCTGTTTCGCCTGAGTTTCGTGGACGTGCGTTTGGTATCTCCAACAGCTTCAACATGATGGGTAATGCCATCGGACCGCTGGTTGGCGGGGTGATCGGCACATGGCTCGGCATTAGGGCGGTCTTCCTTACCACTGGGGTGATGATGCTGCTGACGGCGCTGTGGGTTAAGACGATCCTGAAGGCACCTGCGCAGAGGGCTCAAGAGGTGGAGCGGCAGGCGGCGGTCTAGTTCGTGTGCTGTTGTTGTTTAGTGTCCATAGGTGGTTTTCGTTGGCC
>CAZINL010000302.1:0-1606 GCA_964540595.1 uncultured Clostridia bacterium
TTTCCGATTTCATCGTCTCTCTGACTCCTCTCCTAGTGTGCATCCGTGAAGGCCGCCTGTGGAATGTGGTCCCTGAATATGAGCCTCTGTTCCATTTCGTTTATCCGAAAACCACCTCATAGGTAACATGTTACTTATATGATACGACGTAGCAGGTCGTTGTCAAGAGGTTTAGGCAATTATATTTTCCCAGTAATAGGATGCATTTTGTTCGCTCACCTAGGCACGGTTTCCTGGCCTGCGATCAGATCGCGACCCAACCCATCGACTTCCTGCGCCAGAAACCGGTGAACCTGTGCTCCCCTAACTGGTCTGCTCCATTTTGTCAAGACTGGCCGTTGATCATCCATGGGGTACACCCTACGATGATCCTGACGGCCAATCAACTAGTAGCCACTGGTGTCCCGATGGCCGATGGAAAGGTAGATGACAATAATGAAGCTATGGCAGACCAACCCGATGTCCGCGATCACTCTCAGCCGTGGTGAAGGGGCTACCGTTTGGGACATGACTGGCAAACCCTATGTGGATTTGCTCTCTGGGACCTGGGCCAACGGGCTTGGCCATGGGCATCCACGCTGGGTCAACGCAATCCAAGATCAGGTGGCCAAGCTGGTGCACACCGGCTCTATCTTCCACACAGATGAAGTGGAAGAGGCCATGAACAGACTGGGGGAGATCCTACCTCCGGAGCTGGATCATGTAGTGTTTGTCAACACGGGTAGTGAAGCGGTTGACTTGGCACTGAAGATGGCCCACGCCGCTACCGGTCGGTCAAGTGTGGTGGCGACCAAGCTGGGCTACTACGGGGCGAGCACCTATCCTCTGGCGCTATCGGACAGTAGGCGGGCTGTCCCCTATCTTCCCTGGCGGGGGGATGTCCACTGGCTCCCCACCCCTCACTGCCTAGCCTGTCCCCTGGGGCTTGGGCCAACATGCCAGGGCGAGTTTAGCTGTCTCGATGCCCTAGAGGAACTCGCCGCTCGCGGAGAGCAGACTGCGGCCGTGCTTTACCTGCCGGTTCTAGGAAACGGCATCATCGTTCCGCCTCAAGGATATGCCCAGCGGTTAAGTGACCTGAGCCGCCGCTTGGGCGCGCTGCTGATCGCGAATGAGGTGACTACGGGTATGGGGCGTACGGGACGCTGGTTTGGCTTTGAGCATGAAGCTATCGTCCCCGATATCCTGGTCATCGGTAAAGTCATCGGTGGGGGCCTGCCCGTTGCCGCAGTGGTGACCACGGCCGCTGTCCAACAGCGCTGCTTGGGTGTCCTCAGCCACGTTCAGTCGCACCAGAATGACCCTTTCTCTGGCCGTGTGGCAGCCACTGTCATCTCCATCATGCAGCAGGAGGGCCTAGTCGAACGATCGGCAGTGATGGGGGCATATCTGATGAAGGGCTTGGAGAGTATCAAGCAGAGCGGACCATGGCTGGCCGATGTCAGGGGTAGGGGGACAATGGTGGGGGCTGAGCTTCGGAAAGACTGGTCGCCTCATGGGGCAGTGATCGTCCAGCGGTTGCTCGAAGCCGGCTTCATCACTGAGTACCAGGCGCTCACAGCCACCTTTCGCTTGTTCCCGCCTTATGTGATCCAGCAGGAGCAGA
>CAZINL010000303.1:0-1559 GCA_964540595.1 uncultured Clostridia bacterium
ATGTCATACGGGGACAGAGGCTGTGGCACGGTGATTAACAGGAGGTAGAAGCAAGATGGGCTTGTTCGGACGTTTGTGGACCGTGGTCAAAGGTTGGTTCGGCATGGGAGTCGGCTCCCTTGAGAACCCTGATGTTATCCTCGAGGCAGCCCAAAACGAACTAAAGGAAAAGCTTCAGCAGGTCAAGATGCAGGGCGTCGCAGTCCTGCAGCAGAAAAACCAGCTGGAGATGATGCTAAACGACAAGAAGGAAGAGTTGCGCGCGATCGAGACCAAGGTTCGCCAGGCGCTCTCCGCTGGACGCGAAGACCTCGCTGAGGCTCTCATGCAGGAGCAGATGACCATCGAAGAGACATTGACGGGCCTGGAGAAGCAGTATCAGCAGGCGGTCGAGATCTCCGAGCAGGTCAAGAAGCAGGTCCGCGCCTTCGAGGCTCAGGTCCAGGCCAAGTATCGCGAGAAACTCCAGCTCAAGACGCAATGGAAACAAGCTCAGATCACTGAGAAGCTCAATGAGGCTCTCTCCGGGATCAGCATGGATACCACCAGCGAGGCCTGGGACCGCGCCAAGGAGAAGATCAAGGAGAAGCAGGCGCGCGCCCTGGCGATTAGTGAGCTGGGTGGGACCAGCGTCAAGACCGATATGGATGAGCTCAACGCCGAGGTGAACAAGGTCGCCGCTCGCGAGCGCCTGAACCGTCTCAAGACCGAGCTCAACGGCGCCGAAAGCCACGAGTCCGTGGTCAAAGAACGTCTGGCTAAGATCAAGGAAGAGATGGGACCGCAGTAAGTGTCCTATGGACATGATGTTGCCTTCGGCAATGATGTTGCCCTATCGGGCAATGATGTGTCCTGCGGACATGGAAGTAATCATTCCCATCATTGCGTAGCAACATCATCTGGCGGTCATCCGCCATACATCATTTTCGCCGTCGGCGAAACATCATGTCGCCGCAGGCGACACATCATGCAAATGCCCGCAGGGCATTTGCGCCTAGGGGGGAGACTAATGGAAAAGACGCCGTTTGGCAAGGCGTTGTGGACGGCACTGACTGCTCCTTTATCCCTGCTGATGGTGCTCGGCACAGCGGCAGCGGCTTACTTTTGGAATCCCCTCGCGCTGATCCCTGGCGTGTTAGTGGAAGGCTACCTGCTGGTTTCGACCATGAATGATCGCCGCTTCTTGGCCCATGTGAACCAGGAGATCCGTGATCATGAGCTGGGCCAGGTGCGCAAGGACCTGGATAAGCTCTTTAAGGAAGTCACATCCATGCGCAGCGCGGCCAACTTTCCGCGGGAACGTGTGCAGCGCGCCCGTGAGTTGGAGCTCTCGTTTTGGAAAGAGTATCAGAAGACCGGTTCCGAGCAAGCCGACGTGGTGCACACCATCATCGAGCAGGCCGTGCGTGGCTTCAAACGTTTCTATGAGCTGATTTTGCGGCAGATGAAGATCAGCCATGTGCTCGAGACCACCAGCATCTATCAGATTCAGCGCGAGATCGAACGACTCAAACGCCAAGCGGTCACGGCGGCTTCCGAGGAAGCCGCTGCCCAATACC
>CAZINL010000304.1:0-1551 GCA_964540595.1 uncultured Clostridia bacterium
CTGCTGATCACGGGTCTCATCGTCGCTGCCAGGGAGAAGGCCGAGAGTTTTCAGCGCCGCACCTACGTAACCAGAACCATGGAGCTAACCATGGACGACTGGCCATGCGGTGAACAACTCAGGATCCCCCTACCTCCGCTTCAGTCAGTGGAATGTATCACCTACAAAGACCGGATGGGGATCACTCACACGCTAGCTGCTGATTGTTATGCCGTTGATCAGAGATCGACTCCAGGTAGAGTCGCGCTTATGCCTGGTCAGTCGTGGCCGTCTGTTGCACTCTGGCCAGTGGGTGGGATTACGATCCGCTTTGTCGCTGGCTACGGCGAGCAAAGCAAGGTGCCGCAGTTGGCAAAGCTGGCGATGCTCCTGCTGATTGGCTAT
The DNA here is from genome assembly GCA_964540595.1 of uncultured Clostridia bacterium. GTDB lineage: Bacteria > Bacillota > JAAYKD01 > JAAYKD01 > CAYOCI01 > CAYOCI01. Next base: position 385 of record CAZINL010000304.1, read on the forward strand.
TGGTATGAGAACCGCGAAGCCGCTCAAGATGGCGCTGTGAGCAGGGAGATTGAGTTTAGTTTCAGCTCGTTATTGTGGCCTGATCGTTGCTGGTAGGTGGTGATGGATATGAAAGCAGGAGACCTAAGACACCGCATCACTATCCAGAAGTTATCCGGGGCTGTCGACGAGATGAAGCAGCCCATCCCTGACGACTGGGTCGATGTCGCCACTCGCTCGGCATCGGTTGAGCCACTAACGGGACGCGAGTATTGGGCGGCGCAACAGGTGCAGGCAGAAACCACTGTACGGATCCGCATGCGCTACTTACGTGGGATAGACCCGACTATGAGGGTGCTGTTCAAAGGCCGTGTGCTTGAGATTATCGCACCGCCTGTCAACGTGGGCGAGAAGAACATTGAGCTGCAGCTCCTCTGCAAAGAGGTGAGCTGATGAGTAAGTCGCTCGATGGGCTGGAAGAGACGCTTGCCGCGCTTCGTGAGCTTGACCAGTTGACTGGGCGCAACGTCTCTCGCGCAGCTGTGAAGGGAGCCGAGATAGCCTTGCATGACGCTGAGTTCCGGGCTCCTGTCAGAACAGGAGCGTTGCTGAACGACATCGAGATCCAACCGGAGCGATCTAAGAAGGGGAAGCGCGTGTTCAAGGTTGGTCTGAAGCCCAGAGCTGAGGCCAAAGCCCTTGTTGAAGGCGGCAAATATGCTGGCGTGCCATACCCATCCTTTGTTGAAGCAGGTCACAAACAGGTTGGTGGTAGCAAGGTGGCGGCCAGGCCGTTCATCAAGCCGGCACTGGACAGCAATCGCCTTGAGATCGAAGATGAAATTGCGGATCAGTTCAGGGCTATCCTAGCGAGAGCAGGTAAGAAGAAATGATCAGTATTGAACAGGCATTGGTAGAGCTCCTGGGATCTAAGGGGCTAGGGACCCTACACCTTAGCGCTGCTCCACAGGGACTCAAACCGCCTTTCCGTATTGGAGCTCGTGCTCCTGGTGGCAAGGTGATGCGAGATCTAAGCGGTAAGACGATGATGGAGAAAGCGCGCGTCAGGATTGCCAATTACGCTGACAGCTATAACGCTACAGTGGCAATGGGGGAGCAACTTGTCGAAGCAATGCTCGCTGCCTACGGTCAGATATGGGTAGCAGAAGCGCCATTTGTCCAGGACAT
>CAZINL010000305.1:0-708 GCA_964540595.1 uncultured Clostridia bacterium
ATTGGGGAGTTGGCCGTCTGGGAAATGGACGTCAACCACCGGTCCGATGACCTGGCTGATTACCCCATTATTCATGGCTTGTCCTCCTTACTTCACCGCCGCGGCGCCGCCGACGATTTCGGAAATCTCACGAGTGATGGCGGCCTGCCGGGCACGGTTAAAACTGAGTGTCAATTCCTTGATCAACTCTTCAGCGTTCTTGGTGGCCGCGTCCATGGCCGCCATGCGCGCGCCGTGTTCACTGGCCTTCGATTCGAGCAGGGCCCGATAGACCAATGTGGCGACATAGCGTGGCAACAGGCTGTCCAGAACTGCTTCCGGAGTAGGTTCAAACAGGTACTCAGCCTCTGCTGCACCTGTCTTCTCAGCCGTAGGTGGCTGCATGGGCAGAAGCAGAGTGACTGTCTGCCGCTGGGTGACTGTGCTGACGAACTGCGGGTAAACCAAGTAGATCTCGTCCAGCAGTCCACCCTGATACAGTGCAATGATGCTCTCGGAGATGGTGTAGGCCTGACTGAACTGAATCTCTTCCCCCAAACCCACGAAATCGCCGATAATCTCGTAGTTGCGCCGCTTGAAGTAATCTCTGCCCTTGCGGCCGACGGTGACCAGGGCGATCTCTTCCCGCGGATACTGCTTCATCGCCTGTTCCGCCGTGCGGATGACGTTGGCGCTGAATCCGCCCGCCAGACCACGATCAGAGGTGAT
>CAZINL010000305.1:743-1207 GCA_964540595.1 uncultured Clostridia bacterium
GCAAACAGGGTGTTTTGGGCCCGCCGCAACTTAGCGGCAGAGACCATTTTCATCGCCCGGGTGATCTGTTCGATGTTTCTCACAGATTTCGCGCGCCTGCGGATATCTTGCATGCTAGCCATTCATGCTCACCTCGCCTTCTCGTAGGGGCGCCGTGCTTGGCGCCCGCTCGCCCGGAAACGTTGCCGTTCCGCAAGTCGCGGGCACAACCCCTACAGGTGGTTCAAAGGGTTAAGGGTTATCGTAGTGAATCTGAAACGCTGGGGCCAGTCCCCCCGTTTCACGGAGGTGTGCCCATCCCGATCGGGGACATTCCTCGGCCCACGGGTCGCATGCCAGCAACACGGAGTGTTGCGATCTCCAACAGAGCGATTTCCGCTTGCGGGAATCGGCTTGTGCCTCTTGCGACCCCTACGGGTGTGTCCCATCCAGATCGGGGACATATCTCAACCCACGAAACGCAC
>CAZINL010000305.1:1217-1542 GCA_964540595.1 uncultured Clostridia bacterium
TAACGGTGTCCTCTTTCAGTTCACGCTCGGTGCGAATCTTCTTCAGAATCTCGGAGCGAGACTCGCGCAGATAGCGGAGGAACTCGTCGGCAAAGCGCGTCACTCGCTTGGTCTCGATGTTGTCCATGTGACCGTTGGTACCGGCATAAATCACCGCCACCTGCTCCTCAACCGGCAAGGGGTTGGCTTCAGGCTGCTTCAGCAACTCCTGCAACCGCTCACCACGGGTAAGACGTGCCTTGGTGGCCCGATCGAGATCGGATCCGAACTGGGCAAAGGCGGCGAGGTCGCGATACTGCGCCAAATCGATACGCAGACGACCAGC
>CAZINL010000306.1:0-344 GCA_964540595.1 uncultured Clostridia bacterium
GCCTCCGAGGGGAATGTAGACATAGTCGCGGAACCAGGAGCCCATGGAAATATGCCAACGACGCCAGAACTCGCTCACACTCTGGGCAATGAATGGGTAGTTGAAGTTCGCCGGAAAGGTGAAGCCGATCATGCGTCCCAGCCCGACCGCCATGTCGCTGTACCCGCTGAAGTCAAAGTAGATCTGCAGAGAAAAGGCCACGACTCCCAGCCAGGCGCCGACAAGACTGAGGTTGCCAAGCCCTCCTTGCCTGACCTGCGCGAAGATCAGTCCGCAGCTATTGGCGATCAGCACCTTCTTGGCCAGGCCAACGATGAAATGGCGCGCGCCAGCTCCAAAGCCGT
>CAZINL010000306.1:354-1515 GCA_964540595.1 uncultured Clostridia bacterium
TGATCGACCATTGGGATTCTCCGCCAAATTCGTCGCGCCAGCTCCAAAGCCGTCCCAAGAGTGCACGCGCTGGCTCAGCTCTCTGGCTACATCAACATAACGCACAATCGGGCCGGCAATCAGTTGGGGGAAAAGCGTGACGTAGGCGCCGAAGGAGACGAAATTCCGCTCTGCTTCTGCCTCCCCCCGATAAACGTCGATCGTGTAGGACATGGTCTGGAAGGTGTAAAACGAGATGCCGATGGGCAGTCGCAGGCCAAGCAAAGGCAGCGCGGTGCCCAACAGGCGATTGATGCTGCCGAGCAGCCAGTCGGCATACTTGAAGTAGCCTAGCAAGCCAAGGTTCCCGGCGAGGGACACGAGCAACCAAAAGCGGGCGCCGACCGGATGCTGGCGGTACCGTTTGATCATGCGCCCACAGGTGTAGTCAAGCACAGTGGAGTAGAGCATCAGGACGATGTACCTCGGCTCACCCCAGGCATAGAAAAGCAGGCTGGTCAGGAAGAGAGTGAGGTTGCGATACCGCGCGGGGGTCAGGTAGTAGAGAGCAAGAGCGGCCGGCAGAAAGCTGAACAAGAAGGTCAGGCTGCTGAATACCAGATGCGGCACCTCCCGTTGTCATCAGCAGGGAGCGGAACCGGCCTGCGCCGATTTCCGCTCCCGCCAACAAAGCTATGACTCCCGGCTCAGCTACTTCCCGGCCAGTGCCGCGTCAAAGGCGGCCTCGATCGCTGCTGCATCCTCGTAGGTCGCGTAGAGCAAGTGCACTCCCTGCACCTTGATGATCGTGTTCTTCACTTTTTCATGCTGGTTGGGCAGGTAAGTTTCCCACTGCTTCAGCCTAAGCTCCTTTTCCTGCTGCAGGGCTGCCTCCAAATCCTTGGCAGCAGTCTTGCTCTTCGCCTTGATGATCAGGATCTCGGTGGAGCTGATGTTGAACATCGACTGCAGGGCAACGCCTTCCTCCAGCAACTCGGGATCGAGCAGTTCGGAGTCTGCCAGCACCAAGGCCAGATCCCCCGTGAGCAGATCAGTTTGCACATACCCGGGCAGTTCATCTTCCATCTCTTCCGGCTTGATCCCGTTCTCCAGCAAGTCTGCCTTCACCACATCCTGCACCTTCGCCAGAACGGTGGCTACCGGTGCCTTGCTCACCTGGCT
>CAZINL010000307.1:0-231 GCA_964540595.1 uncultured Clostridia bacterium
GCGATAACACGTTGTACCCCGATCTCCTTCAAGGCGCTGATATTGGCACGATAGTTGATCATGTGAGGAGGAACGCTGTGCCCGGACCCATGCCGAGCCATAAAGGCCACGCTGTGACCTTGCATCTCTCCGATGAGGAGCTTGACCTCGCCATAGCGGGTCCTTACCTTGTGTTCAGCCATGTTCGTCAGCATCTGGGGATCATAGACACCCGTACCGCCGATGATGGCG
>CAZINL010000307.1:241-1502 GCA_964540595.1 uncultured Clostridia bacterium
ATATCTCCTTCCCAAGATCGGCACCAGTGCAAACAGATATCTATGCTGTTTCAACTACTCCCTATTGACTACAGAGTTCTCTATAATGTGTGTGATTATTGGGGTCGATGCTGTTATCTGCTGTCAGCCGGTCAAAAATAAAGAGAGATGGCGGCAACCATCTCTCTACTTCTACGATCCCTGTATATTTCCCTGCTACTGGCGGTTGGCAAGACGTTTTGAGCGGATGACAATGAGATGCGTTCCACAGTTCGGGCAGCTGGCATCGCGCCCATCATGGTCAACCTGAACCTGCAAGTCATCGCCTTTGATCCCCTGCCCACAGTTAGGACAGGTCACAAACGCAAAGCCGCCGCCTAGGTAAGCAATACCATCGAAGAGTTCGAGGTAGTCTTCCTCAACCATGTCGGCCGGCATCAAGTGCCCCAAGACCCGATCGATCATGTCCCATGCCTTGTGATGATCATGGGTATCCTCAACTCTGCCTAGATATTGACTGCCCAGCACCGTCACCGGGTCCTCCGCAAAGTATACCTGCGCATGCTGATCGCGAATTCTGAAGCGCAGATCCGGCTCATTCAGTAACACAAGCTCCTTGGCCATTGGTGACGCCCTCCTCATATGGCGTGAGCATGATGACAGTGAGTAGATGCTCTTATCCATATGCCGGGTTAGCACCTTACATGACTCATTCTCTCGGAACTTGCATGACGTAGAACTAGCCATCGACACGATTAACCTCGTGTGGTTCAAGCTGAGGGCTACGCAAGTGTAGCATAGTGAAGTCCTGTCACTTCCTGGGGAAAACCCCTTTAGAACCAAGTGCGAGCTTCTATGGCCATCTACGGGCGAGGTCGTAGATCGCGGCTCACCGGTAGCTTGGGTTCTTCCTCCTTAGTCGCCGCGTCAAGGCCGCTGTTCTTCAGTTGGTCCTCAGTACCCTGACCGCCTTCGTCTTCATATTCCCACACGGCGGAACCCATGGGATTAATCTCTTCCCACATTACCTTGAGGGGCACCTCGCACTCAGGGCAAAACAAGACGCCTGGAACAATCCGATGATGGCAACGTGGGCATTCCATCTGACCACATCCTTATCTAGTCCGTCTTCTGTCGCGGTAGTTCATCAGTTCAAGCCCGATTAAGTCAGGCTGACGATTGTGATATCGAAATCCTGATGGCTGGTGACAGTGACTGTATGGCTTATTATGCCCACCAAGCCACAGGGGTTACTACGGTCTTTATCTCGCTCGCTACCTCA